>CAZUBB010000005.1:0-3373 GCA_964618485.1 uncultured Pirellulales bacterium
GACACCGATAACAACGGCACCGTCGATCTGACTGATCTCAACAACGTGCGCAATAACTTCGGCGAATCTAGCGTTTCCAGCGCCGTTCCCGAACCGTCGGCATTGTTGATCCTGGTGGTAGGAGCCATTCCTCTCAGCTTAGTTCGGCGCCAACCGGCCGACAAACCCGCCGCCGGGCGCGACTGAGATCGTTAGACGCGATTGGGGATTTACGTCCTTGCTCACTTGAGAGATTTCGTTGGGCCGCTCCTCGTCCAGAGAGCCGTCGACGTGCAACGTCGCGGCGTAGGTTCCGAGTCCGAGAAACGTCAGCGGGACATCCAGCGTTCGCGGCGTCCAGTTTGTAATGCCGCCAAGAAACCATTCGCTGCCGTGCCGACGCGCCAAGACGACGTACTCGCCCGGCGCGCCGGCGACAAAACGCGTCTCGTCCCAGGTCGTCGGCATCTTGCTTAGAAAGTCGAATCCCGCCTGGCCCTCATAATGGTCGGGCCGGTCCGCGAGCATCGGCATGGGATTCTCGAACACGAGATAAAGCGCCATATGATGACAGCGGGTGCCAAGTACAACGGGACTGAGCAACTCCGGCTGAAAGGCGGCGCGCGACGTCGATCGGAAGCCGCCTAGGTGGTAGTCGACGGGACCGGCCAGACCCCGCGTGTAGGCGACGTTAACGTTGTGATCCGGCGTGCAGAGGGAACCCCATTTCAAGTATTCCAAGTTCAGAACGCCTTCGCGGTTGAACAAGTTCGGATATGTGCGCTGCTCGCCGCTGTATTTCGAGGAGCCGTGGATCTGGACATGTAGATGATGCCTGGCGGCACACGCCAAGACGCGCTCCGTGAATTCGATCATCTCTTGATCGTCACGGTCGAGGAAATCGATCATCAGTCCGGCTACGCCCCATTTCGCATACTCGGCGCACGCCTCTTCGAGATGTTCCGCGAGCGGCTTCCAATGCATCCACAATCGGATGCCGACGCCACGATCTCGGCCGTAGGCCAGAATTGCCGGCAGATCGAGCTCCGCCCGAGACCTGCGCACATCCGCATCTGGACTTGGAGTCGAGTAGTCCGTACTCGTTTGCGGATACCACGGCCGCCCGTCTCCGCAAATCGTGTGATAGGCGATTCCATGCTCGGCGCAAAAATCGATGTACTTCTTGTGTCGGCCTACGAATGTCGCGGTCGGCTCTGCTAGCTTGTAGTCCTCTTCAAATTCTCCGTTCCACCAATCGAACGTCGTCTTGCCAGGACGCACCCAATTGAAGTCGCCGTGTGGAGGATCGTTGAGACACATTAGCAAATTGCTTTCCAACAATGCGCCCGCCGAGTCGCCTAGCATGATTACCCTCCAAGGGCTTTCCAGAGCTTCGGCCGCAGTGACAGCCGCTGCTCCTCGCTGCAGCGACGGCGAGAGACGCGAGCGCAGTACTGTATCGTGCGGCGAGGGCCGCTCCAGATACATCCCGGCAAAATGGCGAACTCTCGCTTCAGTGATTGCCGCCGCTTGCCCGTCGGTCCATGCCAGCAAGGCGGGGCAATCGATCAACTTCTGGTTTGGCACGGCGTCCAACGGAGCTAACTGATAGAGCGATTCGTGTGATGTTTGGAATCCGTCAAGCGTGTTGTAGAGCAGCTTTGGTTCTCCGGCGGCGCGGAACTCCGTATCCTCGCGTGAGAGTTGCAGTGGCATTTGGACTGTTCCTCCTTCGACGCGGTAGCGAAAAGCCACACCGTCATCGTAGGCCCGTAAGTCCAACTTCCAGGGCATTTCGTCACGATCCAGGCAGTCGATGACGACGTTCTCGCATCGATCGATCAGCTGGCTCGACTTTCCCCATTGCAACGGTTCTTGCTTGTTCGTGTTGCCGCGTGCGGATTCGGCAACGCTCGCGACGGAAGCTCGCGCATCTCGGCCAACTACTACCGGGCGAATCGCCGACGGGGCAATTCGCGGCTGACCGTCTCGGATCACCTCGTAAGTCAACGAGCCATCAGACAGTCGCACGCGGATCTCGTTCCGGCCATTGGGCGAACGCGCGGAAATCACCTCTGCGCGTCCGAGTTCGAGCCAGACGTGCAGCAGGCAAACGGTGATAAACGCCACAGCCCAATGCCGGTTCGATCGGCGAGCGGCACTCGCAGAAGCGCAATGAGTTTTCATGGAACTAATTGGACTCGCTCATTGCTAGTCGATCAAGGGTTTGGAAAAGCTACTGCGGCGATTGCAAATGGCCCCCCGCGTCGCCCTCGAGCCACGCTTAGTCTATGACGATCGATTGCCGGTCGTATCGCCGCGTTGCTCCATCGCCGAGATGCGGTTCCCTTCTCCACTAAGGCTTCATTTCATACCGATACGTCGGCTTGCCCATTTTCGAAACGTAGTAAACGTCGTTGATCGGGTCCCAGGCGACGTTGCTGTACCAGCCTGGTTTCGGGATGTCGGCGCCCGGCGGAAGCTTGACGACGAGGGCCCAGGTTTCACCGCCGTCCGTGGTTTGAAAAATGCCGTCCACGCCGGCCACGACGATGCGATTTTCGTCCTGCGGGTCGAGTAGCGGGCCGATCGACGCTTTGACCGGGCCGCCTTGCGCAGACCAGGTAAGGCCTTGATCGTTGCTGACGAGAAGGCCTTCTTTGCCAAGCCAAAAGGCGGTGCCGTTCAGGATGCGGACCAGGCGGCCGATCGGTTCGAGGTCGGAGACTTTCGTCCACGTTTTACCCGCGTCGGTCGAGCGTTGAATTCCCTTGCCACGTTGCGTGTAGACGAGCGTCGTCGCATCGAAAACGCCGAGCCCGCCGTTCTTGTCGAACTCGGCATCGTGGAGAATTCTCTCCCAGGACTTCCCGCCGTCGCTGCTGAACATCACCTGGCCGCCCGATTCATGTAAGCCCGCGAAGATCGTTTTTACTTCGGGCGTCGACCAGTCGACGGCGGCGTAATCCCAATTCCGTCCGACGTCGGTGAAGCCGTGCCACGTCTGACCGCTGTCACCAGACCACGCGCCTTTGCCGTCGAGCATGAAGCAGGCGAGGCGCTTCCCAGTGGGAGCAAAGTTAAGCGAGTACGCCGACTCGCAACGCCCGCCCACGGCGCCGCCGTCGCAACGCTCGAAGGTCGCCGCGCAATCGGTCGATTTCCAGATTCCCTGCCCTGGCACGATCATGTAGACATCGCCGTTCGAGGGGTCGACCGTGACGCCGGCGGTTCCGCCGGGCCAATCTAGTTCCTTACCTTCGGCTTCGAGTTGACGGAGCGTGGGGCCGGACACATCGACCCAGGGAGCAATCTGCGGCTCGGGTTCCGCCGCAGAAGTTGGCAGCGCCATCAAGCACCAGGTAAAAGCCGGCGCTAGCAGCGCCGCGCGTAG
>CAZUBB010000005.1:3383-4872 GCA_964618485.1 uncultured Pirellulales bacterium
ATCTGGTTGACATGGGGACAATCCTCGCGCGATCGAAAGTGGGAATCGTGAGACAAGCCGCGAATTATACTGTGGAGCCGGAAGCGTCAGCGCCCGGAGTTAACGCGATTTTCGCACCAGGTTCGCCAGGCATCGCGATAAAGTTGTTCCATGTGGCGAGCGAATTGCCGCGTGTTGCACACCGGCGCGGCGCGGAGCTGCGTGCGCATCGCGGCGCGGAGCTCTGCGAGCCTGCTTGGCGTACCAGGATCGTTCGCGAGTTGCACGGCGAGTTCCACATAGCCCGCCAGGCTGTCGGCGACCCAGTCGCCGAGGTTGCCTTCGCGCAGCAACGTGGCGCTCGTGCGCGACGCCCAGGTCGGTCCGGAGTATGCGATCACCGGCACTCCCTGCCAGATCGCTTCCGTGGTGGTGGTGCCGCCGTTATAAGGGAATGTGTCGAGCGCGATATCGATTTGGGCATAGGTTTCCAGGAATTCCCAATGGGCGGCGCTGCCGAGCAATTCGATACGCTCCGGTTCCACGCCGAGCGACGTGAATTGCTGCAATAAGTACGCGCGTTCCGAAATCTCTTTCAAGCCGCCGTTGCGCAGTACGAGTCGCGATTCAGGACTGCGAGTCAGAATCTCGCACCAGGCCTGAATCACTTCCGGCGTGATTTTGTAGCGCGAGCAGAGCGATCCGAACGTGATACAGCCGTTCTTGGCGCTCGGCGCCGGCGCGACGTCCGGCACGGGATACGCCACGTCGAACGTCAGATAGGAGCCAGGGACTCGCAAGATTCGTTCCTGATAGTAGCGCTCCTCCTCGGGCAAGACGACATGCTGGTCGCCGATCAGGTAGTCGAACGCCTGCATGCCGGTCGTGGCGTACATGTTGAACCAGCCGATCTGAACGGGGGCCGGTCGCGCGAACAGCACGCCCAGACGCTTGGGATCGCTGTAGCCGTTGAGATCGATCAGCACGTCGATTTCCTCGTCGGCGATCAGGCGCGCGACGCGATCGTTGTCGACATGATCGACGTCGAACACGCGGTCGTCGTCGTGCGGCCGATACGCCGTGGTCGCCGCCGTTCCCTCTTCGCAGCCAGGCACCGGGCCGAATGAGAAGAGCCGCACGCAGTAGTGCTCGCGGTCATGCTGGTTGATCAATCCCCAGACCGGCTTCATCCAGTTTTCGCCGGCGAAGAACGATGAGATGTAACCGATATTCAGCGGACGCTCTGGAGCTCGATCGCGCGCGGCGAAGTCATTTGCCGGAGGGGACGCGGGTTCGATCGCTTCCGCCCAGGCCTGGCGCGCGCCCAGAATCCCGGCGTTGTCCGCCGACATCGCGCCGGGAACGCCGACGGCGATCGCTTCCAGGCATTTCAATTCGCTTTTGCGACTCCCCTCTTCCGCCGCCTGGACTGCGCAGGCAAGAAACCCTTCGATGGCGGCGTCGACGTCGCCCAGGTCGAACAACGATTTAGCGATGTTAAACGCCGGCG
>CAZUBB010000005.1:4969-9703 GCA_964618485.1 uncultured Pirellulales bacterium
CACGCGTTTGATCGCCTCGGGGGCCATGCGCAACTTGGCGTATTGCACTGCGGCGATCAGGTGAATGTCCGCATCGCCGGGCGCGGCATTCACGGCCTTCTTCATCCATTGCACGGCCTTGCTCGCGTTCGACTGCTGTTCCGCCAGATCCGCCAGGAACAACATCGAATAGGCGTCTCGAGGGGCCCCTCGCACGTGCGCTTCCAGCACGCGCACCGCGGCATCCGGTTGCCTATTGGCGGCGAGTTGTTTCGCGCGTTCATAAGCGGACGCCATCGAGGCTCTCGATATGTCTGGAATTGAATTTCATTCAGGCTCGCGCGTCAGGCCGGGCTCGCGGTGCCGGACCGCATTGTGTGCCGCTCATTCGCGGCCGATTCAGCCTTGATGCGGTTGCTTGCATTCGTTGCGTGCAGCGTACAGAATCTGCGGATCGCCCGCCACGGTCCCGCTCGGAGTTCCCCGCCATGCGCTCGCTCGCTTTTTCGGTCGCCTTACTCTTCCTGGCCGCTTTGCCCATCGCAGCTTCAGCCGCGGAGATTGTCCAACTCAGCGCGGAAAACTACGACGAGCTCTGCCCGAATGGCAAGGAAGTCGACGCCATTTACGGCGACTACCTGGTCCGGAACAACCGGATCGTGGCGGTGATCGCCCAGCCGACGGCCTGGCGCAACGCCAACATGACGGTCCGCGGCGTGGCGGCCGGAGTGATCGATTTGACGTTTCGCGAAGAGCAGAACGACCAGCTCAGCGCCTATTACCCCGACGCCCGGCAGTTCGAGTACCGCGAGGCGGAAATCGTCAATGCGAGCGGCGACGAAGTGGCGATCCGGTTCCGCTCCGCCGCCACCGCAGAACGGCCGGCGGCGACCTTGACCTACACGCTGCGCGAGGGCCGGTCGTGGCTGGACGTGGCGACGGAGTATCAGAACGACGCTACCGAACCCGTGACGGTGAATCTGCGCGACGAAGTCCGCGCGGACAACACGTTCGTCAAAGTACCGGACGGGCCCTGCAAAGTCTGGTGGGCCGACGACAACTATTGGGTGCAAGCATACGGCGTTTACGCAATCGACCACCCGATGACGAGCCAGAACAACAATCGGGCCTCGCAAATCAGTTACCTCACCGGCGATTCGGACGGGGCGACGCTCGAGCCGAATGAGAAACTGGTTCTCAAGCGAGTGATTGGGCCGGGTAAACACCGAGGCGACGCGTTTGCGCTGCCGGCCAGCATCCAAGGAGCAGAAATGCCGGGATTGGCGATCAAGGTGCGCGACGAAGCCGGGAAGAATGTTGAGGGAGCGTGGGTACGCGTGGGCGAGAAAGGGCCGGGACAGATCGTCGCCCGCACCGACTCCAAGGGCATCGTGGTGATTTCGCTCGATGCCGGTCCTTATGAACTCGAAGTCGAAGCGGTCGGGCACGGAAAGCCTGTCCGCGTTTCGTACGATGTGAACGGTGTGACTTACAAGGACCTCAAACTCCCCGCACCGGGCATCGTGCAAGGCAAGATCACCGACGGTGACGGCAATCCGATCGCCTGCAAGGTGGAGTTCGTCGGTCGCGACGGCACCTCCAGCCCCGAATTCGGTCACGATAGCCAGGTTTATGCGCTCAAGAATCTGCGCTATACGCCCGACGGCACGTTCGAGCAGAAGATCAATCCCGGCAGCTACGACGTCATCGTCAGCCACGGCTCGGAGTACGACGCGTATTTCGGCCAGTTGAACGTCGAGGCCGGCAAGGTTGCGATTCTTGAAGCCAGCCTGCCGCGCACCGTCGACACGCGCGGCTGGGTCAGCGCCGATTTCCACAGCCACGCGAGCCCTTCGGGCGACAATACCGCCAGCCAGCTCGGCCGTGTGCTGAACCTGCTCGCGGAGCACATCGAGTACGCCCCCTGCACGGAGCACAACCGCGTTGACACTTACCTGCCGCACTTTGAGACGCTCCAGGTCAATGGCCGCATGGCGACAGCTTCCGGCATGGAGCTCACCGGGACGCCGCTGCCGCTGAATCACCAGAATGCGTTTCCGCTGATGATGAAAAAGGGCCAGCAGGACAACGGCGGCCCGCTGACCGATAATGACCCCGTGGCGCAGATCAGCCGCCTGGCGCTGTGGGACGCCCGTAGCGAGAAACTGGTGCAGCAGAATCACCCCGACTTGGGATGGCTCTACGACGACGCAGACGGCAATTTTTCGCCGGACGAAGGCTTTCGCGGGATGATCGAGTTTCAGGACGTGATTGAAATCCACATGACGCACCGGTTGCTGAAGTTCGAGCCGTTTTTCGTCTCGGACGGCAAACAGGAAAACAACGTGGCCTTCAACTGGCTGCAGTTTCTCAATCAGGGCATCCGTACGCCGGCGGTTCACAACACGGACGCCCATTACAACTTCCACGGCTCCGGCGGCATTCGCAATTACATCCGCAGCAAGACCGACGACCCGGCGGAGATTCAGACGATCGACATCGTCCACGAAAGTGAGGCCGGCCACATCGTCCTGACGAATGGCCCGTTCTTGGAGGTCAACGCCAACGTCGGCGAGCAGGCGATTCTGCCGGGAGACGACGTCACGCTGCCGGACGGCGAAATCACCTTGCAAGTCCGCGTGCAATGCCCTAACTGGCTCGACATCGATCGCGTGCAAGTGCTCGTGAACGGCCGCGCCCTCGAAGACTACAACTTCACGCGGACGAAGTCGCCCGAGTTCTTCCACGACGGCGCGGTGAAGTTCGAGCATGCGATTCCCGTCAAGGTCGACAAGGATGCGCACGTGATCGTCGTGGCCGTGCATGAAACACGCACGGTCGGCCCGGTAATGGGACCAACGTGGGGTAAGGAACTGATCGGCGCGTGTGCGAATCCGATTTACGTCGACGTCGACGGCAACGGATGGAATCCGAACGGCGACACGCTCGACGACCCGCTGCCGGTGAAAGGCGGTCAGGCGAAGTAACGGTTTCCGCCAGTGGAAACGCGGAGACGCCGAGGCGCGGAGGGAGGACAGAAAATGCGTGGGTTACGGCGGATCGTAGCCGCCCGGGTGGAACGGGTGGCAGCGGCAGATGCGCCAGACGCCTTTCATCGCGCCGCGCACCGCGCCGTATTTCTGCACCGCGCCGATGAAGTAATTGCTACATGTCGGATAGAACCTGCATTGCCGCCCGACCAGAGGGCTGAGCGTCCACTGATAGCCTTTGACCAGCAAGATCATGGTCCAAGCCGGCGCATGAAGGATTGCGTCCCAGAGGAATCGCATCGTCAACTGCCGCAGGTGTTCCGTCAAGCGAGTCGCCGGTAGACGTCGGCCTCTTCGACGAGAATACGTTGAACGAATCGCATTGCGCTATCTGACGGTCCGGCCAGCAATTCCGCGACGGCGGCACGCACGAGTTCATCGGCCTGCACTCCAAGCTCAGCCGCCATTGCTTGAACTCTGGCAGTCTGCTCGTCAGTGAGTTGAATGGCGAGTTCCATGCTGGTCGACTTTGATAGTGAATAGCGATCGGCCGGGGAACGTGTCATTGAAACAACGGCACGGCGATAAACCATTGAACTGTGATGAGCATGAATTCCAAGATCCCGAACACGGCGCCTCGCCAGCCAATCTGCCCGCCGTATTTCAATCCGAACCACAAAGCCACGCATGTCATGACAGGTATAGAAAATAAACTGAGCGCCGCAAACAATTCGAAGCCGCGCATTCTTAAACTCCCGTTGACCGCAGGCAGCGTGACAATGACCCACACGAACGGGCTAGCAGTTAACGCAACATGAAACCAGAAAAAGGCTCGCATGCTGCGCGGCAATTGCGGTGCGGGGAGCGTGCTTGCCTGCACCACTTCGCCGGGCGACGCGTACGGATTCTCGAAATCGGAGCCCGTCGACATCACATCGCGCTCCATCAACTGCGTTACGCTACGCTGCCCTTGTGCATGCAGCAGTTCTTAAACTTCTTGCCGCTGCCGCAGGGGCAGGGGTCGTTGCGGCCCACGGTTTGGGCGCGATTGCGGATCGGCTCGGACTTGGCGGGCGTTTCGCTGCCTTCAACGGCCGCCTGCTGTTGCTGTTCTTGCTTGGCCAGCTCGGTCGTCGAGGGGGCTTCCTGGTGAATCGCCTTTCCGGCAGTCCAAGTCGAGCGGACGAAGTTTTCGTCGAGCTGTTCCATGCGGAACACCAGGTCGGTGACGCGGGTGCCGACGCCTTTCCACATTTGCTCGTAAACCCGCATCCCCTCGCGCTTGAACTCGACCTTGGGATCGACCTGAGCGTAGCCGCGCAAGCCGACGCTGGATCGCAGATGGTCCATCGCCAGGAGGTGTTCTTTCCAGGCCTGGTCGAGAATGCTCAAGACGAGCGAGCGCTCCATCTTCTGCATTTCGGGCCGATAGCGATCGTCGACTGCCTGGCGAACGCGGGCTTCAAGTCCCTCGCGCGTCAGACCGGCGAGCTCTTCGCGCGGAATCTTGTAGGCGTACGATGCTTCGAGCCAATGCGAGAGGGAATCGAGCGCCCCGTTGCCGCCGCTCGCAGTCTGCGCCGTGACGTGTCCGCCCTGGCGACCAAACAGTTTTTCCACACGCGCGAGGGCTTCTTCCGTGGCCTTCTCGTAGCCCGAGAGGAACTTGCGGCTCAACTCGATCAGCACCGGCATCAGTTCCTGGTGCGCGAGGTTACCGACCGACTGCGGATCGAAGTCGGCCTCGAAACGTTGCTTGGCCCAG
>CAZUBB010000005.1:9713-50280 GCA_964618485.1 uncultured Pirellulales bacterium
TTCTGCCCTTGCGCGTCGCGCTTGGTGAATTGGTATAGCCCGACCATGACGGGATACTCGATCTCGCGCTCGCGATAGGCCTCGGCGGCGCGTTCGCGCACCAGCGCCTCGAAGGCCGGCGGATCGAGGTCCTTGACGTCATCCAGGCTGATCGGAATGCCGAACTTGTGCTGCACCCAGCCGCACGCGACGCGGTAGCTGAAATCGGGGTCGAGGCAGCGTGCGTAGTCCGAAAGGTCGACCTGGCGGATCGCATCGGCTGCCTTCGCGAGGATCATTTCCTCGAGTTGATCGCGCTCGATATTCTTCAGATCGCGGTCGCGGAGGTTCAATCCCCAGCGGGCGTTGATCCACTTCGTGAGCGCCTCCCAATTCCATTCGGACTGTTCTTCTTCCTTCGGCAGGTTTTCTTCGATGGCGTCGTGAAGAGCGCCTTCGGCGGCGCGCTCCGCCTGGTCCTTGGCGAAGTTCTCCGCAATCGAGGAATCGAGTCCACGGAAATCGCGTGGCTCCAGCTCCACGCTCAAGCGTTCGCCGACCGCCTTGGCGTACGACTCCGGACCGTAATCCTTGTTGAGCATCACGCCGAGTTGCTCGTCAATTTGCTCGTCGATCATGGTGTTGATAATCGACTTGCAGTCTTCGCCGTTGAGAATGCGCTGGCGGAAGCCGTACACGCGCTTCCGCTGCTCGTCCATCACTTCGTCGTATTCGAGCAGGTTCTTGCGGATGTCGAAGTTGCGCTCTTCAACCTTTTTCTGTGCGCCTTCGATGCGCCGCGTGACGAGCTTGCTGACGATCGCCTCGCCTTCCTGCATGCCGAGGCGCGTAAGCACGTTCTTGACCCACTCGCCGGCGAAGATGCGCATCAGGTCGTCTTCGAGCGACAGGAAGAACCGGCTGCTGCCGGGGTCCCCCTGGCGACCGCAACGGCCGCGCAACTGCAAGTCGATCCGCCGCGCCTCGTGCCGCTCGGTGCCGATGATGTGCAAGCCGCCGAGTTTTTTCACTTCGACGCCCTGCGCCTTCATCTGTTCGCGCTCTTCGATCTCCTTGACGAGCGCGTCCCACTCTTCCTTCGGAACTTCCAGGCGCGTCGGATACTTGTCCTGCAGGATGGCCCAGGCCATCGTTTCGGGATTGCCGCCCAAAATAATGTCGGTGCCGCGGCCCGCCATGTTCGTAGCGATCGTGACCGTGCTCAACCGCCCCGCCTGCGCGACGATTTCCGCCTCGCGCTGATGATGCTTGGCGTTGAGCACCTGGTGCTTCACACCGCGGCGATCGAGCTGGGCGCTGAGGCGCTCGCTCTTTTCGATCGACACGGTGCCGACCAGGATCGGCCGCCCGCGGCGCTGCACGTCGACGATTTTCTTTCGCTCGATCGTCTGCTTTTCTTTGCTGTCGTGCGGAATGATCGTGACGGCATCGTCGTTCTCGTCGACCAATTGACCGCAAACGAATTGCTCGTCAGCGAGTTGCACGCTGTCCCATTTGTGCAGCCGTTCGATTTCATCGACGATCGCCGTGAACTTCTCGCGCTCCGTGCGGTACACCACATCGGGGTTGTTTTTCCGCTGCATCGGGCGATTCGTGGGGATCGCCACCACGTCGAGCCCATAAATCTTCCAGAACTCGGCCGCCTCGGTCATGGCGGTGCCGGTCATGCCGGAGATTTTCTTGTAGAGCTTGAAAAAGTTCTGCAGCGTGATCGTGGCGAGCGTTTGATTCTCTTCCTTGATGCGCACGCCTTCTTTCGCTTCGACCGCCTGGTGCAGGCCGTCGCTCCAGCGGCGGCCCGGCATCAAGCGCCCGGTGAACTCGTCGACGATGACGATCTCGTCTCCTTGCACGACGTAGTTCACGTCCAGCTTGTAGAGGTGGTGCGCCTTGAGCGAGTTATCGATCAGGTGCGGCCACTCCATGTTGCCGGCGGTGTAGAAACTCTCCACGCCGGCCAGACGTTCCGCTTCACGGACACCGGCCTCGGTCAGATGCGCGCTATGTTCTTTCTCTTTGACTTCAAAGTGCACGTCCCGCTTCAGTTGACGCGCAATCTTGTCCGCACGGGCATACCGCGTCACGTCATCGTGCGCCGGACCGGAGATAATCAGCGGCGTGCGGGCTTCGTCGATCAGAATGTTGTCCACTTCGTCGACGATTGCGTAGTTCAGCGGACCTTGCACCTGCTGAAAGCTCTTCGGGTAGCGATCGTCGCCGCGCCGCGCCGGCTTCATGTTGTCGCGCAGGTAATCGAAGCCGAATTCGTTATTCGTGCCGTAGGTGATGTCGCACAGATAGGCACGTTGCTTTTCCGTGGGGTCCATGTTGGCGTAGATCGCGCCGACCGTGAGGCCGAGCCCCATGTAGAGCGGGCCCATCCACTCCATGTCACGCCGCGCGAGATAGTCGTTCACCGTCACGACGTGGACGCCCTTGCCGGAGAGCGCATTGAGATACGCCGGCGGCGTCGCCACGAGCGTATTACCTTCGCCCGTGACCATTTCGGCGATGTTCCCGCCGTGAAGCACCATGCCGCCGATGATCTGCGTATCGTAATGACGCATGCGAAGGAACCGGCGGCCCCCTTCGCGACAGACCGCAAAGGCCTCGACGATCAGGTCGTCGAGTGATTCGCCCGACGCCAGCCGGCGACGGAACTCCGCCGTCTGGGCGCGGAGCTGGTCGTCGGTCATCGCCTGGTACTTCGGTTCCAGCGCCGCGAGCGCTTCGACCTTCGGGGCCAGCTTGCGCAACAGGCGTGCGTTGGCCGACCCAAACAGCGACGTGACGCTCCGTTCAAACCCGCGGGCCAACCCCCCGAGTGAGTAGGTGACGGTGTCCCAAATCTTTTCGAGCGTTTCCATATGGCATCCAGCCCCAAGAGTGATGGGCTGTCAAAACGGCTGAGAGCCCCTCGTTCGCTTGCCGCGGCAGGGCTCAAATGATCTGCCGGCGCAAGCTGTTCCGGCTCGGTAGTTTATGGCGAAGTCCGTTGCAGGTCAATAACTTACGCTTCGCCCAACGATCGCCGCAAGCGCAGTTTTCGCGGCGCGCAACTTGGCAGCCACGCGTAAGCCAACGAAAACTATCGCAATTGCAATACCGTTTGGCCTTCCCCCCGGCCGAGAGCGGAGCATGCCACGGAGTTGAGAATTTCGGCGGTCTGGGCCAAGATAGGCCCTGGCGGCCCTTGGGCGCACGTGCTTCGACTCCCCAAGCCTTTTGGTGATAAGTGGTTAGAACGCCCGTCAGCATCGACGTTCGCGGCGAACTGCTGTTTCTGGGGACCGGCACGTCGCTGGGCGTTCCCGTCATCGGTTGCGACTGCACGACCTGCATGAGCGACGATCCGCGGGACTTCCGGACCCGGTGCGGGTTGGTGCTGGGGCTCCCCGGGGGCAATCTCCTGATCGACACGCCCCCGGATTTGTGGCGGCAGTTGATTCGCGAACGGATCGGCATCATTCACGCGACGCTTTTCACGCACGAGCACGCCGATCACCTCTTCGGCCTCGACGACCTGCGGCTCTTCGCGCATTACCTGGGGCACCCGATGCCCATTTACTGCGAACCGGCGGTCGAGGAACGGATTCGCAAATCGTTCGACTATGCCTTTTCGGCGGACGTGGCGAATTACCACCCGGGCGGCGTGCCGCAGCTTGAATTCCGGCGGATCGGACTGGCGCCGTTTGAATTGTTGGGCGTGGAGGTGATTCCCTTTCGCCTGCGCCACGGCCGTTTCAATGTGCTGGGGTTTCGCTTCGGCAACATCGCGTACTGCACCGATACCAATGGCATCCCCGAAGAAAGTTGGCCGTTCCTGCGGGGCCTCGACGTATTGATCCTTGACGCGTTGCGACATCATCGGCATCCGACGCATTTCAGCCTGCCGGAAGCGATCGAAGTCGCTCAGTGCGTCGGGGCGAGGCGCACGATTTTCACGCATATCTCGCACGATCTGGAGTTTTCCGAAACGATGGCGGCGTTGCCGCCTGGGATGGAACTGGCCTATGACGGCATGCGAGTGCCGCTTGCGTAGTAGCCACGATGTGTCGAATCATTGTTCGATCCTGATCGCATTTCCACGCCATGGATCCTCGCAAAACGTCGCCGAGTTCGCCGAAATCAACCGATGCTACGCTGCGCGACAAGCTCGACGCACAACTCCGCCCTCACGGGCAGGAGCACCTGCTCGCGTTCTGGAATGAACTGACCGAAGCTCAGCGTTTACGGCTTGCCGATCAGATTGCGAAGCTCGACCTCGCGGCGCTGGACGCGCTGCGCCGCGATGAGCAGAAATCAACATCGGCCGCACAACTGGCGGAGCGCGCCGCGCCGCCGCCGGCGATCCGCCTGCGCGACCGCACCAGGGAATCGATCGACGCGGCGCGGCGATTGGGTCGCCAGGCGCTGGCGGCGGGCAAACTGGCCGCACTACTCGTTGCTGGCGGACAAGGGACTCGGCTTAACTTTGACCATCCCAAGGGAATGTTTCCCGTGGGACCGGTCTCCGGCGCAACGCTTTTTCAGTTATTTCTTGAACAAGTCCTAGCCGTGGGCAAGCGTTACGACGCGCGCGTGCCCATCTACGTGATGACGAGTCCCGCTACGCACGAGGAGACCGTCGCGTACTTCGAGGAACACCAGCGCTTCGGCGTGGCGGCCGATGACGTACAGATTTTTTGCCAAGGCGTCATGCCCGCGGTCGATGCGACCACCGGGCGCATCTTGCTGGAGGCGAAGGATCAGATCGCGCTCAGCCCGGACGGCCACGGCGGGATGCTGCCGGCGCTACAATCGAGCGTAGGGCTCGACGCCCTGTCGCGGCGCGGCATCCAGTACGTGCATTACTTTCAGGTCGATAACCCGCTCTTCACGCTCGGCGATCCCGAGTTCCTCGGCTACCACATCCAAGCCGAATCCGAGGCTTCGACGCAGGTCATCGCGAAGCGAGCGCCGCTCGACCGGGTCGGCAACGTGGCGTTCATCGACGGTCGCATGCGGATCATCGAATATAGCGATCTGCCGGAAGACGTGGCGGAGCGCCGCGACGGCGCGGGCGGTCTGCAACTCTGGGCCGGTAACACGGGCGTCCATGTTTTCAATGTGGACTTCCTGACACGCTGTGCCGCGTCGCGCGAGAGCCTCCCCTTTCACCTGGCTCATAAAGCGGTTGCGACCCTTGATGCCGCTGGGAATCGGGTGATTCCGAGCGCGCCGAACGCCATCAAATTCGAGCGGTTTATCTTCGATCTGCTGCCGAAGGCTCAGCGCACGCTGGCCGTCGAGGTCGATCCCGCCGAGGCGTTCGCGCCGATCAAAAACGCCCCCGGCGCGGAGCGGGACTCGCCGGAGTTGTCGCGGCAAGCACTGATTGAACGAGCGCATCGCTGGCTTTCTGAGGCCGGCTCGGCTGCCCCGGCGGACGTTCCCGTGGAAATCAGCCCGCTGTTTGCGCTGGATAGTGACGCGTTGCGGGAGCGTCTTGTGCCGGGAACTCGTTTCGAGGCTCCGACTTACCTCCGTTGACCGGTGCGTTTGTCTGGGGATTCTCTCGCGTGCGGCCGCAAGATCGGCCGTCCGGCGGCGAAAATCTGGCTGGGGCCACCGTGGTCCGGTAAACTGTGCGTTTGGCGCCTTCGTTGCCAGGTCAAAACACCGCTATGCCCATCTCGTTTATCTGCCCGCACTGCGGCCGCCATACCGACGTCGCCGAGAAATTCGCCGGCCAGACCGGTCCCTGCGCCGGCTGCGGACGGCCCGTCGCCGTTCCGACGCTGGCAGAATGGGCGGAGCAAGGCCAAGGGGCGAGCGGCCGGGGGGCGGTGGGACTCGCGATCGGCGGCCTACTGGCGATTATCGTCTGCGTCGCGGGAGCGGCGTTTTTGATTCCGTCCATGTTACGGCTGCAAGGTCAGAACCAACTCACCGCCGCGGAGAGCAACCTCAAGACGTTGGTCGGCGCCATGCAGCAGTACCACGACAACTGGGGCTGCTTTCCGCCAGCCATCACCTACGGGCCTGACGGCGTCACGCCTTTTCATTCCTGGCGCGTACTGTTGCTGCCCTACCTGGAGCAGGACATGCTCTACACGCAGTACAACTTGCGCGAGCCGTGGAATAGCCCGAACAATCGCTTCGTGATGCAACAAATGCCGTCGGTCTTCTCCGATGGAGCGCAAAGAAGCAATAACACGACGTCGTTCGTCGTCGTCACGGGGGATCGAACGATGTTCCCATTGCAGACCTCGACGTCGCGCAAGGATGCCGCGAAGGGTCAAAGCGCTACGGCACTGATCGTCGAGTCGGCGTTCAGCCAGGTCATTTGGACCGAGCCGAAGGATCTGGCCTTCGACAATATGAACTTCGCGATTAATGATCCGAACGGCCAGTGCATCTCCGGGGCGGCGCCGGAAGGCGCGCTCGTGGCGATGGTCGACGGCAGCACGCAGATTGTGAACGAACTTTCGTTCGGCGAGCCGAATGTACAGTCGCTGCTACTTCGCGACTCCGCGCCGCTGGGCGGCGCGTCGCTCGGCGTGGCGGCGATCTACACTCAGCCGGTCGACCTGCTGCGGAAGTTTGAGTCGATCCGCTTCGGCGATCTGGCCAATCAATCGATCGAAGAGACCATGCACGGCGGGAATGAAGGGAATACGCTTTCCAGGCTCGGCGTTGGTTCGCAGGTGCTGGGAGGAGTGCCGTTCAACGTGGAGCCGAAGATTCTTTGCCTGGGCAACAAGGAGGGGATCGCGGCGCATTTGCCGGAGCGCATCGACGGTATTCCCCTGGCGAATAAGCGGGCCGATCGCCTGCATTTCCTCCACGCCACGGGCTGGAAAGCGCCGAACGACGGCACGCCGATCGGCCATTACGAGATTCACTATGCCGACGGCACGACCGAAATGGTCAAGATCGTGTACGGCATCGATGTCCGCGATTGGTGGGACAGCGACGGCACGCTCGCCGTCGAGGATGGTCGCATGGTTTGGACCGGAAGCAATCCGGCGATTATGCAGCAATCGCCCGGGGCGCGGCAGATTCGGCTTTTCATGAGCACCTGGGACAATCCTCGCCCGGACGCGGATATCGCCTCAATCGATTTCGTCGGCTATAAGGCCACCGAATGCGCCCCATTCTGCGTGGCGATTACGATCGACAACCCGGATCCCGTGCCGCAAGGCGAACAGGCCGCGGAAGCACCTGCCGTATTGTTCGAAAGCCAGGCACCAGTGACCGCGCCGCCGGCGACGGCCGAGATCACAACCGAGTCGCCGGCTCCGTCGGCGAACGGAGAAACGCCGCCTTCTGAAGCGGCCCCCGAGCCTGTGTCTGACGCGGCTGATTCCACTCCTGCCTCGAGTCCCTAATCGATCGTACCGCCCGCATGCCCACGTTCGCGGCCAGCGACCTTCTTGAATTCGCCGCGAACATGCTCCGCGCCGGCGGCCTCGACGACGCTGAAGCACGCATCGTCGCGGGGAGTCTCATCGACGCGAATCTCCGCGGGCACGATTCGCACGGCGTGATGCGGATTCCGTACTACCTCGATCAAGTCGCCAAAGGCGAACTTATCCCCGACGCCACGTTTACCGTGCTCCGCGAAACGCCGGCGCTGGTGGTTGCCGATGGTCACTGGGGTTTCGGCCGCACGCAAGCCGGACGCCTTTTGGAACGGTTGGTCCCCAAGGCGAAGTCCGCAGGCCTCGCCGCGGGAACGCTCGTCCAATGCGGGCATATCGGCCGGCTCGGCGAGTATTGCGAGATCGCCGCGCACGAGGGGCTCGTAGCGCAGATCATGGTCAACACGCACGGCCATGCGCGGCGCGTGGCGCCGCCAGGCGGCACAGCGCCGCGGCTGGGCACCAACCCGATCGCCTTCGGCATCCCCAATGGCGACGCGCCAATAATTCTCGACTTTGGCACTAGTGCCACGGCCGAAGGAAAAGTGCGCGTGAAGCGCATCGCGGGGCAATCGTGTCCGGAAGGCTGGCTGCTCGATTCCACGGGCCAACCGACGTGCGACCCGGCCACACTCTATGGCGATCCGCCCGGCACGATTCGCCCGTTTGGCGGCGATCAGGCGTACAAGGGCTTCGGCCTGGGGTTGATGGTCGAAATCTTCGCCGGCGCGCTCTCCGGCGGGCCGTGCATTCGCGAAAAACCGATCACGCAGCTTGGCAATTGCGTGTTCATGCAGCTTCTCGATCCCGAGTTGTTCGCCGGCGTCGATCACTTCGGCCGCGAAGTCGCCGAGTTAATCGAATTCGTGCGCGGCTGCCCCCGCGCGCAGGGCTGCGAGACGATCACGCTCCCCGGCGACCCCGAGCGCGCCACGCTGCACCAGCGGCGCGAGCGTGGCATTCCCTTCGACGAGGGGAACTGGCGGCAACTCTGCGAGCGCGCCAAATCCCTCGGAATCGCCGCTCCGGCGCTTGCATAGCGCCCGGCAGGCGCGGCATGATAGGCGGCGCTACGGCCCCGTCTTCGCGCGACCTATTCAGGAACGAAATCATGCACTTCGCTCGTCATGCCATCGCGATGTTCATCGCGTTCAGCCTCGTTCCGACGGCGGCGAATGCCGTTCGCGCGGCCGACCCGCTGCCGGTCATCACCACCGTCGAACCGCAACCGTTTCTGGCGCAGGCGAAGCGCGTCGTCGACACACTCGCGCTCTTGGGCTCGCCGCTGACGCCGGATCAACAGAAGGCCTTCGACGAGGCGCTCGTATCGCAAAACCTGAGCGACGGCGTCGCCGCGGCGCAGGGGGTGCTCGATCCGCTTTGCCTGGCCTACGTGACCATTAATCCCGAGAGCCGCGTCAAAGTGGCCGACGGCCCGGCGCCGAAGACGCTCGTCGAGCAAGGCTGGCGGGTGTTTCTCGTCAAAGTGAATAACGAAGCCGGCGTCACCGCGGCGCTGCGCGTCGCGAGCCCCGATGCCGGCGTGAAGCCGACTGACGTTCCCAACCGCTGGCTCGATATCTCCTCCTACAACAAGCAGCCGCTGAATAAGGAACTATCCGGCTTGGGCGTCGAGTATCGTGTCGTTTCGCTCTATAGCCGCAACGTGGGACGCCAGGAGGCGAAGTTGCAGTTCGACGTCGGCCAGGGGACGCAGGAACTCGGCTTCAAGAACGAGTTGAATATCCTATTCAACGCTGAGCCCGCCGTGGAAGTCGTTCTGGAGGTCCTCGATTTTGACGGCACGCCCACCACGGGGCAGTTTGTGTTTCGCGACGAGCTGGGGCGCGTCTATCCATCGATGACGCGCCGCCTCGCGCCTGATTTCTTCTTCCACGAGCAGATCTATCGCCACAACGGCGAATCGGTCCATCTGCCGCCGGGCACGTATCACGTTTCCTACACGCGCGGGCCGGAATATGCGGTTGAGGAGCGGGTGATCGAGGTGCCGAGCGCGATTTCCCATCGCGAGAGTTTTCGCCTGCACCGTTGGATTCACCTTGCCAAGATGGGGTGGTACTCCGGCGATCACCACGTGCATGCCGCCGGTTGTGCGCATTACGAGTCGCCGTCGGAAGGCGTGCAGCCGGTCGACATGATGCGCCACATTCTGGGAGAGGACCTGAACGTCGGCTGCGTGCTTTCGTGGGGACCTTGCTGGTATTTTCAGAAGCAATACTTCGATGGCCAGGTGCATCAACTTTCGACCGACGATTACGTGATGCGCTACGACGTCGAAGTCTCCGGATTCCCCAGTTCGCATTGCGGGCACCTTTGCCTGTTGCGGCTCACGGAAGACGATTACCCCGGCACGACGTTGATCGACGAGTGGCCGAGTTGGGATTTGCCGGTGCTCAAGTGGGGCAAAGATCAAGGAGGCGTCGTCGGTTTCTCGCATTCCGGCTGGGGCCTGCAAGTCGACGCCACGTCGCTCCCGACGTACGAAATGCCGGCCTTCGACGGCATCGGCGCAAATGAGTACATCGTCGACGTCGTTCACGGCGTGTGCGATTTTATCTCCGCCGTCGACACGCCCAGCGTGTGGGAGTTGAACATCTGGTATCACACGCTTAACTGCGGGTATCAATGCCGCATCAGCGGCGAGACCGATTTTCCGTGCATCTACGGCGAACGCGTCGGGCTGGGGCGCGCCTATGTCAAACTTCCGCCGGGAAAACCAGTCGTGTACGACGATTGGGTTCGCGGCATCCGCGATGGCCGGAGCTATTGCTGCGACGGGCTGATGCACCTACCCAACTTCCGCATCAACGAACTTGGCGTCGGCGAATCGGGCGATGGCGGCCGCGCGAGCGTCCTCGCGGTGAAGGCGGGCGAGCCGTTGAAAATTCAAGTCGAGGCCGCCGGACTGCTCGCCGATCAACCGCGCGATGACATTCGCAAGCGTCCGCTTGACCAGCAACCTTATTGGCACATCGAACGCGCCCGCGTTGGCAATACGCGAACCGTGCCGGTCGAGTTGATCGTCAACGGGCAGAGCGTTGAGACGCGCGAGTTAGAGGCCGACGGCCGGCTCCGCGAACTGACGTTCACGTACACGCCGACGCAATCGAGTTGGGTCGCCATCCGCGCCTTCCCGGCGGCGCACACGAATCCGATTTTCGTCGAAGTCGACGGCAAACCGATCCGCGCCAGCAAGAAGAGCGCCGAGTGGTGCCTGGAAGCGGTCGACCGCTGCTGGGCGTCCAAGAGCCCTCAGATTCGCGATAGCGAACGCCCTGCCGCCGAAGCGGCCTTTGAAGTCGCCCGCGAGGCCTACCGCAAGATTCGCAACGAGTCGACTACCGATTGAATCGTGGGGAGAAGTGGAAACGATGAATGCAGAAGGATGAATGATGAACCGAAGAGGGCGGCCCACTCGTTCATCACTCATCACTCATCACTCATCACTTCGCCGGTCCCGACAAGTAGGCGAACAGATCCGCGATTTCTTCGCGCGATAGCGCGTTAAACAGCCCTTCGGGCATGGCCGAGAGCTTCGCTGGCGTCGTGGCTTCGATTTGATTCTTGGGAATTACCGATTTTCGCGCCTGGCTGTCAAGGACGACGATGGAATCATCGCCTTGCGCGGCGACGATGCCGGTGTAGGAGAGACCGTCCTTGGTCTGCACGGTTTTCGCCGCGTACTGATCGGAAATCACGTGCGAGGGAAAGAGTACAGACTCCAGCAGCTCTTTCTTCTGGAACCGCTGGCTGACCGTGGAGAGATCGGGGCCGATGCCTTCGCCGCGGTCGCCGAAGCGATGGCACTTGATGCACGTGGCCTTCTCAAAGACTGCGGCGCCGCGCTGCGCGTCCGCTGTCTTGGCTTCGTCGCTGCCGAGGAACTCCAGCAACTCGTCTTGGGTCCATTTCGATCCCTCGGCGGCCGCTGGCAGCGACGGGTCGAGCGCCTCGGGGTACTTCTCGCGGAACCAATGCTGCCACTTCGCCAAGGCTGTGGGCCAGGGATCGTTCGGCGCGCTGGCCGACGTGCCGGACCAATGCACCAGGAGCGGGATCGCCAGTTTGCCCCCTTGCTCGCCGAGGCGCAAGCCGCAGAGGATCACTTGCCGGAGCGGCTCCGGTTGCTCGGGCTTGCGCGAGGTTTGCGTCAGTTTTTCCAGCAGATACCTGGCCGGGTCCCCTTCCGCGACGTTCAACGCTTGCACCAGCAGCGGCCAGTTTTCGCCGTCGGGCTGCTCCGCGAGTCCCATGGCGGTGATGGCGCGGCGATCGGGGTCGCGCTCGAACAGCTTGCGCAAATATTCCATTGCGGCCGGGGACTTGCTGATCGAAAGCGTCGCCGTGATGCCGGTCCGCAGGCGCGGAACGGCATCGTTGCCGGACATCTTCGCGAGCGCTTCGTCGAGTTGGATAATCTGTGCCGTCAGTTTCTCGTCGGGAACGCCGACTCCGCGCAAGGCGTGCAGCGCGGCGCTCGGCGTGGCCGTGGCGTGCTCCAGAATCGCGGCCCGCGCCTCCGGCGGAAGCTTGGTCACGAGGTCCCGCGTGATGTTGTCGATGTATCCCTCGTAACTTTCGCCGGCCGGCTTCTGCCGCGTCGCTTCCAGGTACTCCAGCAGCGCCCTGCGGTCGGCCGGCGTCCAGGATCCTGCCGCCGATGCAGCCATCAGCGCGGTTTGCAACCGGTCTTCCAGCGGCGCGTTCGACTTGAGATGCTCGAGCGCTCGCGCCGCCAGCGTCGGTTCCTGCAAGTAGCCGAGCAAGCGAATCAACTCGCGGTTCAACGTCGGGTCGAGCGTCGGGTACTCGGCGTTCAAGAGCGCCGCCAATTCCGGCGCTTGCTCCCGGCGGGCTCCGGTGCGATGCAAAGCGACTTCCGTCAGGCGCAGCAGGTCAAGAAAGTCGGGATCGTTCAACGGTTGCTTGAGCCACTCCGCCGCGCGCGTCAGCACCAGCGTGCTCACGGCGGCGCTGGGGGTCGCACGCAGCACGCAGATGCTTCCCTCGACGAACACGCGAGGTTCCTTCGCTTCGAGCACGGCGTTTTGCCATTGCGGTAACGGCTGGCGCTCGAGAAGTCTTCCCGCGGCCCACCGCACGGAGCGATCGCGATCCGCCAGGAGCGGCAGCATCAACTTCACATCGACCTGGCCGTTTCGTTCGACCAGCGCTTCGCAAGCTTTCCGTCGCACTAACGCATCGCTGTCGTTGAGGAGTTCGACGAGCCGTGCGTCGGCGGCGCCATTCGAGGTCTTGCCGAGGTACGTGGCTGCCTTGGCCCGCACTTCGGCATTGCTGTCGGCAGTCAGCTTCACGAGCAACTCGACCGTATGAGGCGGTCCGACGAGTTCCATGAGTTCCAGCGCTCGCGTGCGCTCGAAAGGCTTGCGGCTCGGCGTGGCGGCGATCGCGACGAGTTGCGCGTCCCACGGCGCGCCGACGCGCTCTTTGATTCCCGCCACGGCATTGCGCGCCCAGGCGCTTTGCAACTGCGGTTGATAGATCGCCTGCATGACGCCCGGTTCGATTTTCGGCGGCGCGGCCGGATTGAGCGACACAACGCGATAGACGCCCCCCTCGGTGCCGCGCCCGCCGGTGGTGAAATACAACCAGCCATCGGGCCCAACGGCAAGATCGGTCACGTTGAGCGGTTTCCCTTCCAGAAACACTTCTTCTTCGGCGAGGTAATGCGCGCCAGACGGCTTCAAGTGAATCGCCAGAATCCTCCCACGCGACCAGTCTCCGGCGAACATGGCGTTGCGATAGCGTTCCGGAAAGCGGAAGTGATTATAGAACTCCACTCCCGTCGGCGAGCCGCGCCCGCATTCCAACGTCGGCGGGAGCGCATCAAAGTAGTAGGAGGGCCAATTCGCCGCTCCGGAACGCCAGCCATACTCGCCGCCCGGCACGCAGAAGCAGACCCGCGTCGGCCGATACCACGGCAGGCCGATATCGCGTTCCATGTCGGAATCGAATGTGAAGAGATCTCCTTGCCGGTTGAACGCCAGGTCGTAGGCGTTGCGGAGGCCGCCGCAATAGACTTCGAGCTCGTTACCGTCGAGCGTGGTGCGCAAGATCGTTCCGCCGGGAGCCTTGATTCCCTGTCCCTGGCTCGTGGGATCCTCGTGTCGTTGGAGCGCCAAGTCTCCTTCGTAAAAGTAACGATAGGGGCTCGAAGGTTTGAGCAGTCGAACGTCCGGCATGGCGTGATTACCGACGATCAAATAGATCCGCCCGTCCGGCCCCAGCACCGGCGCGTGCGGCCCATGCTCCCCGATATTGCCTTGGAACTTCATCAAGAGCTGCGCGCCATCCGCGCGGCGGTCGTCGTTCGCGTCGGGCAACAAGTAGAACCCAGCGCCTTGGGGGCCATCGCCGACCGCGTAAACGTTTCCGTTGAGCGCCAAGAGACCTTGGCATCCGGTCACTTGCTCGGAAAAGACTTCCGTTGTTTCGACCAGCCCATCGGCGTTCGCGTCGGTGATCAACAAGATCGGCCCGCGCTCGCGCGACGCTAGGATTTCGCCGCGCTCGTTAAACGTCATCGCCACGAGCGATCCTGTGTGCATCGGCGCAATGACTCGCTCGACGCGGAACTCGGGGCGAACCGTGAAGCGCCCGCTTGCGCCGCCATCGGCCTTCCGCACTTTATCGCCCCAGGGCGCGGCGACGTTCAACTCGCCGAGCGATACCGCGGGCATCCACTTGCGATCGTCGAAGCGAGGTTTCTCCCAGCCCGGCGATTCCTTCGCGCTAAGTTTCCAACTGGCGTCGGTCGAATACGCGACGTCCGTGCCGCCGGCGGCACGCGCGGTAACGTGCGCCACGAGTCCGGCCGGCCCGCCGTCGCCATTGACGACTTTCACCGCCAGGACGTTGCGCCCATTTACGAGGCGCGGCGTGAGTTCGTAACGCTCCAGCGTGTTCCAGCCGTTATTCGCGCCGACCTTGGCGCCATTGAGATACAACTCGTACTGGCTGTCGGCGGTGATCTCGGCGACGCCTGCATCGGGATCGGCGACCGTGAACTCCTTGCGGAAATAAACCGTGCCGGCCTTCAGTTCCGCGGGCGCCCAGATCCATTGCGCCTCGCCGGTTTCTGCCGCCTGTCCCACGGCCGCCAGCACGTTGAGCGCCACCAGCCAGGCCATCGCCACGGCACGCATATCACGCCAGTTCATCATGAAATCACCGTCCGGGGCCTCAGAAACTGGTCGGAATTCCACTCCCGCAGGGGGTGAAACCGCGCCAACATATCATTCCCCCGCAAAAACCAGCAACCGCAGACCGGCCGATCCGGCCGGCTTGTCTCGGGAAACCCGCCACGGAATGATACGGAACCACCCCCGTCCCTGGGTCGCTTCGATGACGCTGCTTTATTCGTCTGACGTGTTCCTGGAACACCAAACCGGCCGTCACCCGGAAAATCCCGGCCGATTGGTGGCGATTCTTCATCGCCTCACGAACGACGGGCTCCTCGACCAATGCTCGCGGCCGTCATGGCGACCGGCGACGTCCGAAGAGCTGGAGCTCGTTCACGAGGCCGATTATCCCCCCGCGGTGGCCGCGTGCGCCGCCCGCGGCGGTGGGCGGATCGAGGCCGACACCGTGGTCAGCCCGCGTTCGTACGACGCCGCCACGCTAGCCGCAGGGGCCGCCGCGGATGCGGTTCGGCGCGTCGTCGGCGGAGAGGATCGGACGGCGCTCTGTCTGGTGCGGCCCCCCGGGCATCACGCGCTCCCCGAAGGCGCGATGGGCTTTTGCTTGTTCGGCAACATCGCGATCGCGGCCCGGCTGGCCACGCGCGAGCTGTCTCTGAACCGGGTGCTGATTGTCGACTGGGACGTCCACCACGGCAATGGCAGTCAGGATATGTTCTGGACCGATCCGCAGGTCGGGTTTTTCTCGATCCACCGCTGGCCGTTCTACCCTGGCTCCGGCGAGGCGGACGAAACCGGCGGCGGCGATGGTCTCGGCACGACACTCAACCTGCCGACGCCCTTCGGCACGTCGCGGCGGGCCTTCATCGACAGTTTCCGCACGCGGCTGGAACAGTTCGCCGATCGCCTCAAGCCGGAGCTCATTCTCATGAGCGCCGGTTTCGACGCCCATGCGGAGGACCCGGTCGGTTCGCTTGGCCTGGAGGTCGAAGACTTCGGCGAGTTGACCGACATCGTCCGCGCCGTCGCCGACACGCACGCTAGTGGCCGTATCGTCAGCGTCCTGGAAGGGGGCTACCACCCGGACCGCCTGGCGGAATCGGTCGAACTTCACTTGCAGCGGCTAATGCCACTCTAGCGAGGGCGTGGGAACGCCTCACACGCGTTCCACGATCATCGCCACCGCTTCGCCGCCGCCGAGGCAGAGGCTGGCTAGTCCCAGCGTTTTGTTGGCCGCGCGCAGCGCATGCAGCAGCGTGACCAGGACGCGGGCGCCGCTGGCGCCAATCGGGTGTCCCAGCGCGATCGCGCCGCCGTGTACGTTGACCTTTTCGTGCGGCAGTTTGAGTTCGCCCAGGCACGCCAGGCACTGCGCGGCGAAGGCTTCGTTCAATTCAACGAGATCGATGTCCTGGAGCGACACGCGTGCCTTGGCGAGCGCCTTCTGAATCGCACCGACCGGCGCGATAAAGAGATCCTTGGGCGCGACGCCATGTACCGCCGAGGTGACGATGCGGGCCTTGATGGGGGAATCGATCTCCCGCGCAAAAGCTTCATCCACAAGCATGACACAAGCGGCGCCGTCGCTGATTTGCGAGGCGTTCCCGGCGGTGACCGTGCCGCTGGCGTCGAAGGCCGGTTTCAGCGCTGCAATCGCGGCCAGGCTGGCATCGCGCCGCGGGCCTTCATCGGCGAGGACAACCCCGCCCTTGACCGGCACGCCGACGATTTCGTCACGAAAACGTCCGGCCTCTTGCGCTTCGATCGCGCGGCAATGACTCTGGAGTGCGAACTCGTCCTGCGCAGCGCGCGATACGCCGAACTTCGAAGCGATGTAGTCAGCGGCAGCGCCCATCGGCCATTGTTCGATCGAACAGTACAGGCCGTCGCGCGCCATCGAGTCGACGAGCGTATCGTCGCCGTAGCGCCGACCGGTGCGCAAGTCGATCAGCAAATGCGGTGCGCGGGACATGCTTTCCATCCCACCCGCAATGATCGCGCGCGCGTCGCCAGCGCGAATCACCTGATCCGCGAGCATCGTCGCCATCAACCCGGAACCGCACACTTTATTGACGGTCAGCGCGGCAATCGTGTTGGGCAGTCCGCCGGCGAGCGCCGCCTGCCGGGCCGGCGCTTGCCCAACGCCCGCGGTGAGCACCTCGCCGAGGAGGACCTGCTCGACCGCATCGGCGGAAATCCCGGATCGTTCTACGACGGCGCGAATCACCGGCGCCGCAAGTTGCGGCGCGCTCATCGTTGAAAGCGCCCCGCACAATTTCCCGATTGGCGTCCGCCCGGCGGCAACGAGATAACTCTGCGACATCGAAATCCTCCGTTCCGTCATGCGGTCTATGGAATTCTACGCCGCTGGTCAAAAATGAACGCCGGATTCACCGCGAAACACGCGAAAGCGGGAGGAGTTGTTTTTCCACGGAACACACGGAAAGACACGGAAAAAGAGCGAGGAAGAAACGCCCAGAGAGACTCTAAGACGAACGAACCGCTTCCTTTAGTCAGTCAATTCCAAGCGATTCCCTTGCATTCTTTCCTTGTCATTCCGAGTGTTCCGTGGACAAATCCTCCTCCCCTTTCGTGTGTTTCGCGTGTTTCGCGGTAAAACAACTCCTACCGCGGTTCAATGGTGAGAATCACCCGGGCGTAGCGCGTGAGCGGCGGGGCGCCGTGGTCGGTGACTGCGACAATCCAATGGGCGTCTTGCGTCTGGTCGACGTTCGGAACGGTCAACTCGAACGTCGCCGTATCAGCGCCAAGCAGTTCGTTAGCTGGGGAGAAGTTTGTCGCTTCTGGATACGGAATCCAAGCGAAATCGAGCACATCGCCGTCGGGATCGGTCGAGGCGCTCGCGTCCAACGTGACGCGATCTCCCGGCTTCACCCGTAGCCTTGATTCGCCAGTCAACTTCACGAGCGGCGGGTGATTCGCTGCGCCCCGCGGTTTCACACACCAATCGAGCCGTGCGCGAAAGTCGTTCTGCAAATCCGCCGCCCAGCGCGCTAATGTGTTTTCGCGGTGCGTCGTGCCTTGCCACGTGTCGGCGACGTTCGCCCAGTAATAAGGACGTCCGCCGGCGTCGTCTTGAAGTCCATAGCGTCCGGCCCAACTCCCCCAGCCGGGTTGCAGCGGATCGTTCATGCCAGTCGGAACCAGATACAGAAACGTCCCGGTGTCCCCTTCTTTCTGCGGATGAGTGGTATTCGTGGGATACAACGCGCCGAGCGGGCCGTGATCGCGCCGCACGTCGCGCTCGATGTCGAAGCCGCCGGCCGTAGCCGTTATGGCCGAAAAACGGTGATACCAGCGACGGCGATCCATCTCCGGTCGAAACGTGTCGACCCAGAGCGGAAACGTCGGCGCGATGTCGAAGGTATGTTTCCCAAACTTATCCGCCGAACTGAGTCGCAGGCGATTCTTGAACGTCACATAGCCCTCCGCGCCGCGCTCGGCCAGGATTTCATCCAGTGCGCGACGCAGGCAACTCGGCGCGGCGCCGTCGTCGGTCCCCCAGTTGCAGAACCACACGGGCCGCGGATCCTCGCGATCGATCGCGTCGATGATCAACCGCACGCCGGCGTCGGTCGAGGCATCCCCCGGCACGGTCCGCGACAGGAGCTCGTCACGCGTGGGAAAACGCGGATCATGCTGGACGAGATTCGCGCGGCACGCTCCGTAGGCCTCGACCTGGCGGCGCACAATGCCGATGCCGGTCCGCTCGCTGTTCAGGTTTTCGCCGTCGCGCGCTTCGGGACGATTGGCGATAATCCCCTCAACGTCCCATTCATTCGCGTAGAGCAGGAACCGCACGAGCGATTGCTCGTCATCCGGATCGCCGCCGGCGTCGGTCTCGATGATGATTCGCAAGCGCTCAGCGCGACTCGCCTGCACGGCGCAAAATGCAACCGCGACACACAAACCGATTGATAAGCAACGCCTGTTCATCGTTCGTCATCTTGCGTTCATCATCTCTGAACCGGCTTCTCAACCACGTTCCCGCGAAGCACTACGTTGTCCCAGATTCCCTGGTCGTCGAACGTGCCCAGGCCGATCTGCCCCCAGGCGAACGTCTTGTCGGTCGCGGTCATGGCGGGCGTTTCCATGTCGTCGAAATAGACGGCAATTTCGCCGTTCTCGACGGTCCGCACGATCTTCACGTGATGCCATTCGTCGTCCCATGGCGTGCCGTCGGTGGTTTTGGTCGAGATCTTCGTCCGCGGTGCGTCGTGAACGATGAAAATCTGGTTGGCGTGATCGTCCATCTGTTTGCCGAAGTGGACGTAATAGAAGTGCGAGGGGGCCTGGTAGCCGAAAAACATGCACATGCTGCGATGGCCGTAGTCCTTCACCGTGCTGCGGACGTCGGCTTCTAGGACGAAATCGCCGACGTAGACGTCCTTCAGCAGCGCAATATTCAGGGGGCTGCGATGCGGCGGTTGGTATTCGCTCTGCTTGGTGTTGCCGTAACCCTGGCCGTCTTTGCCGGGAAGAATCTCCCACGCCTTGGCGTCGGTCGCCTGCCAACGCTCGGCGCCGGATTCAAAGTCTTCGGTCGCCACTTCCGAGAGCTCTGCGGCGCGAAGCATGCTGGAGAGCGACAAAATCAGAGTGAACAGAAGCAGTTGCGGTGAGCGCATGGGGGAAACTTCGTGAGAGGAGAAGCGAGTTTACTAGCCCGTAGCGCTAGCGAGGGAGAGCGGACGCGGTTTCTATCGAACGCATCGAACATGAAATCGATGCCCTCTTCCCCCCGCTAGCGCTACGGGCTAGCGGGAGTGCTTGCGTGATTGCGACAGCGGTAGAGCGTCATCAACGCGAAGGCCGTGCCGTACGGCTGATGATAATCGTAGAACGGGTAATCCCACCAGGAGCCGTCCGTTTCCTGCAGGTCGAGCAGCGTGTGCGCCAGGTGCGATTGAAACTCCGCGCGGTCAGCTTCGGGAAGGGACTCGATGCAGAGCGCAGCGTAGTAATGTCCGAAATAATAGAAATACCCCGCCACGAGGAACCACGATTCATGCGGCACGGGACGCTTACGGCCGATGCTCAGCCAGCCGTTGCGGGCGAACAGCCGGTCCAGCCACGCTTCCATGACTTCGTTCGTCACCTTCTCGTCGCCCCAATAACGGAGCGCGATGTTGCAGCATTGCGAACGCCCCAGGCTGCCGCCGGGATGATTAATCTCCACACCGGTGCGGAACTTGAATTGTTCACCGTAGAGGTACGCGAAGTCGGGCCGGCGCTGGCGCTGGATCGATTCCACGGCCCGCTTCACGAGCCGTGCCGGCGGTTCGATGCCCAGGCGTTTCAGGTCATGCATGGCAACCAGTATCGCGCCGGAGACGAAGCTCGTGGAATCGCACGTTGGCTGCTTGGCGCCGACGTTGAAGTCGTAGTACCCCCAGCCGCCATCGACCGTTTCGTAGCGGGCGAGCAGGTCGAGTTGCTGCGTGATGTTCTCTTTAACTTTCGCCAGGTGCGGTGAATCATCCGGCTTGCGCTCGGCCAGGTACACCAGCGCCGTGAGGCTGTAGCCATGCGCCCAGACGTTGTAGATCGCGTCGACGTTCGCGCGGCGCACGTGCGGCAAGTGTTCGAACAGCCAGGTCTCGGCCTTGTCGATCGCCGCGGTGATGCGCTCGTCCTTCTTGCCGGCGAAGCGTTCCGCCTCGCAGAGCGACGAGATGCACAGCGAAGTCACCGCCGCGCGGAACGCCTGGTGCGAACCGGGCACCGGCGCATAGATGTTCAATCCCTTCGTGCGCCGCGCGGAACCCCAGGAGCCGTCGGGATTCTGGTGCTCCAGCAGAAACCCGATGCCGCGATCGAGGGCCGCGTTGATCTCCGCTTCGCTCGGCGGGGCCTCGGGCTTCAACTTCGGCGCCTCGGTCGCCAGCGTGGGCGCTTCCTCGGCGCGCAACAGTCCGACGCACAACAATGCAACGCAGAGCATCCAGATCGTTCGCATGAGACTCACTCCGCGAATTCCAATTCTTTAGCCGAGGTCTATGGCCTCAGGAGGCGGGGCGTGCAAGTAAAACACATTTCCGGACTCACCGAGGCCAGCAACAGTTTTCTGCTACCGTCGGTCATTGCGGCTTCTCGGCGAGCAGCGTTTCGTCGCCCGCGAGTCCGGAAGTGATTTCGAGTTTGTCGCCCGACTTGCGTCCCACGATTACGCTGCGCTTTTCGTGCTTGCCCGGCTCGGTCTGCACGAATACGTACTTCGCGTCCGGCGTCGCTTCGTCGCTGAAGACGGCGCTGGCCGGAACCTTGACGGCGTTTTCGTTGCGATAGGCGGTCAGCTTCGTCGTGGCCTTCATGCCTGCGACGAGACGCTCGGTCGCGTTGCCCGTGACGTCGAACTTGACGTCATACTTGCCCGAGGCGACGGGGATCGGCGAGATCTCCGCCAGTTGAATCGGCGCTTTCAAGTATTCGAATGCATTCGGCGTAGCAGTCCCGGCGAGTCCGACGCGGAGAAGCGAAAGATCCTTTTCTTCGGCGGTCCCGCGCAGCCAAAGTCCGCCGGGCGTGACGATCGTCATGAACACATCGTTGGCCGTAAGGGAACCGCCGGTCTGCAGCCGCTCTGCCACGGTCGACGCCGCGGTCCATTCGCCGTTCGTGCATTTGCCGTAGTAGACGACGCCGTCGGCCGGCGCGACGATGTTCAGTAGCTCGCGGTCGGCCTTGAGATCGGCCAGCGCCCGCTCCAGCTTATCGAGTCCCACTTTCTGCGCCTGCATTTCCAGGTGCGCTTGCTTGAGCGTCACCGGAATTACGAACTTACCACGGGCATAACTCAGCTCCGCCAGCGCGGCGCCGAGCTTGCGCGATTGCTCCATCCGCGGGATTTCGTACTTTAGTGTGCGCTGGTGCTCGCGTTCCGCTTGGGCGTAGAAGAAGCGGGCCTGCTCGGCCGCCTCGCGCTGGCGCTTCAGTACGATCTCCTCGGTCTCCTCGGTGAGGTCGTCCGCCTCGTACATTTTCTCCAGTTGCGCGAGCTCTTCTTCTTCGTTTTCCAGATAGCTTTTCGATCGCTTGAGCGAATACTCTGCGTTCTTGCGGGCTTGTTCGAGGTCCTCGGTGAAAAAGAGCTCCAGGTCCTCGTCGAGGTTTTTCTTCGAGCGTTCCAACTGCTCCATGTCGAGCGGCGTCGATTTTTCCAGCAGTTGCAATTCTTCCGACGCCTGCGCGAGCTTCAGCCGCGCGAGCTCCAACGCCTGCTCCTGATCGGCGATCGCCCGGTCCAGGTTTTCGAGGTCGAGCGTGACCAGCTTATCCCCCTTGCTGACGCGCTGTCCGTGTTTGACCGCGCTTTCGACCGTCATTTCCTTCCACGACTTCGGCCGCACCACGACCGGCGTCATCTGCTTGGCCTCGAGCACGCCGTCGAGCGCCAGTTCCACCTGAAACAGCCCACGCTCCGCCTTGACGGTCTTCGGCTCAGCCGGTTTCTCCGCGGGCTTCTCGGCCGTCTTTTCGGCGACCGGCGCCTCGGTCTTCGCCGCCTCTTGAGCACGAACAGAAACCGCCGCGCACCACACGGCGAGCGGCAAGGCTAGCGAACGGAACCGAGAAAATGTCGGAAACGGGCGCATGGCGGGAGACCTCTCAGCAGAGAAAAGAGTTACCGGCAGACCGACAAGCTTACCTTGCAATCAGTGCCAACGTCGCGTGCATGATACGTGCGGCGGGAGGGGATTGCAAAGGATTGGGGGGAGGAGAAAAGGAGAAAAGGAGAAAAGGAGAAAAGAAGGGAGAGACGCAGATCCGTTGCGGATAACTGTTGTAGCACGGTCTCCCGACCGTGCTACCGGCGCGACCGAAGGTCTCCCGGGGCGCGACAGCGCTAGGCAATTGAGAACTTGGAGACCTTCGGTCACACGGCGTGTCACGGTCGGGAGACCGTGCCACAACAGAACTGCCGTGCGACTTCGATCAATCGTTCGTATCGCGGCCCAGTTTCTGCAGATAAACAGCGTAGCGCTCGCCTTCCTTTGCACACAGCCGAAAGTCGCGAAAGGTGTGGAAATAAAACTCGCATTCGGCGATGATCTCGCCATAAGGAATCGCAAATCCGAGCTGATCGACCAGTGCAACGAACTCAGCAAGTTCACTCCACAGTTGCAGGCATTCTTCAGCCGACGCAAAGTGATTGGCATATAGAACGCCGTCCGGCAACTCGTGCAGCGCGTACTCAAATTCGTCCGACCAATCCTTGACAAGCTGTTGTGCGGCCTTGAGATCGGAAGGATCGTGGGCCGTCGCCGCGCGAAGCAACCCCAAGGTCGATTGGCAGTCAGGCGGCAACTGCAATTTGCAGTCTTCTCGCAGGTATCCTTTTCGGGCGAAACCGGCCAGCCAACGTGCGCAGCCAGCGCGTTTCTCTTGAAATCCTTCCAGAAGCACGGGAAATAGCGCGCCTCGCCATAACGGCAAGCGAACTACGATGTCTTGCTCGTCATCAATGACTTGCCTGGCAATGTTAAGCGCCCAATCGCGCCAACACTCCATCGGCGACTCATCTAGTGCCTCCAGAAATGCGGCGAGAGAAGTTGATTTCTCCTCCCTCGATCCATGCTTCTCGTGCTGCTGGTAAACTTCCCAAAGTTCAGATTGGTGCAGTGTCAACAATGCTTTGCTCCCATCACCGAAAACTCACCGTCACCGTCTTACTCTCCGTATACGCCTCCGTTGTAGCACGGTCACCCGACCGCGCTACCGGCCCGACCATAGGTCTCCTGGAGCGCGACATCGCTCGGTGGCTGAATCTTGGAGACCTTCGGTCCCGCGGCGTGTCACGGTCGGGAGACCGTGACACAACAGGGATCGGAGTTCACTCCCATTGACTTTCCCATCTGCGAATCTCCGACGGCGTCAGAGAAATATCCAGTCGTGGCTGCCGTTGGTACACGTCAAGGTCGCATCCCACGTCGAATGGGAACTCTCCCCGGCGATCCGCCCAAAACACCTGGAGGGCGGAGAGTTCTCCCAGCGAGTTCGTACGGCAGAACCCCATCGCATACCCAAGGTAGAGTGGGTGTTGTGTCACATGAACCAATCGAAAGTCCAGCTTGAACTTGGCGTCGTGCAACCGGACTTCATGGACGTGGTGCGCGCTGAACGATCCGCCTGACTCCAGTTCCTCAATGAGCGTCTTTAGCAACTCGTACGAAACATCCGCATCGAGCCCGAACACGACGAATTCGGGCTGGTGAAATGTCCGAATAAGGCCGACGGTGTATCGAAACGGTGGTTCGTGGTCGCAAATCGACAACATCGACCAGCCGTAGCGGTCGACGTCTTCCTGAATGTCATGATCCGACATTTTGCTTCCTCACTGACTTACCGCAAACTCACCGTCACCGTCTTGCTCTCCGTATACGCTTCGATCCCCTTCTCCCCCAGTTCTCTGCCGATGCCGGACATTTTGAAGCCGCCGAAGGGAGCCGCGGTGTCGAGAACGTCGTAGCAGTTCACCCAGACCGTGCCGGCGCGGAGGGCGTTGGCCATGCGGTGGGCTTTGCCGATGTCGCGCGTCCAGACTGCCGCGGCGAGGCCGTACATCGTGTTGTTGGCGCGCTCCACGATTTCATCGACGCTCTTGAACCGCAGCACCGACATCACCGGACCGAAGATTTCATCCTTGGCGATCGCCATCTCGTCTTGCACATCGGCGAAGAGCGTCGGCTCGACGAAGAAGCCCCGTTCGCCGAAGCGCTTGCCGCCGGTGACGCACGTGGCGCCTTCGTTCTTGCCTTGGTCGATGTAGCCCATGATCTTATCGAACTGGGCGCGATCGACCTGCGGGCCTTGTTCGGTTTGCGGATCGAGCGGATCGCCGAGCCGGCGTTTCTGGTTCATCGCGCTGATCGTGTCAATGAATTTGTCGTAGACCTTATCCTCGACGAACACGCGGCTCCCCGCGCAGCAGCATTGCCCCTGGTTGAGATACAGCCCGAAGTGCGAGCCGATCGCCGCGGCGTTCAAATCGGCGTCGGCGAAGACAATGTTGGGGCTCTTGCCGCCGAGCTCGAACGTGAGGCGCTTCAGCGTCTTCGCCGCTTCGGTCATGATGATCTGCGCCGTCTTCCCTTCGCCCGTGAAGGCGATCTTATCGACGCCGGGATGGCGGACGATCGCCGCGCCGGCCGTCGGGCCGTAACCAGGGACGACGTTGATCACGCCGTCCGGGATGCCGACCTTTTGCGCGAGCCGCGCAAGCCGCAGGCAGGTGAGCGGCGTTTGTTCCGCCGGCTTCATCACGATGGTGCAGCCGGCCGCGAGCGCCGGGCCCCACTTCCAGGCGACCATCAGCATGGGGAAATTCCACGGGATGATCTGCCCCGCCACGCCGACCGGTTCGCGGCGCGTGTAGCAGTGGTACTGCCCGCGGATCGGGATCGTCTGCCCGTGCAGTTTGTCGGCATAGCCCGCGTAATAGCGGAGGCAATCGACGACCAGCTTGATATCGACGTTTGCCGATTCCATGATCGGCTTGCCGTTGTCGAGCGATTCCAGCCGCGTCAGCTCGTCGGCTTCCTGCTCGATGGCGTCGGCCAACTTGTACATGAGCCGTCCACGATCGCGGGCATCCATCCGCGACCACTCGCCGCGCTCGAACGCCTTCCGGGCGGCCTTCACGGCAAGGTCGACATCGGCGGCGTCCCCCTCGGCCACCTGCGCAATGACTTGTTCCGTCGCCGGGTCGATCGTCTCGAAGGTTTTCCCGCTCATGGCCGGCTGCCAGTTACCGTCGATGAAGCACTCGGTCTGGCGGATCTGCGGACGGGCGAATTTCGCGGCAGGGGCGACGGCGGTAGCCATGGAACGATCCTCCGTGGGGCGTGGGCGATGGCGGGCAACTCAGGGAATTCTATCCGTCGGAGTGGAACGGAACCAGAAGAACTGGGCAATTCGACCGCCGACCAGCGTCACCCCACCAACGGCGTCGGACTTCCGGTACACTACGCCGTCATGGGCAATATCTCTTGGTTGGCAATCGTGCTGCTGGTGATCGATTGGCTGATTCGCGTCGGCCTCTCGGTGCGCGTGATCATGCGGCGGCGGGCCGTCGGGACCTCGCTGGCGTGGCTGTCGATCGTCCTGTTGCTGCCGTTTCTGGGCGGTTTCTTATACATCCTGGTCGGCGAAACCCATCTCGGCCGCATACGCGCCGATCGCGCCAGGAAATTCACCGGGCGGTTCAAGGTCATCCAGACGCTCTTTCCTGTGCCGAACGACGCCATCCTGCAGTCGCTCGGCCCAGGCGGGGCGTCGCTGGCTCGGCTCGCGCACAACCTGGTCGGGCTGCACGCCGCGCCGGGCAATCGCTGGGAGCTGCTCAACTCGGCACCGGCGTTCTTCGCGCGGCTGATCGGCGATATCGACGCCGCGCAGCATTCCGTTTGCCTGGAGTTCTATATCTGGCACAACGGCGGCGTCGCCGACGACGTCGCCGCCGCGGTGGAACGCGCCGCCCGTCGCGGCGTCAAGTGTTGGGTGCAAGTCGACGCCCTCGGCAGCGCGGCATTCGTGGAAAGCGCCACGTTCCGCCGCCTCGCCGAGTCCGGTGCGCAGATGCGCGCCGTGCTGCCGGTGAATCTCTTCCGCATGTTGTTCCGCCGGCTCGATCTGCGGAATCACCGCAAGATCGTCGTCATTGATGAGCGGATCGGTTACACCGGCAGCCAGAATCTCGTCGACCCGCGCTACTTCAAGCAGAATTCGCACGTCGGCCAGTGGATCGACGCCATGGCCCGCGTGGAAGGGCCGATCGTCGACGCGCTGTGGCTCACCTTCGCGTCGGATTGGGAACTCGACTCCGGCGAGCAAGTGCCGCGCCAACTGCCGGTGCAACAGGTCGATGCCACCAGCGGAGGCGCACTGATTCAAGCGGTCCCCAGCGGCCCGCAACTCGAACAGGAAGTGATCAACCAGATCTTGCTCACCGCGGTGTACTCCGCGCAGCGCGAGCTGGTGATTACCTCGCCGTACTTCGTACCGGACGAGAACCTCACCACGGCCCTCTCCAGCGCCGCGCGCCGCGGCGTGACAGTGACGGTCGTCATTCCCGCGAAGAACGACTCGCGCCTGGTCCGCCTGGCAAGCGAGGCGACGGCCGGCGATCTCCTCGCCAGCGGCGTCCGCATCATGGCGTTTGAAGGGGGCCTGCTGCACACCAAGAGCATCACGGTCGACGGCGAAACCGCGATGTTCGGCTCCCTCAACCTCGACCCCCGCTCACTCTGGCTCAATTTCGAGATTTCCCTGCTGATCTACGACCAGGCCTTCACCGGCGCCATCCGCGCGCTGCAACAGGAGTACATTCTGCAATCGAAACAACAGCGACTGGAGGAATGGCAACAATGCACGGCGGCGCGACGACTATTGCGCAACACGGTACGGCTGCTGGCGCCGCTGTTGTAACCGCGATCACCCGCCGTCCAGCGAGCCGGAAGCGTTAGCGCCCGGAGTTCTGGCATGCTTCAAAAACATTCCATGTTATGTCATGGTTGACATTGGTCGCATCGCTCACCAATCATAGCTGATCATGCTATTGCTACCGATATTCAATGGGAATCGATTCGAATTGAACATCGATGTCCCAGCTCTCCGGTTGCAGTGCCACGCTGAACCACATTGCTCCGTTCGCAATCCAAGCTCGCCGATATCGTTTCGTTGACTCGATGGTGCACAGCAGGGGCAGATCTCGAATGAAGGGCTGCAACCATCGTCGCCCCATGGCGGTTCTTCGAAAGCGTAGCCGCACACGCGACAATGGTGCTCGTCATTGACCATTGAAATAATTCATGTCTGTTGTTAACAAGTGCGCATATTGTGGTACTGTCTCACAACCGCGCCACGTTGCGGGAGACCTTCCGTCAGGCCGGTGCTCCTATTTCAAGCACTTGGCTGCCGGCGGAATGACTGTTCAGAGTGTACACTACTCTCGGATTGAAATGCCATGCGCGACCGCGATCACATCATTCCAGCATTCCATAACCTGCATGGTGTGAAGCAAGTGACGTTGTCGGTGCGGACGTCACAGGCGGGCTATTCGCTGTCGTTGCAACTGCCAGATGCATTCGCCCCACTCATCGCGGAAGCTGGGCAGTGCTTTGCCGCATGGCAGAGTTTACGGCAACAGGCGGAACTCGCGGGCTGGCATATTTGCGTTCAAGGCGCGAAACGCAACGCTCATGCTTCAGGATTTTGCATCAGCATGGCGGATGGTTTCAAAGCATATTTGTTTGAGCTCGGAACAAAGCCGAGCAGTAGCGACGTTGTCGACACGCTGACCGCCGATGATCCAACCGCATACGCGACCGTGTCAGAACAGAACGAGTTTTGGCAAACCTGGCTTCGCTCGGTCGGCTTAGAACCATGAGGCCGCTCAGTCGCGCCGACGATTGGCTTTGGTACGGTCAGATTTCTGTCAGGCACGTCCCTGCGGAGCGATTGGGACGTGTCGAGGCGTCCACGTAAGGCGAGCCGTTTTCGCTTCGCCCGCGGTGCCTGACCTACCGCTCGGATTGCGATAAAATGGGGGTGTCCCCAGGAACCCTCTCGCACCGGATGCTACTGCCATGTCGCGCCCGTTTGTTCATCTGCATTGCCATAGCCATTACAGCCTGCTGGACGGCGCCGCGCCGCTCGAAAAACTGGTCGACAAGGCCAAGACCGCCGGGATGACGGCGCTCGCGCTGACCGATCACGGCAACCTGTACGGCGCGCTCGAGTTCTACAAGAAGGCCAAAGGCGCGGGAATCAACCCGATCATCGGCTACGAGGCCTACATTGCGCCCGGCAGCCGTCTGCAGAAGGATCTCTCGGAGTCGGGCGAGGCGAGCTATCACCTGACGCTCTTGGCGCAAAACGCGACCGGGTTTCGCAACCTGGTGAAGATGGCGAGCTCGGCGTTTCTGGAAGGATTCTACCGCAAGCCGCGGATCGATAAGGAACTGCTCACCGCGCATAGCGAAGGCATCATCTGCCTCTCCGGCTGCGTCTCCGGCGAGTTCAGCCGGCTGATGCTCAAAGGCGGTGATCACGAAGCGAATCTCAAGCAGTCGATGGAAGTCGCCGCGTGGTTTCACAAGTTGTTCGGCGATCGGTACTTCATCGAAATCCAGAACAATGGGCTCGAAATCCAACGCCTGGCGATGGAAGGGGCCGTCGAAGTCGCCACGCGGATGGGGCTGCCGCTCGTGACGACCAGCGACGCACATTACGTCAATCGCGAGGACGCCGAAGCGCAAGACGTGCTCTTGTGCATCAACACCGGCAAGTTCCGCAGCGACGCCAATCGCATGCGCATGGAAGGGAGCGAGTTTTTCCTCCGCACGCCGGAAGAGATGTACGCGGCCTTCCCGAACCACGCCGACGCCGTGGCGCGGAGCCAGCAGATCGCCGACTCGGTCGATATTCAACTGGAACTCGGCAAGCGGCATTTTCCAACGTTCGCGCTGCCGGAAGGAACGACCAGCGCCGATTACCTGCGGCAGCTCTGCGTCGACGGTCTGAAGCGGCGCTACGCCGGCGACGAGGAACGCTTGCCCGGCGGCGAGCTCTCTGAAGAAGTGCTCGCGCGGCTGGAGCGCGAGTTGAACGTGATCAACACGCTCGGCTTCCCCAACTATTTTCTCATCGTCTGGGACTTCGTCCGCTTTGCCGTCGAGCAGAATATCCCGGCCACGGCGCGCGGTTCGGGCGTCGGCTCGCTCGTGGCGTTCGCGCTGGAGCTGAGCCACGTCTGCCCGCTCAAGTACGATCTGCTCTTCGAGCGGTTCCTCGACATCAGCCGCCGGGAAGCGCCCGATATTGATATCGATTTCTGCAAAGATCGCCGCGGCGAGGTGATCGATTACGTCAAGCAGAAATACGGCAGCGAGAACGTCGCGCAGATCGGCACGTTCGGCACGCTGGCGGCCCGCGCGGCGATTCGCGACGTCGGCCGCGCGATGGGTCTGCCGATTCCACGCGTCGACAGCGTCGTGGCGATGGTCCCCGAGCAACTCGGCATCGAACTTTCCGAGGCGCTCGAAAAATCCGAGGACCTGAAAAAAGCCTACGAAAGCGACGGCGAAGTGCGCGAGCTGCTGGACCTGGCGATGAAGATCGAAGGGCTCGCCCGCAATGTCGGCACGCATGCCGCGGCGGTGGTGATCGCCGACCGTCCGCTGAACGAATACGTCCCGCTGCAGCGAGTCAAGAACAAAGAGGAAGTCATCACGCAGTGGGCGATGGGAGACGTCGAAGCGGCCGGCCTCTTGAAGATGGATTTCCTCGGCCTCCGCAACTTGACGATTCTCTCCAAAGCGGTCGACCTCATCGAGCAAACGACCGGCGAGCGCGTGAACCCGTACAAGTTTCCGCTCGATGACAAGGAGACATTCGCGCTGTTATGCCGCGGCGAAACGAAGGGCATCTTCCAGCTCGAAAGCGGCGGCATCCGCGACCTGTTGCAGCGGATGAAGCCGGACCATTTCCGCGACGTCATCGCCACCAACGCCCTCTATCGCCCGGGTCCGATCGAAGGCGGCCTCGTCGACCATTACATCGAAGTCAAGCACGGCCGCCGCAAGGCGGAGTATCCGCATCCGGTGATGGAAGAAGTGCTCGGCGAGACGCACGGCGTGATGGTGTATCAAGAGCAGGTCATGCGGATTTTAAACCGGTTGGGCGGCATCGAACTTTCCAACGCCTACACCTGCATCAAGGCGATCAGCAAGAAAAAGCTGGAGATGATCGCCAAGTACCGCGAGGAGTTTGTCGCCGGCACGCAGGCGCAGGGGCTTTCCAAGGAAAAAGCGGTCGAGCTGTTCGAGATGATCGAAAAGTTCGCCGGCTACGGCTTCAATAAGAGCCATTCGACCGCCTACGCGTTGATCGCGTACATGACAGCCTACTTGAAGGCGCACTATTCGGTCGAGTTCATGGCCGCGCTGTTGTGCGGCGACATCGAGGGGCGCAACTTCAAGAGCAAAGACTCCCTCGTCGAGCATCTGGAAGACTGCCAGCGCATGGGGATCACCGTCGAGCCTCCCGACGTGAACGCCTCGACCGCGGAGTTTATCGTTCACGACGGAAAGATCCGCTTTGGCATGGCGGCGATCAAAGGTTGCGGCGGCAACGCGGCGCTGGCGATCGCCGCCGCGCGCCAGAAGGACGGCCCGTTCAAAAGCATTTTCGATTTCTGCGAGCGCGTCGATCCCGCGTCGTGCAATCGCGCGGCGATCGAATCGCTGATCAAGGCCGGCGCGTTCGATGCGCTCGGCGGCCACCGCGCGCAATACATCGCGGCGCTCGATAAGGCGCTGCAGGCCGGCGCCGCGAAGCTCGCCGATCGCCGCGCGGGTCAAAAAGGCCTTTTCGACGACGATGCCGCGGCGCCGGCGGCGAAAACCGACGACCGCCTTCCCGAGGTCGCCGCCTGGGAAGAGAAAGAAAAACTGATCAACGAAAAGGAAGTGCTCGGCTTCTACCTGTCGAGTCATCCGCTCGCACAGCACGCGGAATCGCTGGCCACGTATTGTTCGCACACGAGCGCCACGGCCACGCCGCTCAACAAGGGGGCCGAAGTGCTGATCGGCGGATTGATCAGCGCCATCGCCTTCCGCCATACGAAAAACCCGCGGCCCGGTAGCCCAACGAAGTACGCGATGTTCGACCTGGAAGACATCTCGGGCATCATGCGCTGCATCCTTTGGGCGTCGGAATACGTCACCTACGGCGAATATGTCGTGCCAGACGCGCTGGTGGCGATCCGCGGCACGATCGACAAACGCCCTGGCAGCGATAACGTGAACCTGATCTGCAACGAGATCATGCCGGTCGCCGCGCTCGAGCAGCGTTACACGCGCGGCATCCGCGTCAGCGTCAGCGAACCGAAACACGGCGAAGCGAAACTCACCACGCTCCGCGACATCCTCCGCGGCTACCCCGGCGCGAGCACCGTGGAACTCGTCCTGGAACTCACCGACGGCCAACGCGTCCTCTGCAAGACAGCCGGCATGGGCGTCTCGCTCAACGCGGAGCTACGGCAACGCGTTGACGAAGTGCTGGGGCCGGGGTGCGTCAAGCCGCTGGCGGCGCCAGTGAAGCTGAGCAGCGGGGGCGGGAATGGAAACGGACGACCGAAGTGGGAACGGCGGGAGCGGTGAACATTCGCTGCTGTGACATAGCGTCGCGTTTATATTCCTGGCGGAGGTCGCGGCGTCGCACGGGTCACGTTGTGCATTCGAAATCGGAAGCGACGACGTTTATCTTCAGCGGTACACGCCCATGGCCCGCAATCCCATCCGTTTCCGCCTCGCCACGCTCCTCCTCCTCATCGCCATGGCCGGCGCCCTCTTCGCCTGGGCGCTTTATTACCGCAACCGCGTTGCGTTTGCCGGCGCTTGGTATTATCCCACGCCGGACATTCAAGGCGCCGGGTATTGGGAGACGCTGACGATTCGCGACGACGGCACGTTCGCGAAAGAAGAGAAACACCGAATGCTGACGGAGGTTTACAGCGGTACTTATTCCGTCGCCGAGAACGGCGTCGTCACGTTTCATGTGACACAGAAGCGCTACGACCCGCACCGCATCCCGCCGGAGGTCGAGACGTTCACCGTGGACGAAAGTTATCGCTGCCGCGTCGCCGTCGATGCGCAGGGCGAACTGATCGTCTCATGCCTCGATCCGCCGGGTCCGGAGGGCGGTGTGCGCATCGGATATCCGGAGTCGTGCGATCTCGCGTGGTATTGCTACACCGTGATGAGTCACCAAGAGCAACACGAGGCCGTTTGGAGGGAGATCGAGGAGGGGCTGAACCAAGGACCGTAGCTGCTGACTCGGCCGTCACTCCGGGCGCTCACGCTTCCGGCTCTCGAATGCGAACGACTCCTTTCTCCGTGCTTCGTACTCCGTTCTCCGAACTCCTCTCCTTCTAAATCGCCTGTCCGTTCCACCGCACGAATCCCTCCATCGCGAAATACTCCGGCAGGCCGAGTTTGTTGTACACCGCCGCCGTGTTGCGATTGCGTTCTTCGGCGCGTTGCCAGAACTCGCGGGAGTCCGACCCGGGGAAGAGGGCCGCGTCTTTTTGCGATTCGTGGCGGAAGATCGCCTGCTTCTTCTTTTCCAAGTCGCGCGGGCTGAGCGGCACGGCGATTTCGATTTCGTCGATCGGCCATTCCTGCCAGGCGCCGCGATAGAGCAACACGTCGGGGCGGCTGCCGGTCGCGGCCTGAATCTCCGCCAGGGCGCGGAAGATCGCCTCGGCGCAAACGCGGTGGGTGCCGTGCGGATCGGAAAGGTCGCCGGCCACGTAAATCTGTTGCGGGCCGACGCGTTCGATCAGCTCGCGAATCAATCGCACGTCCTCGTCGCCCACCGGGTTCTTGGCGATGGTCCCGGTGCGATAAAACGGCAGGTCGAGGAAATGGCAATGCTCTTCGCGCACGCCGGCGACGATTGCGCCGGCCTTGGCCTCTTTCCAGCGAATGAGCGCCTTGATCTTGAGCACCGCCTCGGCGTCGGGCTCGCCGGGCGCTTTGTTCGCCAAGGCGGAACTGACGCAGCGTTCCACTTCGGCGGCGCGTTGCTCGTCGATGCCGAACATGCGATTGAACTCCGTTACCAGGTCGGCGACGGCCGCCGCATCATGATCGTGCACGGCGATGTTGCCGCTCGTCATGTACGCGATGTGCGTCTCGTGCAGATCTTCCACGAGGCGAATCAGCGTCCCGCCCATGCTGATCACGTCGTCGTCGGGATGCGGGCTGAAGCAGATGACTTTTTTCGGGTCTTTGCCCGAGGGATGGTACTCAATCGTGTCCATCATCCAGCGGAAGACGCGATGGGCGATGGCGTGCGCCGGTCCCTGCCGGCGCAGCAGTTGATGCAGGTTGTGCTCGCGGAAGTCGTTGTCGTCGAGCTTGAGGAGCGCCTTGTTGGTCTTCTCGCACAGCCACAGCACGGCGCGCTTCACCAGGCGATCATTCCAGTCGACGCCTCCCAGCATCCACGGCGTGGCGACGCCCGTCAGCATGGCGGCCGCGGCGCCGTCGACCAGCAGCGAGGCGTCGGAATGATCCTGCAGAATCGTCGCCGGCACGCGCTCGGTCATCGCCCCTTCGGCGGTCTCGCGAATGATCCGCGCCTTGTGCTCGCCGAGCGCGATGAGGATGATCTTTCGCGCCTCGAAAATCGTCGCCAGGCCCATCGTGATCGCCTGGATCGGCACGTTGTCTTCGCTGAAAAAGTCGCTCGCCGCGTCTTTGCGCGTGACGGGGTCGAGCGTCGCCAAGCGCGTGCGGCTGTTCGGGACGCTGAACGGTTCGTTGAAGCCGATGTGCCCGTTGCGGCCGATGCCGAGAATCTGAACGTCGATGCCGCCGGCCCGTTCGATGGCGTCCTCATAGCGGCGGCAGAAGTCGTCGACGCGTTCCGCCGGAATCGTCCCGTCGGGGATGTGAATCTGGTGCTCGGGAAGAAATGGTCGTGCATCCAGCGGCGATAGCTTTGCAACTGGTCGGGCTGCAGGCCGAAATACTCGTCCAGGTTGAACGTGACCACGCCGGAGAAGTCGAGCCCTTCCTCGCGATGCATCCGCACCAGTTCGCGGTAGAGGCCCACCGGAGTCGACCCCGTCGGCAGGCCCAGGACCGCCTTCTGGCCGATCGAGTTCCGCTCGCGAATCACGCGGGCCACGACCTGCGCGACGTATCGCGCCACGGCCTGATTCGACTCGAATTGGTACGTGGGAATCTTCGTTCCCGGCACGGGCAAGGCGCGAACCGACTGAGCCGGCGCTGGCGCGGTGAGCATGGCGTTCCCTGGAGGGATGGTTTTCAAGCGATACGTTTCAACGTCGAGGCAGGCATGGCCCGGCGGCCCGGGAATCCCCGAACACAACCGATCTGGCGCACGTCTCTCCCCTGGCGAGGACAGAACCGGTTAGTATGACAGGAACGGGGCGGAAAAGCTATCGGGGCTTGGGACGAATCACCATGAGGCTGCTGGGCGCGATAGTCTAATGGTTCGCAAGGAGCATGGTGCGATGAACCTGCCTTGGTACTTTCGCGGGGATGAACGCCGTTGGCGGCAGGCGGGGCAGTGGGTGCTGGTCCTGCTGATGTTCGCGAGCTACTGGTACTTCGCTCCGACACTGAAGCGCGCCGCGGAGGCCGTGCCGATGCCGGTGGCCGTTGCATTCCTGGCCAGCTACGTGTGTCTTGCATTTGCGACTGACGTGTTTCAGATCGTCGACCCGACATTGCTGTTGAGCAGAGTGCGAGGCTGGACGGGTTGGCGTCCATCGCACGACTCGACGGTGTTTATTGAAAGCGAAGTGCGGCGGAAATGGTTTCGGGCCTTAGGAAGGTTGCATATTCTCTCATTCATTCTCGGTACGACGATCCTAGGGGTCGTGATGCATGCCTTCGGCGCGATGCGACCGATGTTGCTTATCTGGTGGGGACAGGGCAACACGACGCTGATTTTTGGCGTCGCGTCGTTCGGCTCATTTTTGCTTTCTGTGTGGCTCTTCTTGGCGTGGTTTGGCCTGCATCCTCGTTATCGTTGTCCTCACTGCGGCGAGTATCTGAGTGACTCCGCATCAATCAGCGTCCTGAATCGAGATTCTCGATGCCGACATTGCCAACAGGGAGTGCCGATCGCGCCCTGCGAAGCCAAGGCGCTGCGCATGGATCTCTTCGCTGTCGGCGCCGGGATGTTCCTGCTGATCGTCTTCCTCTGTGCGCTGACTTAACTGGCGCCAGAATTCGTGCCCATGTTCCCCTGCTTTTCATTACGAACCCTGCTGATCGTCATCGCGCTCATCGGCGCGACGCTAGTGCAGCGGCCGATGCGGGAGCGTTATGTCCCGTATCACGCTGGGCTGCATCAGCAGATTAATGGGCTCTCCGGCGGGAAGCCCGTCGTCGTAGAGAGGACCGTCAACTTGCCGTTCTTTGGGCCGCCGGCGTTGTTGGTGTTGTTGTATGTCTGGAAGGGTGCGCTGCGACGGGCGCGCTCGGGGGAGCACGGTGGGGAGATGTAACGTCGCGCGATCCCAGGTGAGGCCGTACTGGGTCGCTTGAGCGCAGGGAGTCCGTGGTGGCCACCCCTGGGCTTGGGTTGAGGCGCTTCGTAGAGCTTTGCTGTCAGGGGCCGGATTCGTAGCGGGTGTTGTGGCGGTTGTGGAGTGGAGTGCGGCTCGACTTAGTCTCAGGATCGCGCGCGGGAAGCGGGGCGACGGTGTCGCCGTCGGCGGTGAGAAGGTCCATGTCTTTGCACCAGCCGACGGTTTCCAGCACCAGGCGGCGCGTCCAGCCGGTGGGGGGCGCACTTGGCGCGGTGAACTCGAGGTGAATCTCTTCGCCGGGGCCGAAGATGGCGAGGGCGTCGTCGGCGCGTTGCACGAGGCGGCTCACGTCACCAATCTCGGTGTACCAGCCCGACTGGTGGCGCATGTCGTCGAACGGCGCGCGGCGGGAATAGTCGTAATACGGACGACGCTGTGGGCCGTTCGTGCGATCGGGAAACCCGGTGCGGGCGAGCTCGGCGACTTGGGGATCGAGGATCGTGCGCTGCGCCTCGGGGCACGACTCCGCATAAGCGACGGCGAGGCGATCCCAGTAAACCTCGTACGTCGTGCTGATGCGCAGCGCCGTCGTGCCGTTCGGTAGTTGACGTAACGGCAGCGCCATGCGGCGCGGCATGCCGGCGGGATAGCCGAATTGCGCATGCACCGTCTGCCATTTGCCGTCGGGACCGCGGGCTTCGAGCGTGGGCGGCTCGTACTTCGCGCTGGCTTGCCAGGCGGCGAACATCGTTTGCGAGTAAGGGTATTCGACCCAGCCGTCAGCGATCAGCACCGCGTTCTCATCGAGCGGCGCGTCAAACTCCAACTCTAGCGTCGACGGTTGCGTGCGGCCAATAAAACGCACGTCGCGCACGTTCGGCGGCGCGGCCGCGTCGTCGACCGCTTGCACTGAGGCGGTGACGTCCTCGCCGCGATCGTTCACCACGCGGGTCGGTAATTGCTCGCGGCGGTAGAAAATCGGCTCTCCGGTCGGCTGTGGGTCGCTCGCGCCGAAGCGTTCGTCGAGCGCCATTTGCCAGCCCGGCGGGAGGTCGTAAACGGCGAGGCGCGCATGATCGAGGTAAGTCACTTCCTCCATCGGCTCGTGCAACTTGAGTACCAGCCGACCGTCGCGCGGCTGCGCGAGATATTCCGGCAACAGCAGGTTTTCCGTGGGATCAGGCGGCGGATACTCGCCATGACCGATGTTGAACCCAATGCCGCCGACGCCGAGGAGGTCGGTGACGAACGCATATTTCTCGCCATCCCAAACGAAGAGGAGCGGGCAACTCGAAGTCTGCCGTTGCGTTTCCTCGATGTGATTGAGTTGATTGGCGGCGAGGTTCATTTCCGTCTGAAACACGCCGTCCGACCAATGCAGCATCACAAAATCGACCGTGTCGGCCCCGCCGGTCCCATAGCTGAGCGGCATCAAGCTCTGGCCCGGGCCGGAGTCGTTGCGAAAGGTCTCCGCGCTGAACCAGCAGTCGCCGATCCTCGCGTTGACCTTCACGCCAATGCCGGAGCGGTTGGAACGCATGTCGTCTTGCTTTTCTTCTTTGCCGGAGAAGGTGAAGGCGATGAAGGGGCGATCGTTGCGCGTCCGAGTTCGCACAACAAGCGCGCCATCGCGGTTTTCCAGTCGAACGAGCGACGGCCGCAGACCATCCAGCGGAATGACCGAGCAGGCAAGGAGGTGCTCCTCGCGTTCAAAGGCATGAAGGCGGTTGCGCGAGGCGTCGGCGACGGCCCAACCGTCAGCGTCGGCGACGACGATCTCCCAAACGGCGTCGCCGGAGAGATCGCCCGCGGCCAGGCGCACCGGTTCCTTCAAGGAGCCTTGCCGGATCGGGCCGAACCCCTCGGCGGTCCATTGGCCAGCATCGTTCAGGCGCCAGCGAACGAAGCGGTCGCCGCGCAATCCGTAGATTTCCGGCTGGCCGTCATTGTCGGCGTCGAGCGCCACCGCGCGCGACGGGGGGTCCGCGCGCAATGCCTCGAACCCCGCCGCGGGCTGGAAGGACCACAACCGTTCGTTGGCGAAAAACTCCGGCGGCGAAGATTCCGCGAGGAATGCCAAGTCAACATCGCGATCGCGGTCGAAATCCGCGGCGAGAATCTGCGTGAAGTCGCCGGCGTCGGACGCGGGCAGTGACGTCGCGGCAATGCCGAGTTCCTCTGCGATGTCTTGGAACGTGCCGTCGCGATTGTTGGCCAGAACGATGCGCCGGCTGTTCGATTCCAGCGCGATTAAATCCAGGTCGCCGTCGTGATCGATGTCGACCATCAGTCCATCGACGAAGTTTCCTTCCCCAAGCGGCGCGGCGACGCTGGCCGTGACGTCTTGCCATTCGCCTGGCGCGACTTGACGCCAGAGTTGATTCGCGCCGCGTCGACAGAGCAAGGCGTCGACCAGGCCGTCATTGTCGTAGTCGCCCCACGCGGCGGCCGAGACATTCGTTACCGTTGCCAGAGGATGAGCGGCGTCGGCGCGCAGAGCGTCCGGGCCATCGTCCAACAGCGCCGCGCCAGGTAGCCCATCCTCACCGTCAATCGCCGAGGCCAGATACAGGTCGAGGCGGCCATTGCCATCGAGGTCGACGGCAGTGACGCTGCAACGCGGCAAACGCTCGTCATCCGCGGATCGCCAGCGAATGCCTTCGCCAGCGCGAATCGCGACGTTCGACGTGAAATAGTGACCCGCGGTGAGCGCAGGGGATGCGCCGCTGCGAGTGATGCTGAGTACTTCCGCCTTCTCCCCCATCCGCGTGTACTTCATCGCCTCCTTGCGCGCTTGCGGATTTCCTTCCAGCCGTTGGAAGTCCGCCATCGTCCTCCGGGCGTCTTCCATGCGTTTCAGACGCTGTTGCGTTTGGAACGCCGCGTAGTACGCGCTACTGAAATAAGGATCGAGCTTGATCGCCTCCTGATAACGCGCGAGGGCTTCGTCGAACTTGCCGGCGTTGAACAGGCAGCGGCCGACAAAGTACGCCGCGAAGGGGTCTTTCGGATCTTGGGCGGCGACGAACTCGAAATGCGGCTGCGCTTCGGCGGTTTTGCCGAGGTAGTAGAGCAGCACGCCCTTCGCATACCGGGCGCGGAGATGTTCGGGATCGCGCTTCAAGACGCCGTCGAGAATGGCGAGCGAGTCCACAATGTATTGCGAGGCAAACGACTCGTCCGGCTTCTGCTGGTTGAACGTGGCGATGGCCAAATCGACGTTGACGTCGGACCAGTTCGGATAGCGCTTGGCGAGATCGGTGAAGATCGCCTGCGCTTCCGCGAACTCGAACTTGCCCATGTGGGCGACGCCGCGGTTGTGTTCGGCGACGAGTTCGGGGGTGAGGTCCGGCGCGGCGGCGTTGGTCGGAGGAGGCGCGGCAGTGGGCGGAGCGTTCTGTTGACAGCCGCCGCAGCCGGAAATGAGCGTGCTGAAGCAAGTCGCGACCACAAACAGGATGATGAGACGGCCTTCCTGGCTCATGGAGTGGCTTCCTGGGTGATTTCCAGCAATCGATCGACCTTCACGTCCGCGACTTCCTGCTTCGAACCGTCGGGCCAGGTGATGGCGACCTTGTCGATCTTGTCCATCTTCCCCAGGCCGAAGGTCACCGGTAGTTCGACCTGCGAAAGGTAACTGCGGCTCGGCATCACCTGGCGGTCTTGCGTGACGCCGCCTGCGGTGACGGCCACCGTTGCGCCGATCGCATCACGGTTCTTATCGTTGCCATGCAGCTTGACGCGCAGCCAGTGATGGCCAAGCTGCTGGTCGTTCCGCAACAGTCGCGGCGAGCCTCCCACCTCGGTCAAAAGTACATCAAGGTCGCCATCGCCGTCGATATCCGCATACGTCGCGCCGCGGCCGACCATGGGACGGACGAAATCGGGACCGCAGTCTTCTTCGCCGAGGAATACGAACTCGCACTTCTGATCGGCGCCGCAGTTCCAGAAGAGCTGCGGGGCTTGTGCGTGGTGCTGGCTTTCCTGAACGCGATTGATCTCATCCTCGATGTGTCCGTTACATTCCAGCACGTCGAGTCGGCCGTCGAGATCGTAATCAAAAAAGAACACCCCGAACTTCAGCGACAACCGCGACGGAGGCCCGATGCCGTTCGAGACCGCATCGTCGAAAAAGTTCAGCGACTTTCCGTCCGACACGTAGAGCGCCGTCGGCTCGTTGGCGAAATTGCCGATCACGATGCCCAGCGAACCGTCGTTGCGGTAACGCGCGGAGTCGATGCCCATCGCGCCGCGGGCGTTGCCGGCAGTGTCAAAGGCGATGCCGGATTCCGCGCCGAGTTCAGCGAAGGTGCCGTCGCCACGGTTGTGGAACAACAGATTCTGCACCGTGTCGTTGGCGACGATGAGGTCGAGCCAGCCATCACGATCCACGTCCATCGGCACGACGCCCAGCGACTTGGCGAGCGGCACTCCGGTGGCCTTATTCTTGACTTGCACTCCTGAAGTGGCGGAGACATCGGCGAACGTGCCGTCGCCTTGGTTGCGATAGAGGTAAGGGAACGCGCCTTGGAAGGCGCGAGGCGGACCATATGCGCGGCCGACTCCGACGAGTTGAAAATCCTGCGCCAGGTCAATTTCCGGCGACCAGGCGACGTAGTTGGCGACGAAGAGGTCGAGATCGCCGTCGTTATCGTAGTCGAAGAACGCCGCGGCGGTGCTCCAGGCGTCGTCTGCGCCGGCCACGCCAGACTGATCGGTGACATCGGTGAACTTGCCGTCGGTGTTCTTAAGCAGGCGATTCTTCCCGACGGCCGTGAGGAACACGTCGACCCAGCCGTCGCCGTCGAAGTCGCCGCCGAAGACGTCCATGGTCTCGCCACCCGCGGGATAGGAGATCGGCGCGGCGAAGGACCCGTCCGCTT
>CAZUBB010000005.1:50290-58348 GCA_964618485.1 uncultured Pirellulales bacterium
CTTCCTGTGCCGTCGTTCTGGTAAAGGGCGATGGTCGGGGCCGCCTGATCGGCCGGCGCATGATCAGGCCAGTACGTAGAGTTAACCAACAAGATGTCCTGATCGCCGTCGTCGTCGTAATCGAGGAACGCGCAGCCTCCCCCCATCGTTTCGGGAAGCAGCTTCGCGCCGTAGGCGCCGTTCGTGTGCCGGAAGCGAATGCCGGCTGAATCCGTGATGTCGGTGAACGCAACGCGCGGCGGCTTGGCCTGCGGCGCATCGCGGACGGTCGGCGCGACGAGTTCCGTGCTGTGCGTCTCGACGGTCTGCGGGCGGTTGCGCAGCAAGACAATCAAGGCGACCGCTGCCGCCACCGCGACGAGCGCGATCAGCGACCCGCGCATCGCGCGGCCGATCACGGCGTCGTCCGCCGCGGCGACTTCCTCACCATCCGTAATCGGTTGCTTAGCCTCTTTCATTGCCCACCTCCCGTGGCGATCGAAGTGTCGGCGGTCGTTGCCTTGTTCAAGCCTGGAGCGCCGTCGCGCTGCAAGGGGTAAATCACAAACGCCTCGGCGGCGTGGTTGGCCGCGGGGTACTTCTTCCGCGCTGCAGCCACGGCGAAGTCGCGAGCATTGTCGTCGGGCTTGTAACGGGCATGCGATTCCTGATGGCGATTCGCACTCGCTTCATCGCCAAGCTGGCGATAGATCAGGCTCAGGTTGTAATGCGCGGCGACGTCCTCACTGTCGATCGCCAACGTTTTCTGGAACGTCTCCGCGGCCTGCCGAAGCAGCGCGTCGCGCTCCGCGCGTTTGGCGGGATCGCGGACCTGTTTGGCGCGATCGAACTGCACCTGGCCGAGGAGATTAATGACTTCGTAATCCTTACTGAAATCAAAACCTCGCTCGATCATCTCCGGCGTGCGATCCTCCAGCACGCTGCGGAAGTTCTTCTCCGCGGCCTCCAGGTGGCCTTGTTGCTGGTTGACGCGGCCGGAGAGCCAGGCCACGGTCCAAGGAGGCGCGGGCGGATCTTTGTGCGCCGTCGCGCGGGCGATCGCGGCTGTAGCGTCATCGAGCCGTCCTTCCTCCAGATAGACGCGAGCGAGATTCAGCGGGCCGTCGTAGCGATTGAGCTTCTCCACTTCCGCGAAGGCCGCCGCCGCTTGCCGGAGTTCCGCGCGTCCTTCGAGCAACAGGCCGATGCCGTAGTCGTTCCAGCGCTGCCAGGGCGGAATCTTGCATTCGGCATTCGCCGGCGCAGCGTCGCCGCCTTCGACGGCGAGCGTTATCGTATCGGTGGCGAGCGTCGTAATCGGCAACTGATTGAGATACGGCTGACCGCTCTCGTTGCCACGAAGCGGGACATCGCCGGGCTTCGCGGCCTGGGCGACGAATGCCATGTACTCTTGGTCGAACTTGCGGTATTGCAACTTGACCGTGATTGTGATCGGCGCCTTGGCGTCGTCGGGTACGCGGAAGCCGTAATGCGCCACCTGGCCGGCGCCGGGGGGAATCTGGTGATTGTAGAGCGGTACGAAAATGTCCTGCGGGTTGCGGCGATTGATGCGATTGCCGTTTCGATCGAGCATGAACACATTGATGAAATGCGACCAGGGATCGACCGTGCCATCCTCGGCGATCGCGCCGTTGCGGCCGATCGTGGCGCCGCCCGACGTGACCGTCACGTCGACCCAGACCTCGTTGGAATCAACCGTCCCTTGCGTGAAGGCGTGCCCCACCTTGAGTGTACGAATGACCGATTCGAGCAGGTACTCCGTGCCAGGCTTCAACGTGGGAACGGTCGGACGCAGAGGTGCAATCAGCGGGCTATCGACCTGGCCCCCTTCTTTGAGTCCAAAGATATCGACGCGGACGATATCCTTCATAAAATCTTGATGACGCTGGATCACGGCGGGCTGATCTTTCATCCAGGCCAGTCCGGTATTGGCGGCCGGGAAAAGGTGGTCGTGGATGCTCAGCTCTTTCGCATCCCCGAAGAGCTGAGCGCCGAAGTCGCCCGATTCTTGAAGCGGCATGTGGCAGCCGGCGCAATTCGTCGTGGCTTTCGGCGGATAGTAGAAGCTCCGCGCGCCGTGGCCTGAGACGCCGCTCAACAGGAAGGGATCGTAATGATTTTGCCCGCGGAGGAATTCTTTGTAGTGGTTGAGCGCATAGGGGAGGTGCACCTTATGGCACGTCGAGCAAAACTCAGCATCCTTGTGCAGCGGCTTGAGGAAAGACTTCTTATGAAACGATGGCTTCGCCTTCACGAGCTGCCGATTGACGTACCGGAGGAAGGGGTTCTCGCTCGTGGCGAATGGGTAATGCAACGGCTCTTCGATCGTAAAGTCGGCATTGCCGCGCGTGCTGTGGACGTCGGTGATGGCGTGGCAGACGGTGCACGTGATGCCCGCATGCGCCGTTGGGTGGCGGACATCGTCGAACTTCGGATCGTCAAACGCGCCGGAGAAAAACGGCACCGGGTCGTGACACCCGGCGCACCACCGGGAGGCCTGCACGGTCCCATCGCGCTCGAACGACACGGTGCGCGTTTCGCGGACGCTCGCCAGGTAGGCCGGGTTATTGAATGAACTCAAGTGATGCGAGCTGTGGAACCAGCCTTTGTAGGCGTCCTGATGGCACTCCAGGCAATATTGATCCATCATCAACGTCTCAGCCGGGATGAAATTTCCCGTCGACGTGCGGGCCAGCGAGGGTTCAAAGTACTTCGTTCCCGAAGCCGGCCCGGCGACGTTCCATTGGCGCGGGTCCTGCATTTGCAGGACGAGCATCACGGCCACGGTAGCTCCGACGACGCCGAGATACGCCGCGCCGATGCGCCACTTGATCCGCGGCCCCGCCAGTCGATGCAACCAATAGAGCCAGATCGCCGCCAACGGCGTGGCGACGTGCAGCCAGTAAACGACGTCGCGCGCGGCCGGTTGCTTGAGATCGAAAACCCCTTCGATGCGGACCAGCAGGATCCCGGTGACAAGAACGGCGATGCCCGCGGCGAAAAAGGCGTATCCCATGCGCACGGCGCGGCGATTACGTCGATTCCGCGCGGCGACCATATGAATGACGCCGAAAGCGACGAACGGCACAACCAGCAACAGGCCCAGCACGACGTGGACCAGGAACATCATCAGGTAGAAATAGTTCTGGTACGTCCGTTCGGTAAACCATTCGCTCGCGGTCACCAACGCCAAATAAAGGGAGTTTGCTCCGAGCACGGCAACCAGCGCGAAAATCGCCAACAACAGCACGCGAAGCCTCGGCCCCACGGTGCGGACATAACGCGTCGGCTTCGGCGCGGCTTCACCGGCGCTTTGGGAATTCGCAGTAGTCGCCATCAAATGGACCCTTCGTATCGAACCTGCTGGCTTTTCTCGCCGGAAATGAAGCGCGGCGTCCGGCCGGAAACGAGCTTGCACTCCAGGCGCCGACGCTTCCGGCTCACTTTGCGCGCGTTACTGCATCGTAATGCAGGACGACAATTCATCGGCCGTGAAGGACGAGCGCTGTTCGAGCGCATGCGGCCTCGGCACGTTCGCTAGAGAAGGCGCGAAGCGACGGCTTCGGGCGGGCGCCATTGCGGCGGATAGCAGCCGCTGAGCGGCCTCGAGAACGGGGCATCCACGCGAAGCGCGAGCAAGGCGCCGTCGGGGGCGATGGTGGCTTCGCCTGACATCACGCACGATTCAGGTGCGCGATGCACGGTCGTCGGCGCAACAGGCGGCGCCGCGATGGGACGTGGGGCCGCCTGGCAATATGGACCGTGGCATGGTTTCGGCGCTTCGGGGTGCGACGGTCTGGCCGCGTCCACCGCCTGGCGGCTGGCCGGTTTTCCAATGACGACATAGTCGCCGCAACTGGCATGCGCCGGCGCGCCCCAGATCGCGAACGCCGCCAGCGCGAGCGCAAGGCTCAGGCCGCGCCAAAATAGGGGCGCACTTGCTCCGAGCGGGGAAGCATCGGCCGAGCAGCCGAACATGCTGCGATCCTGACGGGCGGCGATAAGAAAAGCGGCGTGAAATCGTCGCGGAGGGGCCGACCCAGTGGCGCGAGATTCCACAACCTAGAGCATATCGTCCCCCCAAGCGGACCGTCAAGGAAAAGTCGATCGGTTTGAGGCATAAAGTGTGCGCGCCGCCGATGGCAGGGAGGAAGAACTTCGGTCGGAGACGTGCCGCGGTCGGGAGACCCGCGGCACAACGGAACCCGGAGTTGCGGCGATTTTCGCGCCGCCGCCGCTTATTTCTTTCCATGCTTGCACCTAGAATCGAGACCCTGACCGAAAACGTCGCTTCTTCCGCTTCAGGTTCGCATGCGGTTTGCTTTGTTGGGATATGACGAGTGGACGCCCGGGTTGATCGAGGCGGCGCACGCCGCCGGGTACGAGATTACGTGCGTTTGGGATGCCGAACCGCTCCGCGCCCAATTGAATCAGCTTTTTCCCCGCGCGGCCTGGCCGTCGGACTGGGTCTCGTTCCTCGACTTCCCCACGGTCGACGCCGTGCTCGTGGCGCGGGGAATGGATGACGAGGCGCGGGCCGACTCGCTGCGCCGCGTAGCGCAATCCGCCGGCGCGGCGCTGGTTTCGCACCCGCTGCATGCGTCGGTGCTGATCTATTTCGAGCTGGAAATGATCTGCGCCGAAACCAAGGCGCGGCTCGTCCCGTTCTGTCCGTGGCGCTGGCGACCCGGCGTCGAGGAGATCGCGGCATGGATCTCCGATACGAACCGTTCGCCGATCGGCCGCTGCGAGCAGCTGGTCATGGAACGCACCTCGCCTCTCCGCGATACCCGCCGCGTCACCGACACTTTTGCACGCGACGTCGACCTGGCGCTGCGCTTGGTCGGCGATCTGAACAGCCTATCCGCCATGGCGCCGGGCTGGGAACAAGGGCAACTCGGCAATCTCGGCGTACAGATGACCGGTCCGGCGGGAATCTCCGTGCGCTGGTCGATCGGTCCGGCGGAGAGGTCAAACGGCCTGCGCCTGACGCTGATCGGCCCCGATGGCAAAGCGACGCTGACGTTGCCGGACGACGGCTCGCCAGGAGACTTGAATCACAGCGTGGGAGGAAGGACGGAATCCGTGGCGTTGGAAGCGATCGACGCCGCTTCGCGGGCCTTAACGGCGTTTGTCGAAGGCGCGGCAGATGCGCCCGATTGGCACGTCGCCGCGCGCGGCATGGAGCTGGCGGATTCGATTGAGCTCAGCCTGCGGAAGGGGAAAACGATTCCGCTCTACAACACCGCCCCCAGTGAACAAGGAACGTTCAAAGGGGTCATGGCCGCCGCCGGGTGCTTGTTGTTGTTCGTCGCGTTGGGATCAGTCCTGCTCGGGCTTCTCCTCGCGCGCTTCGGCGTGCCGCACGCGGAGAAGTTGCCGATCGCCGTAGCGGGACTGCTTATCGTCTTTTTGCTGATGCAATCGTTACGATTCGCGTTCCCGCGCTCTTCATAAGCGGCGGATCGATGCGGTGCAGCCGGCCGGTGCGGTGCCGCAGCCCTTGGATGGCTGGCGGCGTCAGGCGGACCCGGAACTCGTAAGGGCCGGTCCGGATCACGTCGCCGTCGTCCAGCCGCGTCTCTTCGACCGCTTCGCCGTTGACGCACAGGACCGGGGATTCGGCGATCGCCCGCACGCGAGCGCCATTGGCGTCCCGCATGACGTACGCGAAAACGGCCGGGAACTGCGGATCGGTGAGAACCAGGTCGCAATCTTCCGCGGCGCCGATCAGGAAGGCGCGCGATTCGAGCGGTCGTACGGCCTGGCGCGTCCGGCCCCGCGTGACCTCGAGTTCCACGTGCGGCAGTTGCCAGGGGGGACAAAACCGGGAGTCGCGCTGACGGAGCCAGGCCTCGAGCGGATGCGTCCAAGAGAAGCGGGCGTCGCGGTCCATCGTGGGTAAGCTCTGATGGGGCTCAGGGATTGCGGAGTCGGATAGCGACAGAATCGGCAGGCGGCCGGTCCGCAATGAGTCGCAGAGGGCTTTGGTCGCCGAGAAATGCCGTGCGAGGTCCGCCCGCGCCGAGCGGCGCAAATGTGCGATTCCGAGGCAAAAAACTCAATCACCTGAGGGTGACTGCGCGGAACGGCATGTAGCGATTCGACGGATGAAAGCTGTCGTTCCGCCGGGAAACGGTCGGCGCGGTTAAGCCGTCAACAGCGCGTTATCGATGAGCCTGACGCCATCGACGCGGACCGCCAGCAACGCGACCACCGGTTCATCCAGCGACGTTGCTTCGACGAGCGTCGCCGGTTCGACCAGCGCCACATAATCGACCTGCACACCGGGAATCGCGGCAAAGAGCGCGAGCATCGCGTCGCGAACGCGCCGGATGTCCCGCTCCCCTTGGTCGACGAGGCGTTGCGCTAAACGGAGACTTTGACTCAATCGCAAGGCTTTCTCACGCGACACGGCGCTGAGGTAGGCATTGCGTGAGCTCATCGCCAGCCCATCCGCTTCGCGCACGGTGGGACAAACCACGATCTCGACCGGCACGTCAAGGTCCGCAACCATCCGCCGCACCACGAGCGTTTGTTGGTAGTCCTTCTGGCCGAAAAACGCGCGGTGCGGCTGCGTAATCTGAAACAGCTTCAGCACGATCGTCGCCACGCCGGAAAAGTGACCGGGCCGGTGCGCTCCTTCCCAGGGGAGAGCAGGCCCGGCGACTTCGACGCGCGTGGCATTTCCCGCGGGATACATCGCCGACGCCTCGGGGCAGAAAACAACGTCTACCGGAAAGGCGGACATCGCCTGCAGGTCGGCGTCCAGCGTACGGGGATACTTCTGAAAATCTTCGTTCGGCCCAAATTGCGTCGGGTTGACGAAGATCGTCACGACTGTCAGATCGCACTAGCGGCAGGAACGCTCGACCAGACTCACATGCCCCGCATGCAACGCTCCCATCGTGGGTACGACGCCAATGCGCCTCCCGCGCTGCCGAGCGGCGTTTGCCCAAGCGAGCATCTCGCGGGGGTGGGAGATGAGCAGCGGAGTAGATGAAATGGAAGCAGAAGACATCATGAGCGCATCACCGTGATTCGATAACACGCCCTTCAATCTAGTACGCAAACTCCCCTCCCTTCCAGGGAGGGGCCGGGGGAGGGGGAACGCAGGATGGCTGCTGAAAAGCGTGGGGCTTGGCGGACACGGAAATCAAAGTTCCATCGCGCCTCAACGCTTCCCCCCCTCCCCGAACCCCTCCCTGCAAGGGAGGAGAGCTCGTCGAGATTTGAATTGAATCGCGATCTCGGCGAGTTGGCGCCGCGCGGTTGCGCACCGGGTTTCTGGACGTTAGAATGGTCGCGGAACACGTGGCGATCACTCCCCCCTTTCCAGGAAGTCCGTGATGCTGGCAATTCTCCGCCGTAGTTGCGCATTGCTTGTTTTGCTCGTGCTCGCGTCGTTGGCGCAGGCGGACGACGGTCTCCAAGGGGTGATCGACGCCGCGCTGGAGAAAGCCGGCGAGAACAAGGCGGAAATTGAGCAAGCGCTTACCACAGCGCCGGAAGAGCAGCGTCCCGGAATGCGGTTTCTCGTCGCGCACATGCCGGAGCGCGATCTGACGAGTCTCACCGCCGCGTTCCTGCTGACGAACGTCGACTACGCCTATCGCGCAAGGAATGAATCGGCCTGGAAGGACAAAATCCCCGAAGAGGTGTTTTTCAACGACGTGCTACCGTACGCCAACATCAACGAGCGCCGTGACGATTGGCGGAAGGATTTTTACGATCGCTTCCATGACGTGGTGAAAGGGATCGACTCGCCTGGCCTGGCCGCGGCCAAGCTGAATCAGCAGGTGTTCGGCGTCGTGAACGTGAAGTACAGCACGGCGCGGAAGAAGGCGGATCAGAGCCCGTACGAATCGATGGAAACCGGGCTCGCCTCGTGCACCGGCCTGTCAATTATCCTGGTCGACGCCTGCCGCGCCGTGGGGATTCCCGCGCGGATGGTGGGCACGCCGCGCTGGACCGATAACAGCGGCAATCACACCTGGGTCGAAGTCTGGGACGACGGCTGGCACTTCACCGGGGCGTGCGAGCCGGACCCGGCCGGGC
>CAZUBB010000006.1:0-3806 GCA_964618485.1 uncultured Pirellulales bacterium
AGATCCTGCCGCAAAATAAGTTACATCGCACGCCGAGGCGCCGGCCGCGCTAGCCCGGAGAATTCACCACTGAGGCACAGAGAACACGGAGAAGATTGCGAGGTAGGAGTTTCCGACCGCGACTGGCAAATCGGCGTGCGTCGCTTGTCGATGTGACTTACTTACAAGCATCTCCTTACTCCTCGGTGTCCTCCGTGGTGAATCCTCATGAAAAATCCGGGCTAGCGGTATGCAGCGCGGCGCGTCGACCGGGCGCTTGTTGGCACTATTCGGCTTTTTTTTCGGCGACGCCGAGTTCTTCGAGTTTTCTGGCGATGTCTTCGCCGGCGGTTTCCGTCTTGATTTCCTTGTCGATCGCCAGGATCTTGCCGTCGAGGCCGACGTAAAACGTCCAGCGTTCGGGGACTTCGCGCCCCTCGTGGACGACGCCGTAGGCCTTGGCGACGTCCTTCGCGGGATCGCTCAGGATCGGATAATCGAGTTCCAGCGACTTGGCGAATTCCTTGTTTTTCTCCGGCTCGTCGCAGCTCGCGGTGAAGTAGACGACGTCAAACTTGCGGATCGCGTCGCCGCTGGCGCGCATCGATTGGCATTCCTTGGTGCAGCCGCCCGTGAAGGCCTTCGGGAACCAGGCGATCACCACGACCTTCTTCTCTTTGAAGTCTTCGAGCTTGTAGGTTTCTTCGTCAGAACCGGGCAATTCGAAGGCGGGGGCATCGTCGCCGACCTCCAGGTCCTTGGCGGCGGACAATAATGGCTGCATCAGAACGAATCCCATAAAGAGGAAGGAGAGGGCGAGCGTCGAGCGAGGGCGCAACATGGCGGAGTCTCCGGTCCGGGTAGGAAAGTGCCTATCAGCATAGCGCGCCGGGGGGCGGCGGGCAATTCCGCGACGCCGACGAGCTTGGCCAAACTAGCCCGTAGCGCCAGCGAGGGAGAGTTGACGCGGATTTCATGGAAAGCATCGAACATGAATCAACGCCCACTCTCCCTCGCTGGCGCTACGAGCTGGTGAAACAACTTGAATCGCCCCGTGACCGGCGATAGGTTGACTGTAAATTCGGATGGGGCATGAATACCGAGACTTCTGCAACCACTTCGACGGGCTTTACGCCGTATCACATTACGCGGCCGGCGCCGATTCTGATGTGGTATTACGTGATCTGCGCGCTGCTGACCGTGGCGGGGGCGCCGTTTGTGATTCTGCCGTTGTGGTTCAAGTACGAGACGTTGCGCTACAAGTTCGACGAGAAGGGAATCTCGATGAGCTGGGGGATTCTCTTCCGGCGCGAGACGCTGCTCACCTATCGCCGCATTCAGGACATTCACCTGACGCGCAATATCCTGCAGCGCTGGCTGGGGCTGGCGACGGTGAGCATTCAAACCGCCAGCGGATCGTCGAGCGCCGAGATGAGCATTGAAGGAATCCTGGAAGCGGAGCCGCTGCGCGATTTTCTGTATGCCAAGATGCGCGGCGCCAAGGGGCTGGACGACGGCGAGGAGCCGCAAATCGCGGGGGCCGCGCCGGCGGTAGACGAATCGCTCACGTTACTGCGTGAGATTCGCGACGCCATGAAAGTGCTGGCAGAGCGCGGAAAGGACGCGCCATGACCGGCGGGCATGTCGAAGCGGTCAGCGCGTGGATTTATCGCGGCGTTTGGCGCGTGCTGGTCGATTGGTTTCGCGTGCCGAGCGAGCCGCCGACGTTGCCCGCGTTCGCCGGCGAGGCGGTCGCCTCGTTTCGACCGAGCGAGGGTTTTCTCCGCTACCTGAAGTTCTTTTTCTGGCTCGTGCTGGGCATCATCGACGTCGCGCTGATCGTCACGTGGCTGGCCATTTTGCTGGCCTGGCCGGTGCTGGGCATCGTGCTGGCGCTGCCATTCTGGGCAGTGATCATTATTCCGGACTTGATCGCTTACGTAGGAATTCATCTCCGTTACGACACCACATGGTATGCGCTCAGCGAACGGAGCATGCGCATCCGGCGGGGCATCTGGGTGATTCGCGAGACGACGATCACCTATGAGAACGTGCAAAACCTGAAGATCGATGAAGGACCGTTGCAACGGTTTTTCGGCATCGCCAACGTCGTGGTGGAGACGGCCGGCGGAGGCGGCGGTTCAGGCGGTCACGAAGGCCAGCCGGGCGCGGCGGGGCATCACGGATTGATTGAAGGCGTCGCCAACGCGCGGGAGATTCGCGATTTGATTTTGGCGCAATTGCGGAGCAGCCCGGGCGGGGGATTGGGGGACGATGTGCAACATGGCGCGCCGAGCGCGCCGGCGAACGGTTTTTCCGCGGCGCATCGGGCGGTGTTGCGGGAGATTCGCGCGTTGGCGCAGGCGGCGGCCAGGCGGTAATTCGATCCGTTATTCCGTCGTCGGCGCAGGCGTCTCCGTAGTCGCTCCGGCCATGGGCGCCAGGTCCTTGGTGCCGGGGAGGAAGTGCGGGAAGTCGTCGCGGTATTCGAGTTTGACGATTTCACGTTGCTGCTTGGCGATCTCCGCGACCATCTCCTGGGCGACGATCTGCTTGAGCTTTTCCTGGACGTCGGTCCATTGTTTGTCCCCCTGCTTTTCGTCGGTCACCTGAATCAGGTGAACGCCGAAGGGGGTGACGATGGGGTCGCCGACTTTTCCTTTTTCGAGCGAAAACGCCATGTCGTTGAAGGCGGGCACCATGGGACCGTTGCGGCCGAAGAAGCCCAGGTCGCCGCCGACGCGCCGGCTGGGGCCTTCGGAATACTTCTTGGCGGCATCGGCGAACGTGATTTTCCCATCGGCGATTTCTTGTTTCATTCGCCGGGCTTCTTCCATGACGACCGGAAGGTCTTGCGGCACATCGACGCGGAGCAAGATGTGGCTGGCGCGGAGTTGGGTGCCGTCGAGGTCGCGGCGATGACGCGCGAAGCAGGCCTCGAGCGCCGCATCGGTCAGAGCTGATCGCGGAGCGCCTGCTCGTCGATGCCACGCTCCGCGAGCAGGGACTCGATCGTGGCGCCTTGCTGCGCGGCGTTGGCCTTGAGCCGCTCCAGGGCCTCGTCGATCTGCTCGGGCGTGGCGCCTTCCGTCGCGGTGAGCACGTAGCGCCGGACCAGCCGTTGATCGATCGCGGTCTCGAGCAACTGGGCGATGGCCACGGCGGATAGCTTCTGCGGTTCTGACGATTTCGCCGCGGCGCGCGCGACCGCCATCACATCGGCCATTTTCACCGCGTCGCCGTCAATCGTGGCGACCGTTTGCTCCGGCGGGATGTCCAGCCGGATGGCGTGAGTCGTCGGCGATTCCTGGGCGCCTGCTGTGGGCGACACTCCAACCAACCATGAAGCGGCGAGCAAGCTTGCCGTTACTAACGGCCAACGCGACCAGGTGCGGTCCATGCGAGATTCTCAACGCGATTGATGGGCGAAATTCGACGTGAATAGAAGTCGTGCCGTGCTTACGGCAAATCGAGGTCTTTCAGTTCGAAATCGAGCGCGACTTCGGTGACCGTCGTCGGCGTGCGGTACACGAACGTGTGATCGGCGAGTCCGCGCTCCCGGGCGAAAATATAGGCCATGCCGACCTCGTTTTCGTCCTCGCTGACCGTTTCGAGGCTGTCGTAGGCGATTTCCTCGCCGTCGGGAGAGACTAACTTGGCTTCGTTGTTGTAAACCCAATTAAGGTGCGATTGAAGCGAGCCGGCGGCGTCTTCGAACCGCGTCAGGACGCGGACCTCCCAGGCGTCGTTGTTTTTCCAGACCTCTTCGATCGTGACCGTGACGCCGGCCTTGGTTTGCGACGTCTTCTTGGCCTTGTCGATCTTGG
>CAZUBB010000006.1:3816-15697 GCA_964618485.1 uncultured Pirellulales bacterium
TGTTCCTTTGCGCCTCGATGCGCAGGCTCCGATACCTTCTCCGTTGGTCTGGCGCCATCGTACTATGGACCACCGTGGTCAGCGTGCTGTGGGTGGGTCTTCTTGGCCTTGTCGATCTTGGGAAACGTGAAGGTCTCCTGTCTGCCCGGCAACAGCGCATTCAATCGCCCTTTGACCGAAGTCAACTTGCGCGCGGCGCGGTCCGGCAGGTCGAACACGAGTTGCAGCGAAACGGTCGACTGCCCAGGGCCGACAGGGATTTCAAACTCTTGCTCCGCCCCTTGAACCGCCAACGCTTTTCCCTGTTCGTCGGTCGCTTGGACGGCGCTCATGGGGACCGTGACGATGACCGGCCGGAGACGCGGCTCCCAGGCGGCTTCGAGCTGGAGCTGCATGGAGTTGCCGATGCCTGAGGCGAAGTCGCGCGTCGCGCTGATATCGAGCGGAGCGAAGCGAAACGCTTGCAGGTACACCGCCTGCCCGGCACGCGGGGCTCCCATTCCGCCGCGTTGTACGATCGCCAGGCCCGTCTGGTCGCCGTAGGGGTTGACCGACAGCTCGGACTGATCGAGCACCTTATCGAGCGCCTGCCAGAACGGCTCGTCCTGAATCTCAAAAGTGAACTTCTTGTCGCCGGGGGCGTCGTCCTCGCCGGACATCGACAGGTAGAGCGCGTTGCCCGTTTGCTTGCCGATGGCGTCGATCGCCTCGGAGAGTTTCATCTCGCCGGAGAGCGTGACGCGCGTGGCTTCCTTGTTGGAATCGGCTAGGGCTTTTTCCAGTTTGCCGCGCACGCGCGCCAACCGTTGCTTGACTTCGGCCGACATCCGCGCCGTCGGCTCGGGTAAATGTTCGAGGGCCTTGGGGCCGAGGTCGAAGAGCGATTGCTCGGCTGCTTCGCGAACGGTTTTCTCGCGGGCGTCGAGCTGTTGTACCAGTTGCTTCACCTGGACGGCGATGGCGTCCGGCGCGCTGGTCGCAGCGGGCGCCGGCGCGGCCTCGGCTTGAAAACACAGGCAAATCCCGACCAGCAGCGCAGTCAACATAGTTATGGACTCCTCTGTTCCCAGGAGTAACGTGTAGGCGCGATCGTCGTCACCGCTGTAGCCGACAGAATTGTAACACCGCCGTGCTCTACCCGCCACGCGCGGCGGGAAATCGCGTCCGGCGGCGACGTAGGTTTGCGATAGCTGCCGCGTCTGACGGTCGACGGCCCTCCAAGGGAATTCCTATGCGATTCGCATTTCTGGCGTTGATCTTGCTCGTCGCGAGCGCCTCGAACTTGGGCGGGGCCGGGCTTGGCACTTCCGGGGCATTATTGACGATGGAGGTCGACGGGAAGCGTCTCGACGGCACGGCGCTCGAGTGGTCGGAGCGCGAAGTGCTGTTCTTGTCGCGCGACGGGAGGCTCGCCACGTTTCATCCCGGAGAGGCGAAGAACTATCGCAAGCTGGGAGACCGTTTCCGCGCTTACACGAGCTCAGAGTTGCGAGGGACGCTCTCGAAAGAACTGGGCAAGGACTTTGAAATCAGCTCGACCGGACACTACCTCGTGGCCCACCCACCGGGGCAGGGGGATCGCTGGAGCGCGAACTTCGAGAATCTTTATCGCTCGTGCGCGCATTACTTTTCGGTGCGCGGCTTCCGGCTGTCGGAGCCGCAGTTTCCGCTCGTCGCCGTGGTGTATCGCAACCAGGCCGACTTCATGCGCGCGGCCCGCGCGGAAGGGGCGAACATCAACGCGTCGGTGCTGGGGTACTACTCGCCGGCGACGAACCGGATCTCGATGTTCGACATTGGCGGCGGAAAGTCGAACAAGCAAACCGGGCAGATGAACAACGAGACGATCATCCACGAGGCGACGCACCAGACCGCGTACAATACCGGCATCCATCGTCGCTTCGGCGCGGCGCCGCGGTGGGTCGTCGAAGGGCTGGGGACGCTGTTCGAGGCGCCCGGCGTGTACGACTCGCGTTCCAACGCCTCGCAGGGCTCGCGGATCAACCGCGGCCGCTTCGATGATTTTCGCGCAGGACTCGCCTCGCGCAAACCCGGCACGCTGAGTGAGTTGGTCACGAGCGACCGGCTGTTCCAGATGGACGCATCGCGGGCATATGGCGAAGCATGGGCGTTCACGTTCTGGCTGGTGGAGACACGGCCGCAACTCTACGCAAAGTACCTGCAAACGATGGCGGCGCGGCCGATTTTTTCGGAGTACTCGTCGGAAGCCCGGCTTGAGGATTTTACCAAGGTGTTTGGCAACAACTTCAAGCTGTTGGAATCGCAGTTCTTGCAGTACATGGCGACGGTGCGGTAGGGGCGTTGCGAGCTACGCCCGGCGCGTCGCAACTGTAGACTCCCGGTTCGCGCGTTATAATGCCGGACGCGTGATCCGCGCGGTTGCGGTGCGCGGGGACGGACGGGCTCGGTCGCACCAGGAGAATCGCCATGCAACTTGGATTTGTTTCCGCCATTCTGCCCGACGCTTCGTTGGACGAGGTGCTCGGCGCCGCCGCGGCCATTGGCTACGACTGCGTGGAAGTCATGTGCTGGCCGCCGGGCAAGTCGACGCGGCGCTACGCCGGCGTCTGCCACATCGATTGCATCGACTTCGGCGCGGCCCAGGCGGATGAAGTCCGCGGGCTGTGCGAAAAACACGACGTGGCGATCTCGGGGTTGGGGTATTACCCGAACATTCTTTCGGGGAACGCCGAGGAATCGCAGGTGGCGATCGCGCATTTGAAGCGGGTGATCGACGCCGCGAAGGTGCTGGGGCTGAAGAACGTCAATACGTTCATCGGCAATGACCACACGCAGCATGCCGATCTCAATTTCGCGCGCTTCAAAGAGGTCTGGCCCGACTTGATTCGCTATGTCGAGGACGCTGGCATTTACCTGGGCATCGAGAATTGCCCCATGCTGTTCAGCAAGGACGAATGGCCGGGCGGGAAGAACCTGGCGCATACGCCGGCGGTGTGGCGGAAGATGTTCGAGACGATTCCCTCGAAACACTTTGGGTTGAACTTCGATCCCTCGCACCTGGTGCTGCAGATGATGGATTACATCGAGCCGTTGCGCGAGTTCCGCGACAAGCTGTTTCACATGCACGCCAAGGACATGAAGATCGAGCGGCACATCCTGAACGACCGCGGCATCTTCGCCATGGGCTGGGCGACTCCCAAGGTGCCGGGCTTTGGCGACATCGACTGGAATCGCTTCGTGTCCACGCTCACCGACATCGGCTACGACGGCCCGATCTGCGTGGAGGTCGAAGACCGCGCGTACGAGCACGACTTGGAGTCGCGGCATAAGTCGCTGCAGGTGTCGTACAATGTGCTTTCGCCAGTGGTGTTGTAGGGGGAGGAGAAAAGGAGAAAAGAAGGGGGGAGAGTTTTCGGTTTTCAGTTTTCAGTTTTCAGTGGGAGGGGTGGGGGCGGAGAGACATCGGGCGGTGGGATTTCTTGTTTGGCGCCGGGGAGGGCTTTGCGGACGAGGGACCAGCCGTTGTTGAGGAGGCGGCCGGAGAGGAGGTCTTCGGTGAGCGTGGGTTTCGTTTGCGCGAAGTTGGTCCAGACCGCTTCGATGTAGGGGCCGCTCGCTTCGGCGAGCGCGGCGTAAAGGCCTTTGCGGCCGATTTCATCCAGTCCTTGGCGATAGTGCTCCAGCACGTGGCGATCGAGCAGGCCGCCGGCGACTTTCACCGTCGAGAGCGCGCCCTGGCCGACTTTGCCGAACTGCTCGAGCGAGTAGAGCGTCATCGTCGTGGAGACGCTCCAGACGTCGGCGTGCTGGGCCTTCGCCATCGAGTGCATGTCGTTCCAAAGCCGCTCGACCTCCGCCTTGGGCATCGCCTTGAGCAGGTCGACGCGCGTGGCGGCGTCGCGGGCCTGCTTCACGGTGTCGCGGAGGCCGTCGATCGAGATGGGAGGCGTGTCGATCGCGCCGGAGGTGACCTTCGCGGTCTCGCCGACGGCGGCGAGCAGTTCATCGACGTTGTTGATCGTGGCGTTTTCGTCGATCAGATTCTGCCGCTTGAGTTCCTGCGCCAGCTCGCGCAGAAAGTGCGAGGAACCATAGGCCACGTCGGACACCACGGCCAAGACCGTTAGCGGCGAGAGGTGGATCGTCGCCATGCCGGCCAGCTCGATGAAGTTGTCGACGGCGGGGGGATCATCCGGCGCGGGGGCACCTTCGACGCCGGCGACATTGTGCACGACAAAGTCGAGCGTCTGCTGGACGAGGATGCGGTACGTTTGCGAATCTTGAAAGGCCTTGGGGATCAGGAGCGCGGCGCTCTCGCGCACCGCGCCGCCGACGAGCCCCAGGCCGGAACGCACGGTGCGCTCGGGGAGCGAGAGCGAGTACAGCAAGTAGCGCTGCCAGGCCGAATCGCTCGGCGGCGCGGGCGTGGCGGACTCCGTTTCCTCGATCGGCGCTTCACTCACAGCGATTTCCTTCGGTGGGTTGTAGGAGGCGACTCCGTCGCCGATGGAATCGACTTCAGCTAGGAATAACCGCGAAAGACGCGAAACGTCGCAAAAAGGGAGTGAGCCGGAAGCGTGAGCGCCCGGAGTTACGGCCGCTTTCGCTTCGGGCGCTGCTCATTTCTCTCCGCGGGTCCACTTAGTGGTTGGGTTGCTCGTCGTGGGGTTGTTCGTCGTTGGAGGGCATTTCTTCTGCGGCTGGCTCCGCGTCGGGCGGCGGTTGTGCCGGTGGCAGGCCGGTGGCCCAACTCGGCAGGCGGTCGGCGATTTTGAGGAAGTCGGCGTCGGCGCCACGGATTCGCAACAGGATGCAGTAGCCGATCGTAAGACCGATAAATCCGCCGCCGACGATGCCGATGAGCTGGCCGAACCAGTTGGAGGGTTGCGAACGGCGGCGCAACGTTTGGCTCGACGGGGCGATGCGGCGCGCCTCCGCGTCGGAGACGTATTCGACTTTGGGACGTTGCGGAGCGTTCACCGGAACCGCGGCGGGGACCGGTACGGCCTCGCCGGCGTTGAAACCGCGCTGGCAGAGCGGGCAGAGGAACCGGTCTTCCGGGGAGACGCCTTCAGGGAGCGTGATCGTCCGTTGGCAATGGGGGCACGAAGCGGTTCCGGACATCGGTTTTTCGTCCATGAGGCATTCCCCGGCCACGGCGGCATTCTAGCAGCGCGGGGCAATGACGCCACACTAGCCCGACGCGCAAGCGAGGGGGAGCGGGCGTCGATTCCTGTTCGACGCGATCCGAGCAAAAATCGTCAAGTCCCCCTCGCTGGCGCGTCGGGCTAGTGTCGGTCCTTGGTCGGGCGGCGGACCGTAGCGATCATGTTGCGGCGGCACTAGAATGGGGCCGCGGGCGTCGATTGCGGCGGTCGCGAATCTCGAATGGTTGACGCCCCACGGAGACTTTCCATCATGCGCCGCGCGATGCACCTCTCGTTGATGACCATGGCCCTGATTTCGGCGGCCTCGTTCGCCAGGGCTGAAGAAGAGTTTCAGCCGCTGTTCGACGGCAAGACGTTGGAAGGCTGGACTGGCGACGAGGCGTTGTGGAGCGTCGAGGACGGGATGATCGTCGGTTCCACCGAAGAGAAGACGTTGGACCAAAACTCGTTCCTGGCGACGGAGAAGCCGTACAAGAACTTCGTGCTGAAGACCAAGTTCAAGCTGCGAAACGGGAATTCCGGGATTCAGTTTCGCAGCAAGCTGCACGACGATCACGTCGTGAAGGGCTACCAGGCCGACATCGCTGACAATCAGTACATGGGCATTCTGTACGAAGAAGGCGGGCGCGGAATTCTGAAGGATGTCAAGCCGGACGAAGTCGCCGACCACATCAACAAGGACGACTGGAACGAATACGTCCTGACGGTCGACGGCCCGCACATCAAGCAGGAGCTCAACGGCTTCACGACGGTCGACTATGAAGAGACGAGCGACGAGGGGGCGAAGGAGGGCATCATCGCCTTGCAGTTGCACGTCGGCCCGAAGATGAAGATCTGGTTCAAGGATCTGGAGATCCAGGAACTGCCGTAAGGCGGCATCTTTGAGGTTGTGGCACGGCCTCCTGACCGTACCACCGTTGCTGGAGACCTGCGGTCGGAGCGGTGGCACGGTCGGGAGACCGTGCCACAACACAAGCGCCTCAACATGAGCGCGCCGGCGCTTCCGGCTCGCGATCTTGTTACGTTACATCACGAGCGCTCTTCCGCGCCGCGCCGCCGTTTCAGGATGGCCGACGGTGGGAGCGGAAGAGCGGCTCGGCTTGTCTTCAGCGGACGAGCTGGCGCGTGACCGGACTCACGGGCCAGGGAGCGGCGATTGCAGATAGGCGCCGCCTTCGTCGCACGGGCTTCCTTCGTAGACCATCGCGGTCGAGCACGGAGGAGTTTCTCGACGGAACAGTCCGCCTTGGCAGCCCGCCGCGGCGACCGTCACAAACAACACGACCAGCAGCCTCTTCATGGCCTGCGTCTCCGATACCATTGCGGTGCGGTAAGCGGCGAAATTGTTCAGGGTCAAGCAACTCTACAACGCTTCCCACGATGTGCAAACGCGACACGTCGATTTTTTTCCACGAGCGTTATTTTTTGCCACGCTTGCCTGTTGTTTTTGGGCTACATTTGGGGGACCGCTGAGAAACCTGTCATTCCAATTGCAAGCGGACGGCGACAGGCAGCGGCGTGATATCGACCGTAACTCCGGGCGTTAACGCTTCCGGTTCGCTTCTGCGTTCTTGGTGCTTCCGCAGCGATGAACTCACCGTTCATGCGTTCCTGCTTACCGGCAATCTGCATCGGATTGTTGTGCGCGACGTCGCTGGTGTCGCGCGCTGGCGCTGGCGATGCGCTGCCGGTCGCGACGGAGTTGTGGTCGGCCAACACGCGGTCGGGCGGTTGTGACGATCCGCCGAAACTCTCGCGTTGCACCGAGGGCGAAGGCTGGCGTAAGGCGACCATGAAGGAATGGAAAGCGTTGCCGGCCGACGTGCCGACCTGCGTGTGGATTCCCGGCAATAACAATACCGACGCCGACGCCAAGCAGCAGGGCCGGATTCTATTGCGGCGGCTCACGCGTTATGCGCCGCCGGACCAGGGCATTCGCGTCTTGATCTGGTCGTGGCCGAGCGCGCGGACCGATGCGGGGCCATTGGAGGATTTGCGCATCAAAGCCGCGCGGAGCGATGCCGAGGCGAAACGGCTGGCCCGCTTCGTGGGGCGCTGGCAGCCGCGGGGGCGCGTCAGCTTTGCGGGCTACAGCTACGGGGCGCGGATCATCACCGGAGCGCTCGACGAATTGGCGGATGAGAAGACTGCGAAAGTCGAACAGAGCAGTAACAGCAGCGCGGAAGAGACGTCGCTGAATGCGATCTTGATGGCGCCGGCCATGAACAATTGCTGGATCCTGCCCGGCAACCGCCACGGTGAGGCGGTTTCGCAGGTCGACGAAATGCTGTTGCTCAAGAATCCGATCGATCGCGCGCTGAAGTGGTATCCCGTCGTGGCCTATGGCCGCGTGCACAGCGGGCCGCAGGCGCTCGGTTACACCGGCATCCCGGGGATCAGCCGCTTGGGAGAGGATGCCGAGAAAATTGAGCAATACAATGTCGCTGGGATCGTAGGGCCCGAGCACAACGCCCTGCTGTATCTCTCGTCTTCGCGCATCATTGAGCGGGTGGCCCCTTACGTCTTCGGTCCGCCGAGCGAACACGATGGCCATTGATCCAGGCCTGCCGCGCGATCGGCCGGTCGCATATCTGAACGGCCGCTGGCTGCCGGCGGACGAGGCGGCGATTCCGCTGAATGACGCGGGATTCCTGTTCGGCGCCACCGTGGTCGAGCGACTGCGCACGTTTCGTGGAAAACTGTTCCGGCTGGCGAGTCACCTGGTGCGGCTGGAACATTCGCTGCAGATTGTCGGCGTGACGCCACCGGAGAGCATCGCGGAGTTGGCCGAGTGCGCCACGGAGCTGGTGGCGCACAACCATGCGCTCTTGTCGCCGGGCGACGACCTGGGACTGACGATTTTGGTCACGCCGGGACCGATCGCCTGGCGCGGCGGCGCCGCGGAACACCGGCCGCTCGTGTGCCTGCATGCCGATCCGCTGCCGTTCGAGCAATGGGCCGGCGCCCATGAGGCAGGCGTCACACTGGCGACGACGTCGGTGCGGCAGATTTCTGCAGAGTGTTGGCCGCCGGAGCTGAAGTGCCGGAGCCGTATGCATTACTTCCTGGCCGACCGCGCGGCCGCGGTAAAGATTCCCGGCGCGAAGGCGTTGTTATTGAACGAGCGCGACGAAGTGACCGAGACATCGATCGCCAATGTGATCGCGCTGCGGGCCGGCGAGGGACTCGTGACCGCGCCGAAGCGCGACGTGCTGCCGGGGATCACGCTCGACGCGGTAGAGTCCTTGGCGGCGGACGCGGGGCTGCCATTTGTCTATCGGCCTCTGCAACTGGACGACGTGCAGACGGCGGATGAGTTGCTGCTCACCAGTACGCCGTGGTGCCTGCTGCCGGCGGTTGCGCTCGATGGCGAACCAATCGGTACGGGGAGGCCGGGGCCGGTGTATCGGAAGCTGCTGGCGGCGTTTGATCGGTTGGTGGGGGTGGAGATTGCGAAGCAGGCTGGAGGCGGGAGGTAGGAGGCGGGAGGGGGTGTGCGACGTCCAACGCGCCGGCCTCACAGAGGCCAGCTACAGACGGAGTGGCTGGAGGGGGCTGGTGCTTCGCAGGGCCGGGGGCTACCGGTAACTTGAACGTTATGGAAAACACAACGACTGCACGACGCGCCGAGGTGGAGCCGCTGCCGCAGAATGTGGCGAGCGCGCAGCCGGGGGGCGGCGTTTGCTATCAGATTGAGCTAGCGTGGGGATCGGTCCGTCGCTGGTATCTGCGGACCCTTCGCCGCGCGTATGTCGAACGCATGGCGCGGTTGCGGCATGGCGATCCGACCGGGTGCCCGCATGAAGTGCTCGATCCGCGCGACGTGAAGTTCTTTCGCAACCGCTGCACGGCGCACTGGCCTGCCGAGGTCGATCCGTTTCAATGGCGAGAGCGGTTGCCGTTCGCGCGGTGGGGATTGGCCGAGTTGCAGTTGCTGGGTTATCCGCTGCTGATCGCGACGCTCATCGCCGCCAGCACGTTTGGGCGGACTTATGTGCCGTTCTGGTGGATCGCCCCGATCACCGGCGTGCTGTTCGGGCTCGTGGTGTGGTTCTTTCGCGATCCGCAGCGCGTCATTCCCAGCGAGCCGGGCCTCGTCGTCTCGCCAGCCGACGGCAAGGTGGTGGAGATCACGCGGCTGGAATATGACGGCTACATCGACGGACCGGCGGTGCGGATTGGGATTTTTCTGTCGATCTTTAACGTGCATGTGAATCGCATCCCGCTGGCCGGAAAAGTAATTGCGCTGCGCTATTTTCCGGGACAGTTCTTGAATGCTCTGAAGCTCGAGAGCGCGACCGAAAACGAGGCGATGTGGATCGGGCTGGAGGAGGAACGCCCGCCGTATCGCCGTGTGGCGGTGCGGCAGATCGCGGGCCAATTTGCGCGACGGATCGTGTGCGATCTCCGGCCGGGCGAGTCGGTGCCGCGGGGTTACAAGCTGGGAATGATCAAGCTCGGCTCGCGCACGGAGTTGATTCTGCCGGCGACGGACGACCTGGTGATCGTCACCGAGGTCGGCGCCAAAGTCTGCGGCGGGGCGGACGTGTTGGCGCGGTATCGCAGTTGAAGGCGAGTGTGGAACGACAGGAACGTTTCAGCGGCGGGGCCGGCCGTTGCTCCGGGCGCTGACGCTTCCGGCTCTACAATCTAATTCGAGAGAAACCCATGACGACTGTGCCGCGCACATATCGCATTGCCGTCTATCCTGGCGATGGCATTGGCCGGGATGTGATTGATGAGGCCGTGCGCGTTTTGCAACGGGTCGAGGCGCTCGATGGTGGATTCCGGCTGGAATGGACCTGGTTCCCCTGGGGCGCGGCGTACTACCGCGAGCATGGGCGCGTCGCGCCGGTGGACTTCCTCGACCAACTGCGCGGCCAGGATGCCATCCTGCTAGGCGCGGTCGGTTGGCCGGGCGAGTTGCCGGATCACGTGACGCTGGCGCCGCTCGTGGAGTTGCGGCAGCGGTTTGATCAATATGCCTGCGTGCGCCCGGCGAAGCTGCTGCCAGGACTGAAGAGCGTGCTGGCGTCAAAGGGAGGCGGCGACATCGACCTCGTCGTGGTGCGCGAAAACTCCGAGGGGGAATACGTCAACAACGGCGGAAGGTTTCGCGTCGGGCAACCGGATGAGTTCGCCACGCAGACGGCGATTCACACGCGACGGGGCATTGAGCGGATCTTGCATTTCGGGTTTCAACTCGCGCGCACAAGGCGCTCGAAGTTGACGATGATCACCAAGTCGAACGCGATGCGCTTCGCGTACGTGTTGTGGGACGAGATTCTGGATGAGATTGCGCCGCAATACGCCGACGTCGTCACGGACAAGCAGCATGCTGACGCCGCGGTGATGAATTTCGTCCGCTGGCCGGAGGCGTTCGATGTCGTCGTGGCGTCGAACCTGTTCGGCGACTTGCTGACCGATTTGGGGGGCGTGCTCGGCGGTGGGCTGGGGCTCGCGCCGAGCGCGAACTTGAATCCGGAACGCAAATTCCCGTCGATGTTCGAGCCGGTCCATGGCTCGGCGCCCGATATCGCAGGACGGGGGATCGCCAACCCGACGGCGGCGATTTTGAGCGCGGCGATGATGCTGGATTGGCTGGGCGAGGCGAAGGCCGCGGGCCAGGTTCGCGGCGCGGTGGAGCGGGCGATCGCCGCCGGGCACCGCACGCCGGACCTGGGCGGCAAGCTGACCACCACGCAATTGGCCGAGCAGGTGATTTGGGCGCTGGAGGGCTGAGGCGACGCTCCGCGTGAACCGTGGATTGCCGGGACGCGTAGATCAGTCGACATGGCGCTACGCGCTGGCGGGCTCGCTGCTACTTGCATTTTGGTTGCATTCGCAGTGGAATTACGCTGCGGATGAACTTTGCCGGCGCCACCCAAGCCTCTATACTGAAACCACTTGGGACGCCTCAATCGAGTTGGATGATCGACCCATGCTGTTGCTGCAGGACGTCAAGAAGTCGTTCGTCGAGCCCGGGGGCGGGCGGTTGCCGATCCTCGATATCCCCCATTTTGCGGTTGCCGCGGGCGAGCAGCTCGCCCTGGTCGGCCAAAGCGGCTGCGGTAAGACGACGCTGCTGCACATCATCGCCGGCATCACGCGGCCCGACTCGGGCTCGGTGCAAATGAAGGGGCTCGATATCACGCGGCTCCCCGAGGTGGGACGCGACCGCTTTCGGGCGGAGAATATCGGCTATGTCTTTCAAACTTTTAATTTGCTGCCTGGGTTCTCCGCCCTGGAGAATGTGCTGCTCGGGATGAGCTTCGGACGCGGCCGGGCTGATCGGGGGCGCGCCCGGCAGTTGCTGGAGCGGGTCGGGCTCGGGGCGCGGGAATCGCACAAGCCGTCGATGCTGTCGGTCGGCGAACAGCAACGGGTGTCGGTGGCGCGGGCGTTGGCGAACCGGCCGGAGCTGTTATTGGCGGACGAACCGACGGCGAGCGTCGACGCGGCGCATCAGCGGCAGATTATCGACTTGATCCGCGACACATGCCGCGAGCAGAAGGTGGCCCTGGTGCTCGTGACGCACAGCGACGAGGTCGCCGGGAAGTTCGATCGCGTGGAGCGGCTGGACCAACTTAACCGAGCGGTGGCGACGGTATGAGCATCTGGAAGATTGCCTGGCGGAGCATCCAGCAGCGGTCGCTGTCGTCGTTTCTGACGGCGCTCTCGATGGCGCTCGGCGTGGCGCTGATTGTGGCGGTGCTGGTGATTCACGGCGG
>CAZUBB010000006.1:15707-18057 GCA_964618485.1 uncultured Pirellulales bacterium
GCGTCGTGTCGCAGTCGTTCGCGCGGAACGCCGCGGGTTACGATCTGATCGTGACGACCAAAGGCGGCAAACTCGAAGCGGTGCTGAACACCGTGTTCCACCTGGGCGTGGCCGGGGAGCCGCTGCCCTACACGTATTACGAAGAATTTCTCAAGACGCCGGAGAAGCAAGGCAAGTTCGCGAAGTACGTCGCGGTGGCGATTCCGTATTGCCTGGGGGACAGCTACGAAGGGTTCCGCGTCGTCGGCACCACGCCGGAGATGTTCGACAAGTTCGAATACATGCAGGGGCAGCAGTACGAATTCTCCGCCGGCGAGAATTTCAAACAAGACGACTTCTTCGGCGGCGTGATCGGTTCGCTCGTTGCGCGGCGGACGGGCCTCACTGTGGGGAGCAAGTTCGAGCCGACGCACGGCGTCACCGAGGGCGAAAATTCGCATAAGCACGACCCGTTTGTGGTGCGCGGCATTCTCGCGCCGACCGGAACGCCGAACGACCGGGCGATCTTCGTGAACATGGAAGGGTTTTATCTGCTGGAAGGCCATGCGAAGGGGGAGCAGGCGGCAGGCCGGAAGCCGGAGGCGGCGGTGGAGTCGGGGCATGATCATAGGGCGGACGATCATGCTCATGAGGAGGCCGGCCATCTACCTGATGAAGCGACGCATGAGCATGCTGAGGACGCACATGACCATGAGCATGCCGAGGGAGCTGCGCCCGCGGTGACGGACGTTGCGCCGGAAGAGACGCATGCGCAAGAGGATGCGGGCCACGACCACGCCGCGGAGACCGGCGATGCGCACGTCCATGATGAACACGCGCATGAGACCCACGCAGAAGATGCACATGCCCATGACGCGCACAGCCATGACGATCACGGGCATGATCATGCTCACGATCACGCCCACGCGCACACGCCGTTGCCGAAGGAGCAGCGGGAGGTGTCGGCCGTGCTGATTCGCACGTCCAACGTGATGGCCGGGTTAACCCTGCCGAAACTGATTAACGAAGGGTTGGAAGCCCAAGCCGTGCAGCCGCAGATGCAGATTGCCGTGCTGTTTCAGGGGCTGGTAGGCAATATTCAGTTGCTGCTCTTGTCGCTGGCCGGGTTGGTCGTGCTGGTGGCCGGCATCGGGATCATGGTCAGCATGTATAATTCCATGAGCGACCGCCGCCGCGACATTGGCATCATGCGGGCGCTCGGCGCGCCGCGAGGGACGATTGTGCGGGTGATCCTGGTGGAATCGCTGTTGATCGCCGTTGGCGGCGGCGTGGCGGGATTCCTGCTCGGACATGCGCTGATCGGGGGGATGTCTCCGTGGATCGCCGACCAGACCGGCGTACAGATCGGATTGCTCGACCTGGCCGCTCCGGTGGACGTCGCGCCGTGGCTCGGCGCCATCGGCGAAGGACACAAATGGCCCGTCCCGGTAGAATTGTTTCTGATCGTCGGCCTCGCCCTCCTGGCCCAACTCGTCGGCATCCTGCCGGCGGTGGCGGCGTACAAGACGGACGTGGGGAAGGCGTTGAGTGGATCGTGACGGAGAGGAGAAAAGGAGAAGAGAAGAAAAGGAGAAAAGAAGGGGAAGGATTCCGTTCGCCGCCGCTGCTTCGCCGCTCTCACTCCTAGCTTCGTACTCCTAACTCCGTACTCCTGTCTCCCGTCTTTACAACAGGTTCTCTCATGTCTCTGAAACCTGCCTTTGCACTGGTTGCGATTGCATCCGCTCTCGCTTTGGCGCCCGTCGCGACGGCTTGTCCGTTTTGCAGTGCGGTGCAATTGACTTTCGCGGAAGAGGTTGCCGCGAATGATATCGCGGTGATCGCTAAACTCGAGAAGCGGCCGGACGAACCTTCGGACAGCGCTTCGAAGAGCCCCTTCCCTGGGCCGGCCGGCGGGGAGGCCGCGAAATGCACATTTTCAATTTCGCGAATTCTCAAGGGCGAGGATAAGCTCGGACCCACGGAGCAGTTCGAGGCGCTTTACTTCGGTCAGGAGCCGATTGGCAGCGAGTTCCTCGTCTTTGCCGCGGTGATTGAAGACAAACCGCCCGTCTGGCGGACGCCGATCGCGCTTTCGGAGCGCGGCGTCGATTACGTCCTCAAGATGACGGAGTTGCCGGAGTCGGGGGCCGATCGGCTCGTGTTCTTCCAGGACTTCCTGGAGGACGCCGACCCGTTATTGGCGACGAACTCCTATGACGAATTCGCGCGGGCGCCGTATGCGGACGTCATCGCTCTCGGACCGCGGATGCATGGCGACAAGCTGCGGGAATGGGTGAAGAACGTCGAGATTTCCTCCAGCCGGCGCCGGTTATACTTGACGATGCTCGGCGTGTGCGGAACGCCGGCG
>CAZUBB010000006.1:18067-25300 GCA_964618485.1 uncultured Pirellulales bacterium
AGAAATGATTAATTCCCCCGAACGCGACCACAAAGTGGCGCTCGATGCGCTCATCGCGGCGTATCTCAATCTGCGCGGTCCGGAAGGGCTGCCGATGGTGGTCGACCTGTTCATCAAGAACCAGGACGCCGAGTTCACCGACACGTACGCCACGGTGATGGCGTTGCGATTCCACGGCCAGGAACGGGACATCATCCCCAAGGAAGACCTCAAGGCGGCGATGCGCGAGATGCTCGACCGGCCGCAGTTGGCCGACCTGGTGATCGCCGATCTGGCCCGCTGGGAAGACTGGTCGGTGATTGACCGCGTGGTCGACCTGTTCAAGAACGCCGACGCGACCTCGTCTTGGGTCAAGGTGCCGGTAGTGAATTACCTACGCGCTTGCCCGTTGCCGGAGGCCAAGGATAAACTTGAAGAGTTGCGGCAACTCGACCCGGACGCGGTGAAGCGCGCCAGCAGCGCGTTGATTCAGTTGGGCGGAGGCGGAACCGTGAAGCGTCCGACCGACGCCGCGAAGCAGCCGGCCGAGGCGCCGAAGAAGTAGGATTGGCCGCGAAGAACGCGAAAAGGCGCAAAGAAGGAGTTGGGGGATTGTGGATGAAGGCCGTAGGGATGATGTGGTTCGTGTTGAGCCCAACGAGCTTGGTGTCGTAGGAGTTCAGCCCCAAGGGGGCGAAAGATAATAGCCAGGGGTGCAAACCCCCTGGGGATGCGGGAGACAGACACATTGAGCCCCAACGGGGCGACACATCGATCGGCGCGTGAATTGTGTCGCCCCGTTGGGGCTTTGATTGGTTGTTCGGGGTGGCTTTCCAGGGGTTTGCACCCCTGGCTATTGTCTGCCGCCCCTTCGGGGCGAAGACGCGCTTTTCGTGTTTTTCGTGGCGATTGCTGAGGGTGGTGTGAATGAGCATCGCTTTGGATGAAGAACGCATCGAGGAATCGACCCGGGGCGTCGCGGGCGATATTCCGGACTCCTATCGCACGTTGAGCGCCACGGCCGTGGTGTCGTGCGTGCTGGGCGTGCTTTCGGTACTGGCCTTCGCCGATTTTTGGCTGGGGGTCGTGCCCGCCTTGGCAATTCTGCTGGGGATATATTCCTGGCGGCGGATCAAGAACGCCCCCGATGAGTTGAACGGAATGACGCTGGCGAAAGTCGGCGTGGCGCTCGGAACGGTCCTCTGGGCCGGCGGCGCGAGCTGGCTTTCGTACGTCTATGTCACCGAGGTGCCTGAGGGCTACCAGCGGATTTCGTACGCGGCGCTGCAGCCGGCCGAGACCGACGTCCCCGGAGCGATTCCGGCGTGGGCCCAGGCGATGGACGGCAAGAAGGTGTTCATCAAGGGATATATCTATCCGCCCCCCGGCTCGCCGTTTTTTGTGACCAATTTCCTGTTGGTCCGCGACAAGGGAGATTGCTGTTTCGGCGGCAATCCGAAGGTAACCGATCGCATCTTGGTCGATATCGTCCCCCCCGGTAAACTGGAGTTTTCCACGGGACTGCACGCTCTCGCCGGCACGTTTCGGATCGAGCGGGGCACGAGCGCCGACGCCGGAGGCGACGTATGGTATCGACTCGAAGCGGATCACGCCAAATGATGCGTTTGCGGCCAGCGCTAAGATTCGTGTTGCTGGCGCTCGTGGCGAGCGGCGTGATCGTGTTCCGCGACGGTCGGCTGGGCCGCACTTTCGCGGCGGAGGAGAAGAAGCCGAGCGTCGAGGAGCGGCGCAAGGGGGACCCCGAGGATAAGAAGCCGCGCGAGTTGACGTTCGACGACATCAAGTTCGAGATGGAACGCAACGCCGACTTCGATCCGAAACTGCTGACCGAGGAGATCGAGAAACTCGACGGCAAGCGGATCAAGATTCGCGGCTACATGCTGCCGAGCTTTCAACAGGACGGCATTACGCAGTTCGTCCTCGTGCGGGACAACATGGAATGTTGCTTCGGTCCCGGAGCGATGCTTTATGATTGCTTGATCGTCGATATGAACGAGGGCAAGACGGCCTCGTACTCGATCCGCCCCGTCACCGTGGAAGGGGTGTTCACGATCGAGGAGCTCAAGGACGAGGAAACGGACACGGTGCTGGCCATCTATCACCTCCAGGCCGTCGTCGTGAAGTGAACGCCCGCGGCTGCGCCTGTGCTCTGGTTCTGACGGCGGCGACGCTCTTCGCCGCGACTCGCTTGACGGCCTGCCCGTTTTGCAATGCGGTGAATCCGACGTTCGCCGAGCGGCGCGAAAGCGCGACGGTTTGTGCTCTGGCCGAGTTGACGGAAGTGGCTGACGGTCGCGGGCGATGGGCGATTCACCGCGTCCACCAGGGCGAGGAAAAAATCGCCGCCGGAGACGTGGTGGAGATCAAGGCCGACGCCGCGTTTGCCGTGGGCGATCTGGCCGTGCTGTTGGGGAACGCCGACCAAGATGTCGCGCCGATGAATCAATGGCGCTGGAACGCCGTGAAAGTGGACCCGGCGAGCTATTTGTATTTTGCGAAAGCGCCCGGCATGCGCGTTCCGGCGACAGAACGGCTCGCCTATTTCTTACCGCATTTGGATGACGAGCACACGGAAGTCTCGGCGGACGCCTTTGCCGAGTTGGGCCGCGCGCCGCTCGAAGCGGTCGAGGCGCTCGCCGATAGCGACGTGGCGCCGAAGCTGCGCACGTGGATGGCGGACGAAAACCTGCCGAACGAGCGCCGAGGCGGTTACGGGCTGATGCTGGGGCTTACCAAGGACGCCGAGAGCCGGCAGGCGAACGCCGCGCTGTTGCGCGAGCTCATCGACAAGGAACAAGAGGACTTCCGCGCCGGCTTCGATGGCGTGCTGGCGGGATACTTGTTGCTGGAGCCGGAAGTAGCGCTGCGGCTGATCGACGAGAGGTACCTCGCCAACGTCGATTCGCGCCCCGGCGACACGCGACACGCTTTGGCGGCGGTGCGCTTTTGTATCGAGTACGCGCGCGGTCCGGAACGTGCGCAAGTGCTCGACGTCATGCGGCACGCGCTTGCGCGGCCGGCGATTGCGGCGGACGTGGTGAAGGACCTGGCGCGGTGGAAGGACTGGAGCGCCACGGATGTCATCGCCGCGCTGTATGCATCTGCGGCCGACGATCCGGCGCTGCGCCGGGCGGTCGTGGGCTATCTCAAGGCGTGCCCGCTGCCGGAGGCGGCGGCGCAGCTCGATCACCTACGTGCGGGTGACCCGGAAGGGATTAAGGCGATTGAACGCCGGCTGGCGCTGCCGCTGGAGCGGTAGTTCCTTGACGCGGTGATTCGCTCCCCCGCAGCGATTTCTTCACCGCGCGCCTCGAGGCTCCCCGCCCCCAGCCCCTCCCTGCAAGGGAGGGAAGCGTGCGATTGCAGCCCCCACGCTCTTCCACCAAGCCCGCCTACAGAGCTTCTTTTCTCCTTTTCTCCTTTTCTTCTTTTCTCCTTTTCTCCTCCCCACTGCGGTTCACGCGGATCGTAACGCCCGTAGCGGCTCGGTGTTTTTTCGCCTCAGCGCAAGTTGCCGAAATGCGACGCATGTTGCTTTTTGGGTGGTACTTTTCAGTTGAGGCGAACTATGACGACGCACGCACATCGCTGGCGCGGATGGTTGCTCCTTGCCTTGGCGCTTTTCGCGCCGGCATGGTGCGGCTGCGCTGGCGGTATTCCTCGGATCGATCCGACGGGGCGTGGGCTGTTTGTCATGGATCCTCCCGCGGGCAGCTCCAGCTTAACCACGGTTCCCGCGCCGGCGACCGGCGCGGCCGTTCCTGGCTGCGCGCCGGCCATGCCGCAGCCAGTGATTGCGCAGCCTGTAGTCGTTCCCGCCGCGCCTTCGCTGCCGGTGGTCGCGCTGCCGCCGGCGCCGGTGGTGACGCCTCAGGCGCCTCCGGTAGCGCTGCAATTGGGACCCACCGACACGATTGCGCCCGTGGGAAGCGAAGTCGTGCTGTTAGCGACGGTGCCAAGTTCGCAGCAGTTGTTGCATCCGCGTTACCGCGTGGAATGGACCGTGGCGCCGTCGAGCGTGGGGCACATCGCGATGATCAGTCAGCAGTCGACGTGCGACTGGCTGCTCGGCGGCGCGAACTCGGCGCGGAAGATCGACGCAAACTATGCGATCAGTTCGACGGCAACGCGGAATTTTCTGCTCAGCCGCGGCACCCCGTCGCCGCTGGATGACCTGCCAGTCGGCGTGGGGCAGACGTGGGTCAGCATCACATCGCCGCAAGAGGGCGTAAGCTTCGTCAGCGCGCTGGCGCCGTCGCTCGGTGCGTGGAATGCGCGGCAGAGCTCGGCGCGCATTTTCTGGGTCGACGCTCAGTGGAGTTTTCCGCCCTCGACGACCGCGCCGGCCGGAGGGCGGCAGACGTTGTCGACCTCCGTGGTGCGGCTCTCCGATCGTACGCCGCTGGCCGGCTACGCCGTGCGGTATTCGATCATGGGAGGTGCGCCGGCCGGCATCGGCATGAGCGACTCGCAGGCGATGGAAGTGGATACGAACGCCTCGGGCGAGGCGAACATCGATATCATGCAGGCGACGCCGGCCGCCGGCACGACCGACCTGCGCGTGGAAATCATTCGCCCGGCCTCGCTCGGCGGTTTTGACGGCCGGACGTTAACGGTCGCGACGGGCGGGACGCGAGTTAACTGGGCCGGCGCCGGGGGCGCACCGCCGCCCGCGCAGCCCGTTACTCCGCCGCCAATCACGCCGCCGCCGATCACTCCGCCGCCTGCGACGACCCCCTCGGCCCCAGCCACGGCAGCGCTGCCGCAGGTCGGAATTGAAATCAGCACGCCGCCCGCGGCGACGGTTGGCGACACGGTGAACTTTTCCGTCGTAGTGACCAATCTCGGGACCACGCCGACGCCCAAACTGCTGGTGCGCGACCAGTATGGGCCGGGATTGCTGTTTGAGATTCCTGACAATCCTCTGGAAAACGACATCGACCCGCTCCAGCCGGGGCAGCAGTCGCGGTTTTCCATCAAGTTCACGGCGACGCAGGCCGGCACGTTGGAACATACGGTCACGGTGGTGTTGCGCGATCCCAGCACGCTGGAGGAGCGAGTCCTTCAGGAAGCGCGGGGATCGGTGCTGGTGACCGATCCGTCGGCGGCCGGGCCGCCCGCGCAGACGCCCTACGAACCACCGACAACGGCGGAGACGCCGCCGACGATTCCTGACGCGCCGCCTGCCACGGCGAGCAACGACTTACAGGTGCAGATCACTGGGCCGCTGACCGCGAACACCGGCGACGAGGTGCGGTTCAGCATCAAGGTGACGAACGCCGGGACCGACGACCTGCATGATGTGACGGTGCGAAACGATTACGACGCGGCGCTCGCGCCGCGCAAGGTGAGCGGCGGCGACGGCGGGCATCAATTCGTCGACGACGCCATCGAATGGCTGCCGGTCGGGACATTCCCGGCGGGCAAATCGAAGACCTACGTCGTGATCTACAACGCCGCGAGTCCGAGCGAAGCGGCGCATACCTCGGCGACGGTGACCTGTCGCGAAGGGACGCGGATCGACGACCAAGCGACGATTGCCATCCGCGCGGCGGCGACCAAGCTCCGGGCGAGCATTTTCGAATCGCGCGATTCGCTGACGATTGGCCGTACGGGGAACTACGAAGTGCGCCTCGTGAACGAAGGAACCACGGCCGACACCAACGTGGCGGTGACGGTAACGCTGCCGCCGGAATTGACGTTCATGCCGACCGGCTCCGCCGGACCCAACAATTCCGTACCGAGAATCGCCGGAAATCTGGTGCAATTCCCGCCGCTGGCCGAGATGCGGGCCGGCGAAACCCTGTCGTTCCGCGTCGCCGCCCGGGGCGCCCAAGCTGGCCTGGCGCGCGTCACGGCCGAGGTAACGAGCTCCGGCCTGGCACGGCCGATCGTGGTGGAGGAGGATACACAGGTGATTGCAGGAGAGTAGAGCAGGCCGGAGGTTGGAGGCGGCAGGGGGAGTCAGGAGTACGGAGTTAGGCTGGCAGTCAAACCACTGAAAACTGAACACTCTTCCCCCCTCTTTTCTCCTTTTCTTCTTTTCTTCTCTTCTCCTCCGAACTACCTTATTCCGGCATGTGGCGCATTCATGCCTTACTGGCGATCTCGTTCGGATTGACGCCGCTAAGTGTGCGCGCTGCCGAGTGGAAGTACCAGGTCGCGGAGATTGAGCGCGAGCTGGGCGTGGGCTATGCCGTGACGATCACGGACGTCAACGCCGATGGAAAGCCCGATATCGTCGTGGTCGATACCGAGCGCGTGCTGTGGTACGAAAACCCGGACTGGAAGCGGCGCGTCCTTACCGAGGGGACGACGGTTCCAGACAACGTCTGCATCGCCGCACACGACATTGATGGCGATGGGAAAGTCGACTTCGCCCTCGGCGCTGGCTGGAAAGGACTGAACTCGGAAGCGCATGGGACCGTTCAATGGCTGGCGCGGGGCGCGACGCTCGATGAGCCGTGGACGGTGCGGCACATCGCCGAGGAACCGAGCGTGCATCGCCTGCGATGGGCCGACCTGGCCGGCGACGGGAAACCTGAGCTGGTCGTGTTGCCTTTGCTCGGGCCAGGGACGACGGGGCCGTCTTTCGATCAGCGCGCCGTGCGGATGTTAGCGTTCAGCATTCCCGATCGCCCGACCGAAGACCGCTGGCCGGTGCAGGTGTTGAATGACGAGTTGCACGTGGCGCACAATTTCTGGCCGACCGATTTCAACGGCGATGGGAAGCTCGATCTGCTCGTCGTGAGCTTTGAAGGCGTTTCCCTGCTGGAGCGGAACGACGACGGGACCTGGCGGCGGACGTTGGTTGGCGCTGGCTACCAGGTGGAAGGCGCGCCGTCGCGCGGGGCGAGCGAAATCAAACCCGGGGTGCTCGCCGGCGGCGAGAAGTACATCGCCACGATTGAGCCCTGGCACGGCTTTCAAGTGGTCGTGTACACACGCCCCGCGGAAGGGGAGACGCTCTGGCAGCGGCACGTCATCGACGAGCAGCTCAAGTGGGGACACGCCGTGTGGTGCGCGAACCTGGATGGCGACGCCGATGAGGAACTGATCATCGGCGTGCGCGATCAGCTTGACGAGGCGAATCCGGCTGGCGTGAGGATTTATGATCCGACGCGCGGCACTGACGGCACGCTCACCTGGTCGCGGCAGTTCGTCGATCCGGGCGGCGTAGCAGTCGAAGACCTGGCTGCTGCGGATTTGAACGCGGATGGGCTCGTGGACATC
>CAZUBB010000006.1:25310-54034 GCA_964618485.1 uncultured Pirellulales bacterium
TTACACGGCCGTGCAATAGGCTACGCAATGGAATGAAACTGGGCGGCCGGGAGTCTCGCTCGCGGCCGCCCAAGTGCTTTCAATCAACTCGCGTTGGCGATTTCAGTCGCTACGTGGACCGTTTGCGAGAGCGGCCGTTACTCCGGGCGCTAATGCTTTCGGCTCCAAAGATCTTAACCTAGAAAATGAAGTTGCGACGGGTGATGTTGCCGGGCAGGAGACCAACTTCTCCGAAGTGATAGCCGGTGCCGTTCTGGCCGGCGCCGAGACTGAAGAAGATCTGGTCGTTGGCCGTGGTGCCGCCCATCGTGCCGACCGATTCCACGCCGTCCAGATAGTCGGCGGGGTGGGTTTCAGCGAGCATGTATTGGCCCGGCAGCAAGTTGGCGAAGAAGTAATCACCCGCGGCGTTGGTGGTCGTCGTGCGGTCGACCGCCTGACCGAGACGATCGGTCCCCGTGAGGCGAATCAAGACATTGGCCAACCCGATCTCGCCGGCGTCGCGGCCGCCGTTCTGGTTGATGTCAACGTAGACGCTGCCGCCGACGCTGGCAGCCTCGCCTTCGACCGGTCCGCTATCGTTGTTGGTGATCGTGCCAGTCGCCTGCGCGGTTCCGATCGTGGCTTGCGTGGCATTCGAGAGCGTGACGAGGAAAGTCTCGTCGGCCTCCTCGAACTGGTCGCCGGCGACCGGGACGCTGATCGTCTTCGAGGTTTCGCCCGGGGCGAAGGTGAGCGTTCCGGTGGTCGAAGTGTAGTCGACGCCGGCCGTGGCGGTGCCGTCGGCCGTGGCGTAGTTGACCGTGACCGTCGCCGAGGAATCCCCCGTCAACGTGACGGTGAAGACCGCGTTCTGCGAGCCGCTGTCCCCTTCGGTCAGCGTGACGTTGCTGATCGCCAGGCTTGGTTGCGGGTCGTTATCGGTGATGGTGCCGGTCGCCGTGCCGTCAAGGATGGTGGCGAACGTGGCGTTTGACAGATTGACTGAGAAGGTCTCGGTCGCCTCGCTCTTGCGATCGTTGACGATCTTGACGGTGATCGTCTTCGACGTTTGACCAGCCTCGAACGTCAACGTACCGGAAGTAGTTTGGAAGTCGCTCGTGCCCAGCGCCGTGCCCGGCGCGGTCGCGAAGTTGACGAGCACCGGCAGGTCGCTGGCCGCCGATAACGTCACCGTGAATGTGGCGTCGGTCGTGCCGTCGTCCCCTTCAGCGATGGTCACATCGCCGATTGAGAGTTTCGGTTCCTCATCGTTGTCGTTAATCGTTCCTTCGCCGGTGCCATCGGCGATCGTAGCGCCGCCGGTCGGTTCGGAGAGCGTGACCGTCAGTTTCTCGTTCGGCTCGTCTTTCGTATCGCCGCGAATCACGAGATTGAACGTCTGCGTCGTTACGCCCGGCGCGAACGTCAGGGTGCCGGTCGCCGCGTTATAGTCTTCACCGGCCTTGGCGGTGCCGTCGGACGTGGCCCACTTCACGGTGACGGTGCGACCGCTGGCCTTCGACAGCGTGACGGTGAACGTCATGCCGTCGACGCCGGAATCTCCTTCGGTGACGGTGCGATTGTTGATGGACAGCGTCGGGGCCGGATCGTTGTCGATGATCGTGGCGACGCCTCGGCTATCGGCGATCTCTGCTCCAATTGACACGGCCAACTGCAGTGTGAACGTCTCGTTCTCTTCGTTCAGCACGTCGCCATTGACCGCTACGGTGACGGTCTTCGTCGTTTCGCCCGGGGCAAACGTGAGCGTGCCGTTGGTCGGCGCGAAGTCGGCGTTCGCTCCCTGGCCCAGCGCGGTGCCGCTCGCCGTGGCGTAGTTCACCGTGGCTTCCGTGGTCAGCGCCTGGCTAAGCGTAACCGTGAAGGTCGCGTTCGTGGTGCCGGAGTCCCCTTCCGCGACTTCGATGTCGTTCACCGAGAACGTCGGGCCTTGATCGTCGTCGTTCTCGATAGTGCCGGTCGCCGTGGCGTCGGACAGCGTCGCGCCGACGGGGCTCGCGAGCGTGACGGTGAACGTCTCGTCCGTCTCAAAGCTCGTGTCGCCGAGGGCGTTGATGGTGATCGTCTTCGAAGTTTCCCCCGCCAAGAAGGTGACGGTGCCGTTGCCAGCTTCAAAATCAGTCCCGGCCGTGGCGCTGCCGGAGGCCGTATTGTAATCGACGGTCACCGTGCCGGTCGCCGCAGCGGAAAGCGTAACGGTGAACACAAACGCGGTCTGGCCGGTGTCCCCTTCGTCCTGCGAAACATCCGCGATCGAGAGCGTCGGCAACGGCGCTTCGTCGTCGTCGTTGATCGTCCCGGAACCTTGGGCGTCGATGATCGTCGCGCCCGAGGCGTTCGTGAGATTGACGAGAACGGTCTCGTTTTCTTCTTCCAGCTCATCGCCGCTGACGCGGACGGTGATCGTGCCCGTGGTCTGTCCGGCGGGGATGGTCAGCGTGCCGGTCTTGGCTTCAAAGTCCGTGCCCGACGTGGCCGTGCCGGCCGCCGTGGAGAAGTCGACCGTCACGGGCGTAGCGCTCGTGGCCGAAAGCGTCACGGTGTAAATCAAATCGACGAAGCCCGAGTCCCCTTCGGCGACGGTCGGGTCGTTAATCGTCAGCGTCGGCAGATTCGAATCGTCATTGGTGATCGTGCCGGTCGCGGTATTGTCCGCGATCGTTGCGCCGACGGGGTTCGAGAGCAATACGGCGAACGTTTCGGCTTCTTCGATGTCGGTGTCGCCGGTGACGGCGATGGAGATCGTCTTCGTCACTTCGCCGGCCGCGAAGGTGACCGTACCCGTGGCGGCGGTGTAGTCGACGCCGGCGCTGGCCGTGCCGGGGACGGTGGAGTAGTCGACGGTGACCTGGCCTGCCGCGGTGGCCGAGAGGCTGACGGTGAACTCAAACGCCGTCGTGCCTGTGTTGCCTTCCAGCTTCGTGACGTCGCCGATCGAAATCGTCGGCGGCGCGGCATCGTCGTCCAGGATCGTGACCGTGCCGACGCCCTGCGCGATCGTGGCGTTGAGCGGATTCGACAACGTTACGGTGAACGTCTCGTTGCCTTCCACCAGATTATCAGGCTGGATGGGGATGTTGATCGTGCGAGTCGTCTCCCCGGCAGGGATAAAATTGGAGCCGGCGAGGATCGCTTCGTAGTCGGCGCCCGCGACGGCGGTGCCATCGCTCGTGGCGTAGTCGAAGAAGACCGCCTCAGTGCTGGGGGCCGAAAGCGTGACCGTCAGTTCGGCGATGGCGACGTCGTCATCCTGTTCGGCGATTTGAATGCTGTTGATCGACAGCGTCGGCGGCGGGTTGCCGATGGTGAGCGTCGTGTTGACGAACTCGACTTCCTCGACCGGGATCGGGTCATCTTCACCGAACACGGTAATCACGCTGTCTTGATCGTCCGCGGGATCGAGCGTGAACGTGGCCGTTCCCTCGGCATTCGCCTTGAGCAGCACCGTGAACAGCAAACGCTCACCGCCGCCCAGCGGCGATGTCGAATTCGCGAATCCGCCCGCCTCGTTGATCAAACCGGGTTGCGTGGCCGAACCGGTGGCCGACAGGGTGTAGGGGGCTTCGTTGGCCACGCCATCGCCGGCGCCGGCTTGCGAGCTGACAAAGTCCGCGCTGTAATTGACGTCGACGTAAGCGCTAAAAACGCCATCGGGATCGGCGCGCAGATCCGTGACGTAGGCCCGCAGCACGAACTCATTACCTGGCGCGATCGACGTAATCGGCGTCTCGGAGAGGCTCTGCGTTTCCAGGCGAATGCGGACTTTTTCGCCCGCCTGCGTGGTGATTTCTTGCGGCGCGATGAATTGATTTTCCGCGCTCGATTCCAGCGCAGCCGGGGCCGATTGGCCGTCGGCCAGGAACGCCATGCGCGAGATCGAGAACAGGTCCGCGGCCAGCAGTTGGCGGGCTTCAAGCGACTCGGCCAAGAGCGGTCCGCGCCGCTTTCCGAGCAAGCCCGAGGTCCAACGCGAGGTCCAATTCGAGAACCACGATCGGCGGGAAGCCCGCTTCCGCCGGGGAAATCGTTGCAAGTACATGGCCGCTCTGTTGTTCCGCGATGTAGTGATTCGACCCATAAACCGTTGGCGCAAGGGGACCGCGAGCCGTCACTTAGACGCCCTTACGCTGCCGGGAGTTCCGTTTGCGCCGTTGAAGCCGACGCCGCCGATCGGGCTAACCAGAGAAGCGTGGCGAGCCCTGACGCCTGTAAGTTTCACGGTACACAGGCGCGCGGTTAATGCAAGCAAATGGCGACTCTTCCTCGTCCGCCGCCTGCGCGAAAACCACATCCGCTGCGCTGGTTGTTACGGTGGCGCGGGTGGTTTGGTTCGGCGAGTGCTGCGAGGACGCGGTCACCGCCGTGGCATCGCCCGGCGACGGTGAGGGCTCGGCGCTGGTCAGAGGACTGGAGTCGCTTTGGATCGATGCTCGACTGTTCACGAAGTTGATCACGGCCAGCGCGTCGAGGACGCTGATCCGGCCGTCGTTGTTGACGTCGTAGTAGAGCCAGGGAGTCCGCGGGGTCGGCGGGTTGGGGAGCTGCCGGGCCCCTCCGGCATTGATCCCGTTGATCAGCGCCAAGGCGTCGAGGACGTTGACGCGGCGGTCTCCGTTGACGTCCCAAGGCTCCACGGAGTTGTGGTAGGTCAGCGCGGTATCGTCGTCGCGGATCACAATCACGCCGCGCGAGCGCCCGATCGTCGCTCCCGTCGCGCTCGTGAGGTCGACCGCCAGGTTTTCGCTCTCTTCCGGCAGCAGATCGCCGCCGATGAGGACGCTGATCGACTGCTCCAACGCCCCCCCCGGCTGAAAGACGATGGAGCCGCTACCGGCGACGTAGTCCCCTTGATTAGCCTTAGCGGAGCCGTCGCGCGTGGCGAATTGGACCGTCACGGGGCTGGCGGGCGACCGGGTGATCCGCACTTTGACTGCGGCCGACGCCAGGCCGTTGCTGGTTTCGTTGAAAATCAAGTTCTCGATCGTCAGTGTCGGCAAACCAGGATTGGTGAGTAGGGCCTCGCCGAGCGCCAAGATGTCGAGGCGGCGGTAGTTGGCCCCCGTATTGGTGACGTTATCAAGCTCGTCGTCGCCATCATTGATGGTGATTCCGGTCGCGCGGATCATGTCGCGAAACTGCGCCGTCGTCAGCTTGCGACCGGTCTCCCGCAGCAATAACTGCTGCACCACGGCCACGGTTCCGGCCACGAACGGCGAGGCCATGCTGGTCCCACGGCGCGTGATCGAGCCGCCGTTACGGTCGGCCGAGGTGACCAGCCCCCCCGGGGCAAAAATGTCCGTCAACTGCGGATGGCGCTGCGAATAAGCCGATACGCGGTCCCAGCGGGTTTCGCTATCGACGGCGCTTTCATAGGTCTGGGAGCCGTAGTCGTCGGCCCAGACCGCGCTGACCGCCAAGACGTGGGGATCGGCCGCGGGATAGGAGACGCCCGGCTGGCTGTTTTCGGCGGCGAACTGATTCCCCGCCGCCGCCACCACGATCACGCCGAGGGCGTCCAATCGTTCCAGTTCATCCGAGATGACGAAGCCGGTTTGGGAGGTGGAATAATTGCCCGAGCCGAGCGAGAGGTTGACGCTGGCGATGTTGTAGGCGGCGGCGTTTTGTTCGACCCATTGGAGGGCGGACTCGATATCGATCATATCGGCGCCGCCTTCGCTGCCGTCCTTGAACACCTTGAGGATGATCAAGTTCGCGCCCGACGCGACGCCGTAGTTCGTGGCGTCGGACGAGGCGGCGATCCCGGCGACGTGGGAGCCGTGACTGGTGGCGCTGCCGTCGCTGGCGTCGCCGTCGCGATCTGCGAAATCGTACTGATAGACAATCCGGTCGGCGATGCCGTCGGAATTGGAATCGGGCCCGAAAAAGGGGTGATTCAGATCGGCGCCGGTATCGATAATCGCGATCGACTGCCCCCGTCCGTCGATGCCGGCGAAACGGGGATCAGTCCGGAAGAGGTCCAGATTGACGAGCGACGCGGCGCTCAGCAGCGCGCGCGGCTCCAGGGTTTCCCCGCCGGGCAATCGATTGTTCCGTCCCTTCCGCCGCCGCATGCGAAGCCGGTCTCCAGGTGCGCGTCGAGAACCTGGATTATAAACCGCGACGGGGGAAAAGTCGCCAAAAAGGCATTCTCAGTTGTGGCTCGGTCTCCCGACCGTGCCACCAAGGTGGGGAGACCTTCGGTCGGGACGATGGCACGGTCGGGAAACCGTGCCATAACCGTCCAAAGTGTCAGGTCAAGTCAGAAGTCTCGAATTGAGTTGGCGCCGTGCTCGCCCTCTCTGCACCGGGTAAGGAATTCGTCGAGCGCACGGCGCTGTTCAGGAGCTGTACTGCTGGGGATGAACACTGGAAGGGGGCCTTTTTCCTTCACCATGTGGCCCCAGATCGCGACTGCGGCGAACCCGCTAACAACGCCGGCAGCCAGCATGCATTGCGACGTGGCGAAGACGAATTGAGCGAGAAACAGATCCATGCTGTACAGGTCGTAGTCTTCGTGGAATTCGAGACTTTGGGGCGGCTCAGGCAGCAAGGTCATGATCCAGTAGTGTGGTGTGAAATTCGCGACAGGCAGCGAGACGATTGCGAAAATGGCGTAAAGGACGCAGCCAACGATCATTCCACAGGCGAAGACGCGGCGCGATCCGCGGGCGAAGATCGCCGCCACGCAGGCGGCGACAAAAGAGACCGGGAGCGCGTAGATGGCGATGCGCGTCCAGTCGGAAAAGATGTCCGCAGCGGCGGACGCGAGCACCGCGGCGTAGGCCATGAGGAAGAGCAATGCGAGCAGTGAAAACTGAGGACGCATTAGTTGCTCGTGGGCTCGGTCGGACGTTGCAACGCGATCGCCACCCTTCCACCCAGCACGCCGCTCAACAGGATAAAGTTCATCAGGAACACATTGTCTCTGCGAAACGCGTGGATCTGGAAGTGCATCGGATCCCAAACATCGTAATCCGAGATCCAATGGGCCAACATCGTGTGCGGCGCGGGAACGGCGAGCTGCATCAGGACGGACACGAGAAGGTAAGCGAGCGCCCCAACCCCTGCCCCGCGCGCGTACGCCACCCGTTCGGCAGGGTCGCGAACGAGCAATGGCGAGACCGGCAGCAGCAGCCCAGGGATCAAGCAAGCAATAATCCCACCAGCAAACCAATCGGGCGAAATGGCCGCGAGAAACGTCGCCGCGCAGGCGGTAAATAGCAGTATGGCGAGGATCGAGAAGCGGAGGTGCATATGGGTTGGGTGTGCCGAATGCGTCAATGCGTCCCCGCCCTCCCATTTTGACACCCTCCGCGGCTGGTGGCTACACTGAGGGTCCGTGGCGCGCCCCTCCACTCTTCTCGGTCGATCTTGTCATGCGATCTACGCTCACCTCTTGCATCCTGTTCTGGTTGGTGTTTGGTTTCTTCGCGAATTTCGCTGGGGCGGCGGAGACGACGCCCATCCACGGGCTGTTCCTGGGGGATCAGGGGCACCACCGGCCGTCGGAGCGGTTTCCGCAGTTGGCCCCCATCCTGGCCGAGCGGGGGATTGAACTGGACTACACCGAAGACCTCGCTGCGCTCACGCCAGAACGTTTAGCGCCGTACGACGTGCTCGTGGTGTACGCGAACATCGAGAAGATCTCGCCGGAGCAGGAGCAGGCGCTGCTCGACTTTGTCGCCGGTGGGAAGGGCCTGGTGCCGTTGCATTGCGCTTCGTTTTGCTTCCTGAATTCGGAGAAGTACATCGCGTTGGTGGGGGCTCAGTTTCAGAAGCACGAGACCGGCACGTTCCGCACCGAGATCGTCGCGCCGGAGCATCCGATCATGCAAGGGTTCGGCGGCTTCGAGAGCTGGGACGAAACCTATGTGCATCACAAGCACAACGAGCAAGGGCGGACCGTACTGGAAGTCCGCGAAGAAAAGGGCGCCCGCGAGCCGTGGACCTGGGTCCGCAACGAAGGGAAAGGACGCGTATTCTATACCGCCTGGGGACACGATCATCGCACGTGGCGTAATCCGGGCTTTGTGAATCTCGTCGAGCGCGGCATCCGCTGGGCCGCCGGACGCGATCCGCAGGAGGCCGGGGCCTATGCCGCGAACGGCGCGTTTCCGATTCCCGAGATGACGAAGCCGCCGACCGACGCGGCGCCGTTTGAGTATGTCGATGTCGGCAAGAAGATTCCGAACTACCCGCCGAGCGCCCGCTGGGGCGTGCAGGAAGAACCGTTCAGCGAGATGCAGAAACCGCTTGCGCCGGGGGAGTCGATCAAGCACCTGCAAGTGCCGCAGGGCTTCCATGCGGAGCTGTTCGTCTCGGAACCGGAACTGGGTGGCAAGCCGATCGCGATGGCGTGGGACGAGCGCGGCCGGCTGTGGGTCGCCGAGACGTATGACTATCCGAACGAGTTGCAGCCGTCGGGCGAGGGGCGCGACCGCATTCGTATTTGCGAAGACACCGACGGCGATCACCGCGCGGATAAGTTCACCGTTTTCGCCGAAAAGTTGAGCATTCCGACGGCGATCACGTTCAGCCGCGGCGGGGTGATCGTGCAGAATGCGCAGGAGACGCTTTACCTTAAGGACACCGACGGCGACGACGTGGCCGACGAGCGCCGCGTGCTGCTCACCGGTTGGGCGGCCGGCGATACGCACGGCGGTGTGAGCAATTTTCAATACGGCCTCGACAATTGGATCTGGGGCATGCAGGGATATAACGACTCGACGCCCACGACGGTGGACGGCAAGGAACTGGCCCATTTTCGGCAAGGCTTCTTCCGGTTCACGCCCGACGCCCAGCAGTTGGAATTCGTCCGCTCGACGAACAACAACACCTGGGGACTCGGGATCAGCGAGGAAGGGTTGATTTTCGGCTCCACGGCGAACCGCTGCCCCAGCGTTTACATGCCGATCGCCAATCACTACTACGAGGCGGTTCGCGGCTGGTCGCCGTCGCTGGTGCTCGAGATGATCTCGGACACGTACCTGTTCAAGGCTGCCACGCCGAAGGTGCGGCAGGTCGATCAGCATGGCGGCTACACGGCCGGCGCGGGACATGCGCTCTACACGGCGCGGAATTATCCGCCCGAGTATTGGAATCGCACCGCGTTTGTCACCGAAGGGACCGGGCACCTCGTCGGCACGTTTGTACTCGAACGCGATGGGACCGATTTCAGCTCGGAAAATTCGTTCAACCTCGTCGCCAGCGACGATGAATGGACCGCGCCGATCATGGCCGAGGTCGGACCCGACGGCAACGTCTGGGTGATCGACTGGTACAATTACATCGTGCAGCACAACCCGACGCCGCAGGGCTTCGAGACCGGCAAGGGGAATGCGTACGAGAGCGATCTGCGCGACAAGAAGCACGGACGCATCTATCGCATTGTGCCGGACGCGTCCCCCGCGACGCCGCCGGCGCAGCTTGCGAACGCGTCGCCCGAGGAACTGGTGAAGGCGCTCGCGCACACGAATCTCTTCTGGAGGCGCCACGCGCAGCGATTGCTTGTCGAGCGCGGCGAGCTCGATGTGCTGCCGGCGCTCATTGCCTTGACGCAGGATCAAACGGTCGACCCAGTAGGACTGAACGTCGGCGCGATTCACGCGCTGTGGACGATGCATGGCCTGGGGGCGCTCGACGGCAAGCACGCCGACGCGACGGCGGCGGTGCTCGCGGCGTTCAAGCATCCTGCGTCGGGGGTGCGAATGAATGCCGTGCGCGTCGCCCCGCGGAGTGAAGCGACGCTGCCGGCAATTGCGGAACTGGCGAAGGACAGCGACGCGCTGGTGCGTTTGAACGTCTTACTCGCACTGGCGGAGTTGAAACCAAGTAAGGAAGCGGCGGCGACAGCGCTGTCGATGCTCACGGACGCCAGCAATGCAAACGATCGCTGGATTCCCGACGCGGCCACCTGCGCGGCGGCCGCGCACAGCGAGCCCTTCTTGATGCTTGTAGCGAGCGACGATCCCCCAAGTGGCAAGGCGTCGGAAGTCACTCGAATCGTGGCTGGACACTACGCACGGGAACGGAATTATGAGTCGATCAAGGCGCTGATCGCGAAGCTGGCCGACGCCGAACCGGCCGTCGTCGAGACGATGATCGGCGGGTTTGTCGATGGCTGGCCGGCCGACGCCAAGTTGCCGGTCGACGCGAAGATGGAAGATGACCTGGAGAAGATCGCGGCCAAACTCTCCCCTGGCACGCGCGGTGGGCTCGTGAAACTGGCCTCGCGCTGGGGAAGCGAACGGCTGGCGAAACAGGCGGAAGCGTTGACCGCGGTGCTATTGGCCGAAGCGTTGAACGAAGACGCCCGCGAAGAACGGCGGATCGCGGCGGCGCGCGAGTTTATCGAATTTCAATCGGCGAACATTGGCGCCGTCGATCAATTATTAGAGCAGATCACGCCGCGCACGCCGCCGTCGCTGGCCGCCGGCTGGTTGAGGGCGCTCGAACTGAGTACCGCGGCGGAAACCGCGGCGCGATTGCTAGATCGTCTGGACGAGCTGCCGCCGGACGCCAAGGCCAATGCGTATAACGTGCTCTTAAGCCGTCCGGAATGGACCCGCGCCCTGCTCGCGGCCGCAGTGGAACGCCCTGAGTTGCTCGGCGATCTGGCGCTCGACAGAAAACAGGCGCTGTTAGCGCATCCCGATCGCCGGATTCGCGCCAGGGCGGAGCGCGTGATGGCGGCCGGCGGAGCGCTGCCGGATCCGGATCGTCAGAAGGTGCTCGAAGAGTTGCTGCCGCTCGCGCAAGCGCATGGCGACGCGGTCGCCGGCAAGGCGGTGTTCACGAAGCATTGCTCAATCTGCCACATGCACAGCGGCGAAGGCAAACGGATCGGCCCCGATCTGACCGGCATGGCGGTGCATCCGAAGGCGGAATTGCTGGGGAACATCATCGATCCCAGCAAGAGCGTGGAAGGTAACTTCCGCGTCTATACCGTCGAAACCGAAGAAGGTCTGGTGCTCACGGGGCTGCTGGCCTCGGAATCGCGGACGTCGATCGAGCTGATCGACGCCGAGGGAAAGACGCACAGCCTGTTGCGCGAGGACATCGCTGCGCTGGCCGCGTCGCGCAAATCGCTGATGCCCGAGGGCTTTGAAAAACAGGTTTCGCAAGAAGAACTGACGAACCTGCTGGAGTTCCTCACGGCGCGCGGGAAGTACCTGCCGCTCGATTTGTCGAAAATCGCCCGCGTCACGACAGTGAAGGGAATGTTTTACAGTACGGAGGCCGAGGCGGAACGGCTGATCTTCGACGACTGGGGACCGAAGACGGTGGACGAAGTACCGTTCGTGTTGGTCGATCCGCGGCAGGGCCGCTCGGCGAACGCGATCATGCTGTATAGCCCGAATGGAACCTTGCCGCCCACGATGCCGCGCAGCGCCGAGCTGACCTGCAACGCGCCGGCGAAAAAGATTCACTTCCTGAGCGGCGTCTCCGGCTGGGGATACCCCGCGGCCGGCGAAGGATCGGTCAGCATGATCGTGCGTTTGCACTTCGCCGACGGCACGAGCGAAGACCACGAGCTGAAGAACGGCGTTCACTTCGCCGACTACATCCGCCGCGTCGACGTGCCTGGTTCCGAATTCGCCTTCGATTTGCAGGGCCGGCAGATTCGCTACCTGGCGATCGAGCCGTCGAAACCGGAAGTGATTGAACGGATTGAACTGGTGAAAGGGGAGGACGCCACGGCCCCGGTGGTGATGGCGGTGACCGTGGAGGCGCCGTAGCGGCGCAGTTCCACGAACGAGTTCCGATGGTGTGCGCCGTTTGATGGGTGCCTGGGGCAGGGGCTCCGGGCACGCAGTAACTCGCGTCGAGGACTCTGGGGCTTCGATGATCACACCAGCACGTCGTCACGATGCCCCAGCCGTTTAGCGTTCCCGCGGTTTTCTCCGTTACCCCAGCCCCAGGCACCCTCGTCTTGCGCGACCGAAGCGGGCAAGTGTCAATCGCGCCATTGAGCACGGTGGCGAAAAACGCGTCACTCCGGGCGCTGACGCTTCCGGCTCGCGCGCCGCATTGCCGACGATTGGGTTGCCGGTAACAATTCGGGAACCTTCCCGCCGCGCCCCCCGGAACTTGCTCTCATGTCCGACCCGGTTCGTCAGCTTACCGTTCCGGAATTCGTGGCGATGAAGGCCCGGGGGCGGAAGATCGCCATGCTGACGGCCTACGACTTTCCGATGGCCGCCTGGATCGACGCCGCGGGAGTCGACGCGATTCTGGTCGGCGATACGCTCTCGATGATCATCCAAGGGCACGCCAACACGCTGCCGGTGACGCTCGACGAGATGATCTATCATGCCGAGATGGTCGGCCGCGCCGTGAAACGCGCGCTGTTGATCGTCGACATGCCGTTTCCTACGAATCACTTGGGTCCGTACAAGGCCGTGGAAGCGGCGGGAAGGCTGCTCAAGGAAACCCGTTGCCAGGCCGTGAAAATTGAAAGCGGGCAGGACCAGGCCGAAGTGATCCGCGCGCTGGTGACTGCGGGCATTCCGGTGATGGCGCACGTCGGCTTGCGCCCGCAGAGCGTCCACCAGCTCGGCGGCTACAAGATGCAGCGCGATCGCGAGCGCTTGATCGCCGACGCCAAGTCAGCGGAAGAAGCCGGCGCGTTCGGCATGGTGCTGGAGGCGATTCCGGCGGAACTTGCGGCGGAGATCACCGCGCACGTGAGCGTCCCCACGATCGGCATCGGCGCCGGCCCGCACTGCGACGGCCAGGTGCTGGTCTCGTACGACATGCTCGGCCTGACGCACGGCAGCGTGCCGAAATTCGTGAAGCAGTTTGCGGAGTTGGGGAAGGAGATCGAGAAGGCGGCGCGGCAGTATTGTGAGGAAGTGAGGGGGGAGGAGAAAAGGAGAAAAGAAGAAGAGGAGAAAAGAAGTTTGTAAACATTGGTTGTGACGCGGTCTCCTGACCGCGTCACTGCGCGGATCGCCGATTCAGGAGACCTTCGGTCGAAGCGGTGGCAAGGTCCGGAGACCTTGCCACAACATGGGTTCCCATTCCTTTCTTCTCTTCTCCTTTTCTTCTTTTCTCCTCTCAAAATGTCCAACCGTCTGGCGCGCGAAACCAGTCCTTATTTGCTCCAGCATGCGGAGAACCCGGTGGATTGGTATCCCTGGGGCGCTGAGGCGCATGCGCGGGCGAAGGCGGAGAAGAAGCCGATTTTTCTTTCGATCGGTTACGCGGCGTGCCATTGGTGCCACGTGATGGAACATGAGAGCTTCGAGAACGAGGCGATCGCGCGGCAACTCAACGAGCACTTCGTCTGCATCAAGGTCGATCGCGAGGAGCGGCCCGACCTCGATCAGATTTATATGCACGCGGTGCAGATGATTGCCGGGCGCGGCGGCTGGCCGATGTCGGTGTTTCTCACGCCTGATCTGCGGCCGTTCTACGGCGGAACCTATTGGCCGCCGCACGACAGCCGCGGCATGCCGGGCTTCGATCGCATCCTGCAAGCGGTGCTCGAAGCGTGGCGCGATCGACCGGATCAAGTCGAGGAGACGGCGGCGAATCTCACGGAAAGCGTTCGTCGCCTGGAAAAATGGGCCGAACCGGCGAAAGAGGCGTTGAACGCCGGTTTGCTTTCGCGCGCCGCGGCGGCGCTGGAGCGGAGTTACGATCATCAGCACGGCGGTTTTGGCGGCGCGCCGAAGTTTCCGCATCCGATGGATCTGCGCGTTCTGCTGCGAGTTTGGCAACGCACGCGGCGCGACGGCCTGCTGACGATAGTCACGCGCACGCTCGACAAGATGGCGGCCGGCGGCCTCTACGATCAGCTCGGCGGCGGCTTCCACCGCTATTCGGTCGACGCGCAGTGGCTTGTGCCACACTTCGAGAAGATGCTTTACGACAATGCCTTGCTGACCTCGGCGCTCGTCGAAGTGTATCAGGCGACAGGACGCGAGGATTACGCGCACGTCGTGCGCCACACGCTGGATTACGTGCTCCGCGAGATGACTGGCCCCCAGGGGAATTTTTACAGCACGCAGGACGCCGACAGCGAAGGGGAAGAAGGAAAGTTCTACGTCTGGTCGCTCGATGAAGTGCAGGCATTGCTCGGCGAGCGCGCGGAACGTTTCGCCTATATCTACGACATCACCGCCGAGGGGAACTTCGAGGGGCACAACATTCTCAATCGCCCCAAAACCTGGGAACAGTGCGCAAAGATCCTGGGCTTTTCCGAAGATCAACTCCGCGCCGAAATGGCCGAATGCCGCGCGCAGTTGCTCGCTGCGCGCAACGCCCGCGTTTGGCCGGGCCTCGACGACAAGACGCTCACGAGTTGGAACGGCCTGATGATCGAGGCGATGGCCGTGGCCGGCGCGGCGCTCGCGGAACCGCGCTACGTCGAGGCCGCCCAACGCGCCGCCGAGTTCCTGCTGGCTTCGATGCGCACCGCGAAGGGCGAACTGGCGCATAGCTGGCGATTGGGCGAAGCGCGTTTCGACGCCTATCTCGACGACTACGCATGCTTCGCCGCGGGACTCGTCGCGTTGTACGAAGCCACGTTCGACGAGCACTGGATCGGCGAGGCGAAGCGACTGATGGACATCGTGCTCGAACGTTTCGCCTCGGCGGATGGTGGGTTTCACTACACGAGCGACCGGCATGAGGCATTGATCGCGCGGCAGAAGGATGCGCTCGACAGCTCGGTCCCGAGCGGGAACGCCGCGGCGGCGACGGTGCTGGGGAAGCTCGGACGACTTACGGGCGACGCGAAGTACCAGCAGGCCGCCGAGCGCACGTTGCAGGCGGTCACGCCGTTTCTGGAGCAATACCCAACCGGCATGGGGCAGATGCTCTTGGCGCTCGACGTGTATCTTGGCCCGGCGACGGAGTTAGTGTTCCTGGCTGATAAAGATGCCGCGGAAACAAGAGCCGTTCTTAACGAGTTGCGCCGGCGGTTTCTTCCCCGGGTGAGCGTGGCGCTGCGATCGACGGCACCGATCGAGGCCGGCGCGCCGCTCGACGCGACGTTTCACGGCAAGAAGGCGAACCAGTTACCGACGCTGTTTGTCTGTAGCGGCGTAACGTGTCAGGCGCCGGCTTCGGGCGTTGCTGCGGTTCGATCCGCGTTGGTTCAACTGAGCGAATTGAAAACGTAAGTTCGATGCCCTTGAGCGTCACCGAGATTCTCGGCTTCATCACCGGCGGCCTCTGCGTGTGGCTGGTCGTTCGCGAGAACGTCTGGAATTGGCCGATCGGGTTGATGAATAATGTCGTGTTCTTCGTGCTGTTCTGGCAGGGACGCCTCTACGCCGACATGTCGCTCCAGGTCGTGTACTTCATCCTCGGCGCGTACGGCTGGCGACAGTGGCTCGTGGGCGGGTTCGATCGGTCCGCGCTGAGGGTCAGTCGAACGACGCCGTTGGAATGGTGGGGCGCCGCGGCCTTCCTGGTAGCGGGAACCTTCGCGATGCGCGAGATATCGATCCTCGTCGGCGGCGCGGCGCCGTTTTGGGATGCCCTCACCACGGCGCTCAGTCTTATCGCGCAGTTCCTGCTCTGCCGGAAGCGATTCGAGAACTGGTTCTTCTGGATCGCCGCCGATCTGATTTACGTGCCACTGTACCTGAGCCGGAGCTTACCGCTCACGGCGATTCTCTACGGTGTTTTTTTGGCGCTTTGCGTTCAGGGCGTTGTGACTTGGCGTAAATCGATGCGATTGAGCGCCGTCGTGCCGGAGTCTGCGTGATGTTCGATCGCGGAGTTTGCATCGGCAAGTTCTATCCGCCGCACCGAGGGCATTCGCTGTTGATCGAAACGGCGCTCGACGCGTGTCGAAATCTGACCGTGATCGTCTGCGAGCGACCCGAGGACACGATACCGGGCCGGTTGCGCGCCGCCTGGCTCGCGGAATTGCACCCCACGGCCGACGTGCGTGTTATTGACGATCGCTACGACGAGAAGGACTCGCGCGTTTGGGCGGAGAATACTATCCGTTGGCTGGGTTCGCCTCCGGACGCTGTGTTTACCTCGGAAGAGTACGGACCTCGCTACGCAGCGCTGATGGGCGCGCAGCACGTCATGGTGGATCCGGCGCGCGAGCGCGTCGCGTGTCGAGCGAGCGAGATTCGGCGCGATCCCTATCGGCATTGGCAATGCCTGACGCCGCCGGTGCGAGCGTGGTATGCAAAGCGCGTTTGCGTGCTGGGGGCCGAGTCGACAGGGACCACGACGTTGGCCGCCGCCCTCGCGCAACGACTCCACACGTCGTGGGTGGAGGAATACGGGCGCGAATACACCTACGAAAAGCTGGCTCGTGGAGAGTCGGAATGGCGGGCCGAAGAGTTCGCATGGATCGCGTGCGAGCAGCAGCGTCGTGAAAATGACGCGGCGCGGCAGGCCAATCGCGTCGTGATTTGCGATACCAACGCGTTCGCTACTGTCCTTTGGCAACGACGCTATCTCGGCGCTCCGACCCAGGACGTCGTCGAAATCGCGAACCGCGATCGCTGCGACTTGTACCTGCTGACGGGGGACGAGATTCCGTTCGTACAAGACGGCATCCGCGACGGCGAAGCGATCCGCCACGCAATGCACGGCTGGTTCGAAGAAACGCTGCGAAGCCAGGACGCTCCGTGGCTGTTACTCCGCGGATCGCACGAAGAGCGAATGACTGCATCGCTGGCGGCGATCAAGGAGCTTTTCGCCGATTCGGCCTGGTCCGCTGTATGAAATCACTCCAGCCTAGCACCGACTAAGACCCGTTCTTTTCTGGCCAGCGGTTCTTGCCGTCCGCGACGGCGGCGCCGAGTTGCAGGCAGGTGCGGAAGCGTTCGGGGGCCGCGCGGGGGTCGTCCACCGCGGCGGTGAGGTTGATCGCTACATGAACCGCCTGGCCGGTGAGGGTGTCATTGGGCGGGACCGGCGGGAGGTCGGCGGGGGCGAGGCTGTCACCGCTCCAGAAGGCGGCCGCCGCGCACCAACTCGCCGCAGTTTCGTGACGCGTCGCCTCGGCCGCTTTTTCCGCGGCCCGGCAGCGCTCTTGCTGCGGATCGGCGACCCAGCCGCTCGCCGCGTCGACCGCGGCGCGGTCGGCCGCGGAGAGCTTGCTCTCGAGATAGGCCTTCACGCAGATCGTGCTCCACCAGACCGCTTCGCGCTTCGGCAACGCCTGGGCAAGGAACCGCGTGGCGTCGTGGAACATTTCGCGTCCCACGAGCAGTTCGAAAAACTGCCGGCAGTTCTGCTTGTCGGTCAACAGCGCTTGCGCCGGTTCGTCGAGCGTAAACTTCTTGCACACATCGATCGCCAGCGGCGTTTCAATGAGCGCAAAACCGCTGCCGGCGCTGGGCTTCACCGCGCCCGCTGCGACGCCCGCAGCCGCGACGGCAGCTACACCGCCGCTGCCGGCAGGTTCCTCAATGCGCACGGCGAACTTCGTCGAACCAGCTTCGATGACGTCCCCGGCGCGGACCACGGCCTCAGCCACCTTCTTGCCATTCACCAGCAGTCCGCCGGCGCCACTGACGTCGCGAATCGTGCAGGCGCCGGCGTGACACGCCAGGGCGAAATGCACTTCGGCCAGTTGCGCGTCGGGTGGAACGGAGAAATCGGCCCACTCGGTCCGGCCGACCTTGAGCGTCTGACCCGCGCGCAAATGGGCCTTGCGTCCTGCGAGCGGCCCGGTCGTGATTTGCAGCGTAACGAACATAATTAGTTGATCTTCACGATGCCGCCTTGGATGGTCACTACGCCGGATCCGTTGAGCGTGGCCATCGCGCCCTTCAAGTCGAGTTTGGCGGAGCCTTCGATCGAGATCATCGTGCCCTTGATGGTGATCCCCTTCTGATCGATGACGATCGAGTTGCCACCGACTTTGAGTTCGATCGATTGCGCCGCTTCGGTCGTCGCCTTGCCGGCATTGACCCCCAGTTCGAAATTACCGGTCTTGATCGTGTGGGTCTCGTTGCCGGTGTCGACGTTGATCGCGCGGTTGCCGGTCTTGACGGTGATCGTGTCGTTGCCGGTATCGACATTGACGATGCGATTCCCCTTGGCGACCTTGTGCGTGTCGTCCCCGGTGTCGACATTGACGGTGCGCGTGCCCTTCTTCACTGTGAAGAGCTCGTTGCCCTCGGCGATCGTCACGGTGCGATCGTTGTGAATGTCGATCGTCTGATTGCCCTTGTCCTTCTTCTCGAAGCCGACCTTGAGGGTGTCGTTGTTTTCGACGACCCGGTTGAAGTCTTTTTCGGCGTGAACGTAGACCTCCTCTTCGCCTTTCTTGTCTTCGAAGCGGATTTCGTTGAAGTTCTCCGCGGCTCCTTTGGTAGTGCTGCGGGTCTTGATCGTGGAGCGCGTCATGTTGTCCGGCAACGTGTACGGCGGCATGTTTTCCGCGTTGTAGACGCTGCCGACGATGATCGGCTGGTCGGGATCGCCTTCCATGAAGTCGACGAGCACTTCCTGGCCGATGCGCGGCAGGAAGAATCCGCCCCATTGCTTACCGGCCCAGGGCTGCGCGACGCGAACCCAGCAGGAGCTGTTGGCGTCCTTCTTCCCTTCGCGGTCCCAGAAAAATTGCACTTTCACGCGACCATACTTGTCCGTGAAGATCTCTTGCCCGGCCGCGCCGACCACGAGCGCCGTTTGCGTGCCCAGCACCGTGGGCTTGCGCGTGGCGCGCGGCGGGCGGTACGGCAGCGCCGCCGGCAGACAGTTGAACTCGTTCTGATAACGGAGTTTCACCGTCTCGCCGGTGGTGTAGGCCCCTTCGAGACTCGCGGCGTGCTGCACGTCGAGAATGACGTAGCTGCCGTCGCCGTTGTAGTGGTTCTTGAAGTCGAACTTGCTGCCCGCCGTGAAGGGGCGCACGTTGCCGGCCCCATGCACGCGGAGCGCCGGCGCGGTCTCTTCCTGCATCCGCAACTCGACGGTCCGCGTGCCGTCGGCCGCGATCTTCGAGAGGTCGCTCGCGCGATCGCCGCCGCCCGGCGCCACGCCGTCGTAACGTCCCGCGAAGCCGCCGGGAAAATCGTACAGCTCAAACGCGTCATTCCCGCCGACCTTGAGCTTGTGCGTTACTGTGCCGACGGCCACGGATTCGAGCACCGGCTTGGTCGACTCGTAGTTTTTGTCCATGGTCTCGAACGTGTGGTCCCAGAGCGTGGCCTTGCCGGCTCGGAGTTCCTGCGACTTCGACCACTCGACGATCCGGTCTTCGATCGTGCGGCGATCGCGCAGGCCGACGAAATCGTTGTAAAGGACTTCCTTGGGATCCAGGTCGGGATGCGATTGCGCCTTGTCGGCGACGATCATTTTGTGGGAACCGTCGGCGTGCTTGAAGAAGTAGAAAATGCCCTCTTCTTCCATCAAGCGGCTGGCGAAATCGAAGTCGCTCTCGCGGTATTGCACGCAGTAGTCGCGCGGGTTATAGGTCCCCTGCGTTTCCCAGGAGACGTCGAAGCCAGTCAGCACCTTCTTGAGGATGTCCGGCACGCTCAACTGCTGAAAGACGCGCGAGCGGACCTGGTGGCGGAGCAAATCGACCTTGGGGAGGACTTCGGCCCAGTAACGCAGGAAGACGGCGCCGGTATCGGCCGCGCGGACTTCGCCGGCCTCGGAGAGTTGCGTGACCACCCCGTTGAAGTAGCGTTTCGCGCCGTTGATGCACTCCAGCCAGACCGTGACTGCCTGTCCGAGCAGTTTATCGAATTCGACGACCTTTTCTGGCTGCGCGAGCAGTACCAGCTCCAGCCGAAACTGCCGGGAAATCGCCTCATTGGCATGGAAGGACTCCAGCAGCAGGACGTCCGCCCCCAGCGGGGTCGTGATGCCGATCGGCCGATTGGTCTGCGAATACATGCCTTGCTCCGGACGGTCCAGCGCCGTCCGTGCGAGGGGCGCTCCGGCGGCCAATCAATCTCAGCGGTTGCTCAAGTTTACTCGACTGCAATATCTCCGGCGGCTGCAGACTTGCAAAGCCCCGGGAGAAAGTTCGTGTTCAAGCCCCGCTCGCTCTCAAGCCCAGGGATGGCCACCACGGGCATTCTTCGCTCGAACGACCCGGTGTGGCCTTCCCTGGGATGGCGCCGTTACATCCCAGGGTAGGCCGTCTGCGGCGTTGGGGATGGAAACATTGTCCGTGGCGGCCAACCCTGGGCTTGGGCTTGCGGGCAGCAAAACACGGGGGCGGTTCGATCGTTACGATCGCGCGAAACCGTGGCTAGAATGGACTAGCAAAGTTACGTCGAAAAATCCGCGATGGTAGATAGGAACGATCGGCGGAGATGCGCCGTTCGTCATGCCGCGCGCCGCACCACCGGCCGTGCGGCGTGCTGTCGCCACGCTATGGATCAGCGAGGGCATCGCCGCCGTGTCAGACTCCCCGAATTTCGGCCAGCTCGAGGCGTCACGCCCGGACTTCGCCGCCACCGACGAGACGCCCTTGCGGATCGCCGTGTGGGGAGACTTTTCCGGTCGCGCCGATCGCGACGCGCCGCGCTCCGCCGACGAACTGCGATCGCTCCGCCCGCGCAAGGCGACCTTTGACGGGCTCGACGAGTTGATGGAAGAGCTGGAACCGAAACTTGCGTTCACGGTCGCTTCCGGGGACGAGATCGAGTTGGAATTCCGCGAGCTGGACGACTTTCATCCCGACCCGATCTACAAGTCCGCGGACGTCTTCAACAAGCTGGAAGACTCGCGCGAGGATAAGATCGGCTCTCCAGCGGCGCTCCAGATGCGCGAAGTGCTGCGGCACCCGGCCTACCAGGCGTTGGAGAGCGCCTGGCGCGGACTGGCGCTGCTGCTGCGTCGCGTCGCGAAAGATCGCCGCGTGCAGGTCGTGCTCTATGACGTGACGGCCGCCGAGCTGCGCGCCGACCTGGCCGCAGCCGACGACCTCGCGCAATCGGCGTTCTACGATTTGCTGGTCACCAAGTCGGCCGCCGCGCCCGATGGCGTCCCCTGGGGGATGATCGTCGGCTTGTATTCCTTCGCGCTCAGCGAAGAGGACGCGGCACTGCTGGGGCGAATCGCGCAAATCGTGTCGCACGCTGGTGGACCGTTCCTCTCTGCGATGGAAGGCGCGACGGCGCGACGCGAGAGCTACGAGCTCGAGCCGGCACTCGAAGCAGCGTGGAAGGCGCTGCGAGCGCTTCCGGAAGCCAGCTACCTGGCGCTTGCCACGCCGGGCTTCCTGCTGCGGCCGCCGTTTGGCGATCACTATCGCCCGACCGATTCGATTCCGTTCGAGGAATTCGACGGCAAGCCGGCAGGCTATCTGTGGGGTAATCCCGCGATCGCCGCCGCGACGCTGTTGGCGCTCGGCTTCATGGACAAAGGCTGGGGGATGAACCCCGCCGAAAAGAAGTCGCTCGACAACATGCCGGTGCATGCCTATCGGGATGAGGACGACGAGGACATCGGCGTCGTCACCGAAGTGCGCTTTACCTCCACGGTCGGCACTGCCCTCGGGGCGCTCGGGCTCATTCCGGTGCTGTCGTTCAAAGGGCGCGATCTCGTGGAACTGGCGGCAGTGCGCTCGCTGTCGGCTTCGCAACCGCTCTTGGCAGGTCAATGGACCGGCGGCGGCAAGGTCAAGCTCCGCTCGCCGGTCGAAGCACCGTCGGAGAGCGTCAACCTGCAAGGCGGCCCGCCGCCGAAGTCGTCGAAAGTCAAGTCGGACGATCCCGAAGTCGACGACGCGCTGGCCTCGCTGTTGGCCGACAGCGGCGGAGATGATGACGACTCGGACTCCGATTCCAGCGACGATGACGACGACGCATCGTCCAGCGATGACGACGATTCGGACTCGGATAGCAGCGACTCGGACGAGAGCGACTCGAGCGACGATTCCTCGGACGACGACTCCTCCGACGCCGCGGACGAAGAGGAAGTCGATCTCGACGCGCTGCTCGCTGGCCTCGGCGGAGATGATGACGACAACGCGGAAGCATCCAGCGACGAGGAAGCGCCCAGCGACGACGAGCCGGAAGAGGACTCCGCCAGCGAAGAGGAAGAAGAAGTCGACCTCGACGCCCTGTTGGCCGGCCTGGGCGGCGACGATGACGATGATGCCGACGAGGATTCGGACTCTGATGCGGACGAGGAAGCAAGCTCGGACGATGCGACGGAGGATGAGTCAACGGAAACGCCGGCCAGCGATTCCGAGGTAGACGACGACCTCGCTGCGCTCCTCGCCGGAGACGACGACGATTCCGGCGACGACGAGGATTCGAGTGATGAAGAATCGTCAAGCGGCTCGGGCGACGATGACCTCGACGCGCTCTTAGCGGGCCTCGGCGGCGATGAAGATGACGACGACGATACCGACGACGACGATGCGGATGCAGAGTCGAGCGACGACGACTCCGACGATGAGCCCTCGGATGACGCTGCAGACGACGGCGCGGCGGAATCGGAAGAGGAAGAAGTCGACCTCGACGCGCTGCTAGCCGGTCTGGGCGGCGACGACGAGGATGAAGAGGAGTCGGCCGAGGAGGAGGAATCTCCGGCCGAAGAGAGCGACGAGGAGGAGATCGACCTCGACGCGATGCTGGCCGACCTCGGCGACGACGAGCCGGACAACAGCGATACGGACGACAGCGGAACGAGCGAAGCGGAAGACAACGCCCCCGAAGAGGCGTCGAGCGAGCCCGAGGATGAACCGATCGAAACGACGGACGCCGCGAACAAGAGTGTAGCCATGGATACTGAAGATCTCGCCGCGGCGGTCCGCGCGACGCAACAGGCCACGAAATACGGCGAACTTCCGAACAGCTCTCCGGCGACGATTGACTTCCTCGCGCTGCTGCAGCCGATTTCGGAAGACGAGCCGGCCGGCGGTTCCGTTCCCTTCGATGTCCGCGAGAAGCTCGATGAAATGCGCCGCGATGTGAATCCGGCCGACTTCGCCGAAGACGATCCGCTCCGGCCCGAGGAACCGATTCGCGCCGACTGGCCGGGCGTGATCCGCCTTTGCCAGCAGACGCTGACGGAGAAATCGAAAAACCTGCTCATTGCCGCGCGGCTCACCGAGGGACTCGCCCGCGTCCACGGCTACGCGGGCTTGCGCGACGGCCTGCACTTGTTCCGGCAGTTGGTCAATAATTGCTGGGACCGCCTCGATCCGGCGCTCGATGAGGACGACGATCTCGAGGTCCGCGCCGCGCCGTTCAACTGGCTCGACGATCCGGACCGCGGCGCCGTGTTTCCGAACACCATTCGCAGCCTGCCGATCGTCATCGCGGGCTCGGAACGATACGGCTCGGTCCATTGGCAGCTCGCGCGGGAGAACAAGCAAGGCCTCTCGAACGATATGATCGAGCAGGCGGTGTTCAATGCCACGCCGGAGCAATGCCGCAAGACGGCGGCCGACGCCGCGCAGGCGCTGCAGGAACTCAAGCAGCTTACGAACGAGTTGCGGATGAAGATGGGAGGCGAGGCCCCCGGCCTGAGCTACGTCCGCCCGGCGATCGAAGAAGGGGCCACGCTCTCCAAGCAGGTGGTCGCCCGCAAAGGAGGCGACGAAGCTCCCGCGGAAGCGGAATCGGCCGCGTCGGAAGAGTCGAGCGGCGGTCAAACGGTCGTCGTACGCCAGGCGCCGCGGGCCGTGACGCGGGACGATCTGTACAAGCAACTCAACGACGCCGCGCTCGCGCTGCAACGCATGGAACCGCACAGCCCCGTGCCGTACATCGTGCAACGCGCGGTTGCACTCGGCGCGCTCCCGTTCCCGCAAGTGATGCTGGAACTGATCCGCGACCCCGGCGCGATCACGGAAATGAATCGCGAGTTGGGGATCAAGCCGCCGCCGAGTGAATATTAATGGAGAGGAGAAGAGGAGAAAAGGAGAAAAGAAGGGGGAGGCAGGAGTTTTCGGTTTTCAGTGTTCAGTTTTCAGTTCTTTTCGATGTCGGCCCATTGACAGTTGTGGCACGGTCTCCCGACCGTGACACCGCTTCGACCGAAGGTCTCCTGAATCGGCGAACCGCGCAGTGACGCGGTCAGGAGACCGCGTCACAACAAAGCTTCGTGCTTCCTCCTCCAGCCTCCGGCCTCCCGCCTGCACAAAAAAGGCCCGCCGAGCAAGCTCGACGGGCCCTGTTCATCACTCATCACTCCGCACTTTCCTCACACGGCCATCGTTTCCAATTCCCGCGCGAGGCGCTTCCGTGCCACGTGCAAGCGGCGCTTGATCGTGCCGACGGGCGATTCGAAGGCGTCGCTCATTTCCGCCAACGATTGCCCTTCGACGTAGAACGCCACGAGCGTTTCGCGATCCATGCGCCCGAGCCGCTTGAGCCCGTCGCGGACCTGCTCCGCCCGTTCGCTGGCGAGCGCGCGGCCGAGCGGGGTTTCGCGCTCGGCGCAGCTCGCTTCCAACGTCGAGGGATCAGTCGCGAGCGCATGCCCGCCGCGAACGGCGCGGTTGATCGCCATCCGTTGCGTGATGGAGCGCAACCAACCCGGGAACGCGTCCGGCTCACGGAGCTGGCTGATCTTGCGCAAGACCTGGACGAAGACCTCTTGGGTCAACTCCTGGGCCTCGGCATGATTGCGCAAGCGCCGCAAGGCGATGCTGTACACGGTCGATTCATAGCGCTCGATGAGTGCGCCGAAGGCCCGGCGATCCCCGTCCTGCGCGGCGCGCACGTCGAGCGCGAGCTGTGAGTATTCTTCTGCCTCCACGGCAGTTGCAGCGGTCATTGATTCTCTCCTTGCGCGAACGATGGTCCAAAGCACGTAGAAACTGACCGTCGTGGGCCGGAAAGGCAGGCGATGGAAACGAACCATCGCTACCGGCCGCGGTCAGGGTGCCGCCGTTCGTCGTCAGGAGCGGATTGAGTGTGGCCAGTTACTGGCCGGTCACGCAGTTCCGCACGACGAACAGGGCATGCCACTCACCGGTTGACTCTCACGTCCCATAAACGCGACCTCTGATGCGAGTCGCGAATACGATTCGGAGAGCCACGACTTGGGCCGCGGTTTAGCGGCTTTCCACAGTCGTGCCGGCAACGCGGTGGCGTGCCTTGCTGCAAGATGGCGCGCGCGGTCGACCATGCGCACGACATCACCCGTGACAACGACGACGATGTCCTGGCAATTGCCAATGACGTTGGTCGTGGTGCCGGCAATGTTCGTAATGCAACGCATGGGTCGCTCCTTTGCGCTAACGCGCCCGTAATGAGAGAATCCGAGGGTAGAAAATGAAAACCCGAGGACCGTGGCCCGTCGGTGGGCCGCACCCGGCGTCCGACCATCGGACGCCGTCCAAAAAGGAAGCCTTCGGCCGGGTTTCCCCGCGGCCTAGGGCAAGCCTACCATCATACGCACCGCCCCCAGGGCGGGAAATACGACGTACCCCTGCTCAGAGGACCAATCGGAAAAAAGGGTTCGCGCCGGCCGTGAAAAAAGTTGGAAAAAGTTTGGCGTCGGCTGGAAAGTGGGTGACGACCCACCCGACAGAAGGGTGCTGCATCCTAGAGAGGGCCGATGGCGGCTGTTGGGACGAAAAATCGCCTTTGGCGGCCATCCCTGGGCTTAGGGCGTGACGTCGCGAGGCGGACGCTTGGCGATAAGGGGTATCGCGTGGCTTCAATTTACTAGCCCGTTGCGCCAGCGAGGGAGAGTTGACGCAGCAAGCAGGTAAGACATCGAACATGCAGCGACATCCTCTCTCCCTCGCTGGCGCAACGGGCAAGTAAAGCAGATCGAACTCCCAAGAAAGGGCTTGCGCCTATTGCTTGCTGGCTCCGCGGGGGAAGGCGTATACTCCACCTAGTAGTGCATGTCCGGAGCAAACAAAGGAACTTCCTGCTATGGCGATCCGGTCCTGGGTGGCGGCGTCTCTGACGGTGATCTGGCTCGTGGCGCCGGCGGCGCTCGTGGCGGCCGAGGCGGCCCCCGCGGCCGACTCGAAAGAGGCCGAACGCAAGGAACGTGAGGAATATTACGAGCTCTACAAGGTGCTCGCCGACACGCTCGATCAGGTGGAGCGGAACTACGTCGAGGACATCGACCGTCGCGAACTGTTCGAGGCCGCCATCAAGGGGATTCTCGAGAAGCTGGACCCCTACTCCAACTACATCAGCCCGGAAGAGCTGAGCCGCTTCAAGACCAGCGTCGAGCAGGAATTCGGCGGCATCGGCATTCAAGTCGGCCCCGACCGCAACGGCGGCATCCGCATTACCAGCCCCCTCTACGGCACGCCGGCCTACCGCGCCGGGCTGATGGCCGGCGACCGGATCGTGGAAGTGAATGGCGAATCGGCCGAGGGCTGGTCGCTCGACGAGGCGGTCCGCCGCATGAAGGGCGAAGCGGGAACCAAGGTAACGCTGGTCGTGATTCATCCCAACGGCAAGCGCGAGACCTATACGATCGAGCGCGAGGTCGTCCACGTGCAGTCGGTGCTGGGGATCGGCCGCAACGAAGACGACACCTGGAACTTCATGCTCGACGCCGACAAGAAAATCGGCTACTTGCGGCTCACCGCCTTTAGCCGCGACACGACCCGGGAGCTGCGCGAGGCAGTCAAGCAACTCCAATCGAAGGGCATGAAAGGGCTGATTCTCGACCTGCGATTCAATCCCGGCGGGTTGTTGAATTCGGCGATCGAGGTGTCCGACCTGTTTGTCACCGACGGCCGAATCGTCAGCACGCGAGGTAAGAACACTCCGGAACGGACCTGGGACGCGGTAAAGGCGGGGACGTACGAAGACTTTCCGATGGTGGTGCTGGTGAATCATTTTAGCGCCAGCGCCAGCGAAATCGTGGCGGCCTGCCTGCAAGACCACGATCGCGCGATCGTCATCGGCGAGCGGACCTGGGGCAAGGGGAGCGTGCAGAACGTCGTGGATCTCGAGGAAGGCAAGAGCGCCCTCAAGCTCACGACGGCCAGCTATTGGCGCCCGAGCGGCAAGAACATCCACCGCGGCCCCAAGTCGGAAGAGACCGACGAATGGGGCGTGAAACCGAACGAAGGCTATGAAGTGAAGTTCTCGAACGACGAAACGTTCGCCCTGATGGAAGAATGGCGCGAACGCGACATCCTCCGCCCGCGCGACGAAGCAGAACCGGCTGCGGAAGCCAAGGCGGAAGGCGAGGCGGCGACGGAAGAAAAGCCCGCGGCTGAGGGTGAAGGCTCCGCCGAAAAGCCTGCCGATAAGCCGTTCGAGGATCGCCAGCTCTCCAAGGCGATCGACTACCTCTCGAACGAACTGGCCAAAGCGAACTAGCCGTCGCGGACTGTGCATCGTCCTAAGCCCAGGGATGGCCACCACGGACTCCCTGCGCTCGAGCGACTCGGTGCGGCCTTCCCTGGGATGGGCATCCAACGCGATCCCAGGGAAGGCCGCTTGCCGCTTTGGGGACAAGAACTTTGACCGTGGCGGCCATCCCTGGGCTTGGGGCGCGGTTTTCTAACTCTTACTGATTCGTGCCGTGCTGCTCTCGCTCGAAACCACTTGCGATGAAACCGCGGCGGCGGTGATTGATCCCGAGGGGCGGGTGCGGTCGAGCGTGGTCGCTTCGCAGGAAGCGTTGCACGAGCGCTTCGGCGGCGTGGTGCCGGAGATTGCCTCGCGGGCGCACTTGGAGCGGATCTTGCCGGTGATTGACGAGGCGCTGGCTCGCGCGGGCGTGAGGCTTAATGACCTGCAGGCGGTGGCGGTCGCGAATACGCCGGGGCTTGCCGGTTCGCTGCTCGTGGGCGTGGCGGCCGCAAAGGCGTTGTGCCTGGCGCTCGAGGTGCCGCTCGTGGGCATCAATCATCTGCACGGCCACCTCTACGCATGCCGAGTCGCCGCGGGGCGCGAGGTCTTTCCCTGTGTGGGGCTCATCGTCAGCGGCGGGCATACGAGCCTGTACGATTGCCGCACCGCGCTCGACTTCCATTTGCTCGGCGGCACGATCGACGACGCGGCTGGCGAGGCGTTCGATAAGGTCGGCTCGCTGCTCGGATTGCCATTTCCGGGCGGGCCGGCGATCGAAAAGGCCGCCGCCAACGGCAATCCCAAGGCGTTCGATTTCCCGCGGTCGTTCCTAAAAGATCGCGATCGCCTGGAGTTCAGCTTCAGCGGGCTGAAGACCGCCGTGCGCTACGCGGTAGCGATGCCCGGCACGCCGTGGCCGAGCGAGCCGCTTGCTGCGCAACTCGTGGCCGACCTAGCCGCCAGTTTTCAGTCGGCCGTGGTCGACGTGCTGGTCGGCAAATCGCGCCAAGCGTTGGAGCGGACCGGCGCTGAGCTGCTCTGCGTCGGCGGCGGCGTGGCGGCAAATGGGCTGCTGCGCGAGCGCCTCGCCAGGATGACCGACGAACTCGGCGTGGAACTCCACATCGCCCCGCGCGAACTCTGCACCGACAACGCGGTCCTTGGCGCCATCGCCTGGGAACGCCTCCGCGCCGGGGACGTCGATGATCTGTCGCTCGACGCGATACCGGGTCTGGTGCGGTGAGGAATTTCACCACAGAGGCACGGAGGGCACGGAGGAAGAGGCGAGGGGAGGCTGGTGCGATTCAAAGCGAGGATAGTACTCACGAGGCGACTACAGCCACTCGGGCAGCTCTTGGAGCGAAGCCTCGATCTCTCGATCCTCGTAGGCCCCGCGAAACACCTCTCGCACTGTGACAATCACGCCGTTCGGATCGAGCACGTCCCAAGCTTCCATCGCCTCGTGCATGCGATGCAAGTACCAAACGTTCTCGGGGGCAAAGTGCTCTTCAGATAACTGAGCGGCGAGCGAACTAC
>CAZUBB010000007.1:0-15182 GCA_964618485.1 uncultured Pirellulales bacterium
CCACGAGCTGTTCGGCGCCGCCACGCACGAGGCCTCGGCCGCGATGTGCCGCTGGACCAACGGGCTGATCACGCTGAGCCTCGACGAGGTGCGCGAGATTCCGATGGAATCGGTGTGCCAGGAACTCGACTGGGCGAACGAACTGGTCACGATGGTCGTACTGAGCTTAGCGGGCGAAGTCGGCGGAGAGATGATTCTCACGTTCGATGAAGCGAACGGAAGAAAGCTCGCCGCCGCGCTCCTGGGCCGTGCACCGAGTTCGACGCCGGACTGGACGGCGTTGGAAAAATCGGCGCTGACCGAGACCGGAAACATCCTGGGTTGCGCGTACATGAACGCCTTGACGCGGCTGATCGACGTCGAGCTGGTGCCGTCGCCGCCGCACTTTGTGCAGGACTATGGCGCGAGCGTGCTTCAACAAGCGCTCGTCGCCCAGGCGATGACGTGCGATCAGGCGCTGATTTGCCGGACCGGATTTCATCGGATGAACGAGGAATTGAACTGGCACGTGCTGTTCCTCCCCACGCTGGCGCTCCGCAAACGCATGGCGGCCGCATTGCACATGGCATCGTGAGCGTATCCACGGAGGTGTCGAGTGATTACGTCGGAAAGAGAGCGCATGAGCGTCGCCACGGTCAACAAAAAGTTGGGAGCCCCGTTCGTCGGCATGGGCCAGTTGCTCACGGCCGAGCCGCCGGAGCATCTGATCTCGGTGCTCGGTTCGTGCATCGCGGTCTGCCTGTACCATCCGCGCTATAAGGTGGCCGCGATGGCGCACGTGGTGCTCCCGGATTCGCAGGGGCACACCGGCGGATCCGGAAAATTCGCCGACACCGCGGTCCCCGCACTGGTCCAAGCGATGGAACAGCAGACGATGGCCCGCGCCGGGTTTCTAGCGAAGCTGGCAGGCGGGGCGAGCATGTTCGGCGGCAGCGGCCCGCTGCAGATCGGCGCTGCGAACGCCGCGGCCGTGAAGAAGGCCCTGGAAGCCGCTCGCGTCAAAGTCGTGGCGGAACACTTGGGCGGAGAACAAGGTCGGCGCGTCGAGTTCGACCCTGCCGATGGAAGTTTGTCGATTGAAATTCAGGGTCAACCGTCGTTGGTGCTGTAACCAAGCGTTTTTTTGTGCTGAGTCGGTGCGGAAGGAAAAAAGAGCCATGGCTGTGCGATTACTTGTGGTCGATGACGCGATGATTATTCGCGAGCTGATCAAGGAAGCGGCTTCCGACGCCGGATTCGAGGTCGTCGGCGAGGCCGCCAACGGTCAAGACGCGATCGAGCGCTTTCAGGAACTGCGCCCCGACGCCGTGACGCTCGACCTGGTGATGCCGAAGTTCGACGGCCTCCACGCGCTCGACGGCATCCTGGCGATCGACCCGCACGCGAAGGTGATCGTGGTCAGCGCGCTCGAACAAACGACGATTCTCAAAGACGCCTTCCGCAAAGGCGCCACCGATTTCATCACCAAGCCGTTCGACAAGAAACTCCTCGTCGCCACGATCAAGAACGTGGTGGGATCGACGGCGGTTGCTGCGGGAAGGTAGTTGGCGAGTTTTCGGTGTTCAGTTTTCAGTTTTCAGTGGGAGGAGAAAAGGAGAAGGGGAGAAAAGGAGAAAAGAAGTGGGGCGTTGAAGTCCCTCCTGGCTCCTGACCCCTGGCTCCTCTTGCCATGCCTTTGGCCACCATCCAACGCCTGAGCGGATATCTTGATCTTGCGAAGTCGGCCTGCCAGTTGCGTTGGGCTGATGATGAGGCGGTGCGGGCGCGGGTGCGGAGGCATCTCGCCGAACGCATGGGGCGACTGCGGGGGCTGCCGCAGAAGCTAGGGCAGATGCTCAGCTTCACCGATGGCGACGCCGACGCCGCCGAGTCGTTTGCGATGCTACAAGAAACGGCGGAACCGCTCCCTTGGGAAGTCATCGAGCCGCTGCTGGCCCGTGCCTGGGGACGGCCAGTTTCCGAAGTGCTATCGCAAATCGATCATCACGGAATGGCCGCGTCGCTGGGACAGGTACATCGCGCTACGACGCGGGACGGCGTCGAAATTGCCATCAAAGTGCAATACCCGGGCGTCCGCGACGCGATTGAGACTGATTTGCGGATGCTGGGCTGGCTCAGTGCACCGGTCGGCAATCTGCGGCGCGGGTTTGATCTGCGGGCCTATCGCGACCTTATCCGCCAGGATCTCGACCGCGAATTGGACTACGGCGCAGAGGCGGCGCATCAACGGCGGTTTCACGATTGGGCCGCGCGCGAGCCGTTTCTCGTCGTGCCGCGCGTGCTGGACGAGCTCTCCACGGACAGCGTCCTCGTCTCCACGTGGGAAGACGGCGACTCTTGGAAAACGGTTCAAACCGAGTGGCCGCCCGAGTGCCGCCAGAAACTTGCGGCGCAACTGGTGCGCACGTTCCTGTACGGCATCTTCCTGCAGCGGCTCGTGCATGCCGATCTCCATCCCGGCAATCTGCGTTTTCGCCGAACCGATAGCGGACCGCAGCTTGTGCTGTATGACTACGGCTGCATCTATCAGCCGCCTCGCGAGGAATCGCTGGCGCTGCTGCGGTTGATTCGCGCCACGGAGCGCCACTGCGAACCGCCGCTGCCGCTTTTTACGAAGCTGGGCTTCCGGCAGGAGTACCTGGAGCCGCTCGCCAACAAACTGCCGGCGACGTGCCAGGTGCTGCTCGAGCCGTTCGTCACCGACCACGCGTTCGACCTGAAAGACTGGCGACTCTCCGAGCGGCTCGGCGACGTGCTGGGCGACGACCGCTGGAATTTTCGCTTTGCCGGTCCGCCGGAGTTGGTGTTTCTGCTACGGGCCTTCCACGGCTTGTTGTTCTACTTGCGGGGGCTCGATTGCCCGGTGAATTGGCGCCGCGCGCTGGCGCCGTGCCTGCAAGGGCTTTCGGGCGAAATGGCCGCGCTGCCGGTCCCGGTGGCGACGCGGGCCACGCGTGACTTTCGCAGTCTCGCCCAGTGGTTGAAGATCCGCGTCAGCGAAGCGGGGCAGACGAAGGTCGAATTGACCTCGCGCGCCGCGGGCATCGAAGATCTCAATCATCTCCTGGAAGGGGATCTGCTCAGTCGCATTCGCGAACGCCACATCGAACTCGACCGCATCGTCCGCGACATCCGCCGCCGTGGGTATACACCCGGCCCGGTGTTCGAGATGGACGAAGGGGCGCGGCATATTGCGGTTTGGCTGGAATAGGCGCAGACCGCTAAGACTGTGAATCACACGCCTTCGCGAAATTCTTCTATTAACTCGCGCGGTTGGTTCGTCTTGATTACATGCGCGCTCGGACGCGCCGAGTTGCAACCGGCGCGCCTGGCTGCAACGATACCGACATGAATTCGTTCGCAATCGCAATCCATCCATGAGCACCGAAGAACCCGCCGCCGTGCCGCCGGAGCGCCGCCGACTTTGGCGACGTTTCGGTCTGCGGACGTTGTTCGTCCTGGTGGCGATTTGCGCCGTGCTGATGGCGTTTTTCGGACGCGGCTTTTATCACGATTACCTGCGCCGCGAGGCGGTCGCGGCGATCGAGGCGAACGGCGGCGTCGTGCTGCGGCGCGGCGAAAAGATTCAACGCATCTACCTTCGAGGAGCGGCGTTCGACGACGCGGCCATTACGCGGCTGGCGCCCCATCTGCGGAACCTGCCGGAGTTGGTGGAGTTGGACCTCGCCGAAAGTCCGGCCACCGACGCCAGCGTGCCGGAGCTGTTGCGGCTGACGCACGTGCAGGAGATGCGGATCTTCGAGACCGGCCTGACGAAGCAAGGTATCAAGACGCTGCAAGACCGGCTGGCGCACACGAAAGTTTCTGAGTTGCCGCCGGACCCCGTGGCGACGCGGCTGGCGATGCGGCGCATCTACCGGCACGCCGTGGTGACGGCGGCCTTTTCGCCGGATAATAGGACGCTCTTCACCGGCAACGGCGAGGGGGAATTGATCGCGCTCGATGCCGGCGACGGCGAACCGGTTGCGCACGCGAAGGCGCATCAGAATTGGGCCTTCTCGGTTGCCGTGAGTCCCGATGGAAAGTCGATCGCCACCGGCGGCGGCGACAACCTGGTTCGGCTGTGGGATTCCGCCTCGCTCGAACCGCGCACAGAACTGAAGGGCCATGTCGACGACGTTCACGGCGTGGCCTTCAACCGCGCGGGGGACACGCTCTTCTCCGCTGGCGACGACCGCACGCTACGGGCCTGGAACCTGGCCACGCAGAAGCAACTCTATCAGATTTCGGCGCATGATGCTTCGATTCCCTCGCTGTCGTACTCGCGCACGCTCGATGTGGTCGCAACCGGCAGCCGCGACGACACCGTCAAGCTTTGGGAGGCATCGACGGGGACGTTGCGCGGCACGCTTTCCGGACACGACGACGATGTGAATTCCGTGGCGTTCAGCGAGGACGGTTCGGTTCTCGTCTCGGGCAGCTACGACGGCACGGTGCGCATCTGGGATCCGGCGGCGCAAACGATTACGCGCGTCTTGACGTGCGGCGACTGCCGGGTCCATGCCGTTCGTTTCAGCCCCGACGCACGGTGCGTCGCCGCCGCCGCGAGCGACGGCCGCGTACGCGTCTGGGCGGTCGAGACCGGTCAGCTGCGGCGGACGACGAGAGATCACGATTGTCCGGCGAACGTGGTGTTTTCGCGGGACGGGACGAGCTTCGCTACCTTGGGGGCCGACGGCAGCGTCGCCCTGCGGAAGTGGAACTCGGTTGGCATGACCGACGGCGGCCTGGAGTGGCAGCGGTACGTGATTCCGACGTACGTCGCGGGGAACTGACCGGTCATCTTTCGCGCGGCTGGCGGCCGATAGGAACAAGAAGGACGGCCGGATTTGAACCTGGCGGTTGGGCCGCGTCGCGCGCTGTGACTCCGGGCGCTGACGCTTCCGGCTCCAGGGGTTTCGTGTCACGGAAGACTCTGCCATGTTTTGCTCGCATTGCGGTCACCAGGCTGCGAATCGATTTTGCGGTCACTGCGGCCAGCCCCTGGAGGCCGACGGGGGCGTCGCGATTGCCGTTGTGGAAGAGCCGTGGGAGGACGAGTTTCGGTACGAGACGCTGCTGCGCTCGACCCACGTCCGCGACACGATCTCCCGGCACGCGGGGTTTGCGCGAAAAGGAATGAGCGGCGAACAATTCCTCAAGATTTGCGACAAGCTGATGCCGATCGGCGTGCCGATGGAGTCGCTGGCGGCGGTGATTCAACCAATTTACGCCGCCTTAGGGATTTCGACTGGCAAGCAACGCGTGGAGCGCTTGCCGTTCACTGTGGGGCGCGTGATGCTCCGTACGCTGTGCTCGTTAGCGCGGCGACACCAGACGCTCAAGGATGTCCGCCAGGCGGCTGATGGCTGCATCTTCACCGCGGTGCTTCCTTCGGACCTTTTCGCGCTGGAAGGAGAGTTGCTCGTCTCGCTCCGCCGCCGCGAACAAGGCACGGAAGTGAACGCCGCCACGAAAATCGGCGGGCAATGGTTCGATTGGGGCAAGAGCAACCGCGCTCTGGATGCGTTCTTCGCGGATTTGCAGCTCGAGCCGGGTTAGTCGACCCCGCGCTTCGCATTGAGCAGTTCGGCTGGAGTCTCTGGGCGATTCTTGTCGATAAAGGGGGCCGTGCGGCTGCTTTCTCGCTGGAGAGCACTTTCTCCAGTTTGACTCGCTGCCGCAGATTGGAACGGAGCCGGGGGGCGACGTTTTCCATCGCCGGAATCACTCGTCCATGCGCCCCCTGTTGCTGGCCTTGATCGTCTGCCTTTCGAGCGGTTGCGCGCTCTTTCCGCGCCCGTCGCGGCAGCCGCAGGTCCACAACCCCTTTCCCCAGCTTTCCAAGGTCGCCGTCGCTCCCTTCTTTAACAGCAGCAGCGAGCGTTCGGTCGACGGCCGCCGCGTTGCGCTGGCGTATTACAACGAGCTGCAGGCGGTCCCCGGCTTCGAAGTCGTGCCGATGGGCGTGGTCGAGGCCGCCATGCGGCAGCACCACATCGAGCTGGCCAGCCCGGCGGAGGCGCGGCGCTTAGCGCAGATCCTCCAGGTCGACGCGATCGTCATCGGCGCGGTGACCGACTACGCGATTTACTACCCGCCGCGGTGTGGGTTGCAGGTGGAGTGGTACTCGGCGAACCCTTGCTTCCACCCCATTCCCCCCGGCTACGGCCTCCCCTGGGGAACCACCGACGAGGAGTACATTCCGGACGCGCTGGTGTTCGAGGCCGAGATGGCGCTGGCCAAGGAACAGCTCAAAACGCAAACGCCGGGCTACGAACCGGAGGAAGCGCCGCTAGCGCCAATTCCCTCAGACTTACAGTCGCGCGATCCGTCAGAGTCGCCGGACGGCGTGGTTCACGCCTCGGCGGAGCTGGAAAACGAGGCGCGGCTCGTCTCCGCGCCGGGACTGCCGGACGATTGGCCCGATCCCCGCGGCTTCACGCCACCGCCGCCGCTGCGCGATTGTCCTGATTGCGAGGAAAGTGCGCTGCCGGTTTTGCAGCATACGCGGATTTATCATGGCAACGACGGCGATTTCACCACGGCGCTCGAAGCGTATTACTTCTTCCGCAACGATCAGCGCGCCGGCGATTGGCGGGCGTACCTGGAGCGGACCGACGATTTCATGCGGTTTTGCTGCCACATGCACATCAATGAAATGCTATCAGCACGCGGCGGAGCGGGAGAATCGCGAGTCGTGTGGCGGTGGCCGGAAAGCCGATAAGAGACTGTGCGGCGCCGCGAGCACGACCGGCCGAACGCCGGCCTCGCGAGCGCACGGTCAGCAGATGGGATGGACTCTCACAGCGTACCGTCGCGGCAGGAAGCAACGAAGGAACTCACGTGACGCAAGACATCAACGTACTGGCGCTGGTCAAAGGCGAAGAACGCTACGTCTTCCTGTATGACGACCAGAGCCGCGCGGAAACGCTCCGCACGCTCGGCCGCTTCGCCTCGAACCCGGAACTCAGCTTCTCCTGGTACGACGCGGCGGTGCTGAGCCAGAAAATCCGCCAGGAAAGCAAGCAACAAGCCGCGGCCACGCGCCCGCGCTTCGAGCTGCCGCTCTCCAGCGACCGCGAAGAGTAGCGTGAATGATGAAGTATGAAGTACGAACGATGAACGCCGCACCGTTCACTTCGTTCGTCGTTCCTACTTCATACTTCTGAGCTCGCCATGCAAACCGACGTTGGCCGCTTCTTGCAGTTTTTAAGCGCCGAGCGGAATGCTTCGCCGCTCACCGTGAAGAGCTATCGCGAAGACCTCGGGCATTTGGCCGAGTATTTGAATGAGAGCTACAACGGGAACGTCCCCGCGGCCGGGCATGTGACGACGCTCGACTTGCGCGGGTATCTGGCGCATCTGCATCAGCAGGAGTATGCCAAGACGACGATCGCCCGGCGGTTGGCGGCGCTGCGGAGCTTTTTCCGCTTCGGACAGCGCGAAGGCTGGGCGAAAGCCAACCCGGCCAAGCCGCTCCGCACGCCGCGGAAGAGCCGGCACCTGCCGCATTTTCTTTCGACCGAGGATCTCGGCAAGCTGCTCGAGGCTCCTTCGGCGAAGTCGGCGCAAGGTCTGCGCGATCGCGCAATCCTGGAGACGCTCTACTCGGCGGGCCTGCGCGTCAGTGAACTCGTGGGACTCAACGACGGCGACATCGATTTTCCCGGCGACATCCTGCGCGTGCGCGGCAAAGGCCGGCGCGAACGGTTGGCGCCGATCGGTTCCTACGCGTCAAAGGCGCTCCGCGCTTGGCTCGAAAAGCGCGTGTTGCATCCGCGCGAGAAGCAGGGCATCGCCGCGCCGGTGTTCGTGAGTCGACTTGGGAAACGCCTCACGACGCGCAGCGTGGGGCGCCTGCTCGAAAAGTATCTGAAGCAAACCGGCCTCGACCGCCGCACGTCGCCGCACACGCTGCGCCACAGCTTCGCGACGCACCTCTTAGACCGTGGCGCGGACATCCGCAGCGTGCAGGAACTCTTGGGTCACAAGAGCCTGGTCACGACGCAGATTTATACGCACGTCAGCACGGCGGCGCTGCGGCAGGCGTATGAGAAGGCGCATCCGCGGGCGAAGTAGCGATTGCAGACTGTAGCCGAGGTCTGTGACCTCGGAGTGTTGGACGGTGCGACGTCCACTCCACCGACCTCACAGAGGTCGGCTACAGTCGGTTGAACTAAGAACGTTTGCTCGCTCAAGTCTCCCCGCGATACACCTTCTGATACAGCGTATTCCGGTTCGAAGTCATGGGCCCAGGCGATGTGTCGTCGCGGAGCGCGGCGTACATCATTTGGAACTTGGCGTCGATGTCGTCCGCGTAGTGGACCAAAAGCGATTCCGGCGTCATCGGTTGTTTCGGCGAGCCCCATTCCGGCAGGCGCTGGTGCGAGATAATGATGTGCTCCAGACGCAGGAGCGTGTCGCCGGGGAGTTGCCGTCCGGCGGCGGCGTCGCGGACGATGTCGCGGCCTTGGAGCATGTGGCCGATCAGGTTGCCGGAGGCGGTGTATTCGGCGCCGGTCGCGTTCCAGGCGATCTCTTGCAGCTTGCCGATGTCGTGCAGGATCGCGCCGGCGACGACCAAGTCTTTATCGAGCGGCGGTTGCAGGTCCGGGTACATCGCGCGGTAACGTTCGGCGAGCCAGAGTGCGTTGTGCGTCACGCCGAGCACGTGCTCCAGCCAGCCGCCGACGAAGGCGTGGTGATTCCGCGTCGCCGCCGGCAGCGCCAGTAACGCCGCGCGATTGCCGTCGAGCAGGTCAAGCGTCAGTTGCCGTAGCTCCGGCGCTGCGATGTGTTCCGCCGCGATGCCGCGCAGCTCGTCGAACATCGCCACGGGGCTGTGGCGCGACTGCGGCAGGAAGGCCAACGGATCGAACCCCTCGGCCGCGTCCGCTTCGGTGACGGGGCGGATGCGCTTGATTTCCAGTTGCGGGCCGTAGCTCGTCTCGCGGTAGAGCGCGCGGAGCTTGTAGCAGTTCCCGGCGGTCCAGTTTTGCTTGCAATCCTCGGCGTGCGGCGCGTCGGCCCAGATGGGGAAAGAAACCTCGCGCCGGGCGTCGCGAAAGGTGACTTTGAAGTAAGGCTTCTTGTCCCGGGTGGTGAGCTCTTCCTTGGCCGAAAGCAGAGCGAAAAAATCAGCCTCCTGCCCCGGCGACAACTCCCCTAGCGTCGTTAGGAAGGTTTTCTGTTGCATGAGGATTCGCCCCGCGAAACACGCAAAAAAACGCGAAAGCCCGATTATAATCCGCCGCGCCGCCCCATAGCCAGCGGACGGCGGTTTTTGCACAATGAGTCAACATTTCCGCCATTTTGAACCGCCGAGACGCGGAGGCGCGGAGAGGTCATGCAGAAGCAGGAACGATGAAGAATGCACGGGGCGAAGCGGCGTTCCGAGGGCGTTCTTCGTTCATCCTTCCTGCGTCTTAGCCCTCCTCTGCGTCTCAGCGCCTCTGCGGTTAAATCGCAACAATACTCCTTGCATCAAGGTGATCTCATGAGCTCCACGATTGTTGACATTCATGGCCGTCAGATTATGGATAGTCGCGGCAATCCGACCGTCGAGGTCGATGTCCGGCTGGCTGACGGCTCGTTCGGCCGTGCGGCGGTCCCGAGCGGCGCCAGCACCGGCGTTCACGAGGCCTGGGAACTGCGCGACGGCGATAAGTCGAAGTTCCTCGGCAAGGGCGTGACGCAAGCGGTCACCAACGTCAACGAAAAGCTCGCCGAAGAATTGATCGGCATGGACGCGCTCGAACAAGCCATGCTCGATCGCATGATGATCGAGCTCGATGGCAGCGAGAACAAAAAGAACCTCGGCGCGAATGCGATCCTCGGCGTCTCGCTGGCCGTAGCGCATGCCGCGGCGGCGTATTGCCAGTTGCCGCTGTTCCGCTATCTGGGCGGCACCGGCGCGAAGTTGCTCCCGGCGCCGATGATGAACATCATTAACGGCGGCGCGCATGCCGATAACGCCGTCGATGTGCAGGAATTCATGGTGATGCCGTTGGGCTTCGACAGCTTCAGCGACGCGCTCCGCTGCGGCGCGGAGATTTTCCACAACCTGAAAAAGGTGTTGCAGAAGAAGGGATTGCAAACCGCGGTCGGCGATGAAGGGGGCTTCGCGCCGGACTTCAAGAGCAACGTCGAGGCGCTCGACGCGATCGTGGAAGCGGTGCAAGCGGCCGGCTATGAGTTGGGGGCGCAGGTGCGGATCGCGCTCGACGCCGCGGCAACCGAGTTCTACGACGCCAAGACCAAGAAGTACAAGATCGACGGCAAGGAGCTCGACAGCGCCGGCATGATCGAAGTGCTGGCCAGCTGGAGCGAGAAGTACCCGATCTGCTCGATCGAAGACGGTTGCAGCGAAGACGATTGGGAAGGGTGGCGGATGCTCACCAAGCGCCTCGGCGACAAGGTGCAGTTGGTCGGCGACGACTTGTTCGTCACCAATACCAAGCGGCTGCAGCGCGGCATCGACGAGGGAATCGCCAACAGCATTCTGATCAAGGTCAATCAGATCGGCACGCTGAGCGAAACGATCGAGGCGATCCAGCTCGCACACCGCAACGGTTACACGAGCATCTCCAGCCACCGCAGCGGCGAAACCGAAGACGCCACGATCGCCGACCTGGCCGTGGCCCTCTCGACCGGCCAGATCAAGACCGGCTCGATGTCCCGCACCGACCGCCTGGCCAAGTACAACCAACTGCTCCGCATCGAAGAAACGCTGGGCGGGACGGCGGAATACGCGGGCAAGTTGCTGCTGAAGCGGTGAACGCAGAAAGTTGAATGATGAATTGGGACGACGAATGCGGTAAGATCGTATTCGTCGCTTCCCATTCATGATTCGTGATTCTTGCTTCCGCAATCTTTCCATGTCCGACACCTCGCACCATCCGCTGGAATCGCCCTGGTTCTGGCTGATGGTGTTTTCCACGATGGCGCTGTTGGCTGTCGTCGTGATTGGGCCGAAGTACATGCGCCGGCAGGCGCGGCTCGAGCAGAAACTCGAGGGGCGCGTGCGCGCTCAGCAGGAGTTCGATCTGGAGAACGGCGATGTTCCGATCGGGGACCGCGCTGGTGGCGATAACGATCTGGTGACCGTCGGCCCGCTGGCCGGGTTTCTCGGGGTTCTCGCGGCGGTCGCCTGGTTTCAATGGGCCCGCGAACGCACCCGCTGGGTGGCCGAGCGCCGCGCGGCGCTCGCGCGTGCGGCGCAACAAACTACGGAGCCCGTGCCATGACGGCGGTATTAGAGAGTCCTTTGCCCGCGATTCTAGGCGGGATCGTACTACTGCTACTGCTAGCGATTGCATATTTCGCCGTTCCCAAGCGCGGCATCGTCATCGCCATGGGCGTCGTCGTAGCAGGCGTGATCGGCCTGGTCTTGCTGGAACGCGCGGTCATCACGCAACGGGAAGAAGTCGAAAACGCACTCTTTCACCTGGCCAAGACGTTAGAAACGGACGACGTTGCGGCGGTGCAGGAGCTCATCGCGCCTGACGCCACGCTGGTGCAGAGCGCGGCCCAACGCCACATGCCGCGCTACCAGATCAACGAGGTGCGCATCACCCGAGACCTGGAAGTCACCGTCGACAGCGCCGCGGATCCGCCGCAGGCGATCGCCAAGTTCACGTGCCGCGTGAACGCCAATGATCGCAAGGGGGAACTCCCTTACAACACCGCGATTCTGGAGTTCTCGATCCACTTCCGCAAAGACGGCGACCGCTGGCTGGTCGAAAGCTACGACGTCGATCAGCAGGAGATCAAGATGGGGAAGTGAGGGGCAGGCGGGAGGCCGGAGGCTGTACGAGAGGGAGAACGGAGCACGGAGTTCGGAGTTTGAACTCTCGCCGCGCGAACTTCACGCCACTCCGGTCTCCATGCTCCGTGCTTCGAACTCCCTCCTCCGCTACATGAACGCACCGCCCCAAGCCCAGGGATGGCCCCACGGGCGTTGTTTCGTCCACGATGGTGCAAGCGGCCTTCCCTGGGATTGCGCACGGCGCCGATCCCAGGGGAGGCCGCACCGAGTCTTTCGAGCATAGAAAACACGTGGTGGCCACCCCTAGGGTTGCTGGCCGTCATTTGACTGGTCGTTGCGTATCGCCGGTTTTTCTTGAGTGATTCTGGAAAAATCTGGGATGACGGGCGTCGCGGCCGTACATTCTTACGGTAGATGCACTTTTCCTACCGCGGTTCGCGATTCGGGGTTCCCTGAGCTTGGCTTCCTTGCTGGATGAATCGGACGGCCGGCTGCTTGCTCGCTTTGCGATCGAGCGCGACGAATCGGCCTTTGCGACGTTAGTTGAGCGGCACGGTCCGCTTGTCTTAAGGGTCGCGCTGCGCATGTTGCGGCGGCGCGAGGACGCGGAAGACGTGTTCCAGGCCGTGTTCATGGTCTTGGCGCGGCGGGCGGCGTCGCGGTGGGAGGGAACCACGATTGCCGGATGGCTGCATGGGGTGACGGTTCGCGTCTGCTTGAACCAACGGAAGATGGAACGCCGCCGCCGACAACGTATGGAAGAGCTTGCCAGTTCCGTGAAAGAGCGCAACGACATGGACGGACCGGACGCGATGCGGTGGATGATCGACGAACAATTGGCGGACCTGCCGCAGCGGTTCCGCGAAGTGATCGTCCTCTGCGACCTGGAAGGGATGGCGCAACAAGAGGTTGCGAAACAACTCGCGCTGCCGCTGGGGACGGTTTCGAGCCGGCTGGCGCGCGGCCGCGAGCAATTAAGGAAGCGTCTCGCGCGGCAAGGAGTCTGCGTGGCGGCGCTGGGAACGGCGGCAACCTTCGCCTGCCTTGCCGAGGCGGCGACGAAGCTGCCGGAGAACTTATTGCAATCCACAGTCCGCCAGGCCGACGCCTTCGTCTGGGGTACGACCGCCGCGCGGGCCGCCCTGAGCCTTCAAACCAAAACACTCGCCGAGGGAGCATTGCGCGCCATGATGATCACCCGAGTAAAGACGATCGTTTGCTTCATTGCCGTCGTGGCCGCGTCGATGTTCGGCGGTGCGCTGGCGCCGGACATCATTCCCGAGTTAAGTCGAACGGCATCGGCGAAACCGGTTCTGTTGGAGCCTTTCACTGACGGCAACGCGAACGACGGTTCGCCGAGTAGCTGGGTATTGCTCAGCGATCTCGGTTTTGGGGACGGTACGATGGACGCGACTTCCGGCGATTTGGTGATGACGCCGAATTCCAATACATCCTTGATTGCCGTCGTCGAACCCGCGTTTGACTTGTCGGAGCTGTCCATCCGAACCCAGATTCGAAATCGAGGGCTTGTTTCACCAACGATCCACGGCACGGGCGTGTTGATCAACGGCAGCCTCGAAACTCTGGCAAATATTGACGTTGGGATTCAAACGGATGGAGAGGTATATGTCACGATTCACTCAGGAAACGGGAATGCTGACTTCGATCTAGGAAACGTCCAAACGGACTTGAATCCCACGGTTGAGGACGTCATTTTGCAGGTCGATCTTTTCGGAGGAGTAGTCAACGCTCGCGCATGGCGAGCTGGCGAGCCTATGCCAGACACACCACTCATTTCCGGTATTTCGCCACTACCTCCAGGCGGATCGATCGGAATTTATGCCAATCCACCCAGCGAGAATAGTTCCGCGACGTTTCGCTACATCAACGTTGCGGACCAACCCATCGTCCCCGAGCCGGGCTCGCGCACGCTCTGCGCCATCGGCAGCGGCCTGCTTGTCGCAGGGCTGTTGTATGGCAGTCGCCGCCGCCGTTGGGCGCGATGAAAAAATTGACCGCCCAAGCCCAGGGATGGCCGCCACGGGCTCAGTTTGCTCCATCAAGTTGCAAGCGGCCTTCCCTGGGATTTTGCTCGGCGCGATCCCAGGGGAGGCGGCTTGCGGCGTAGGGATGGGATCGACGCAACTTAGCCGCCACCCCTGGGCTTAGGGGGTGGCAATCGGCGGGATAAGTTCTACCGCGGGGTCTTCGTCATCCTCTGGAACGCTCGGTGTGCGGTCCCCTTCGATGGGGCCGGGGTCGATCCAGAGTCCACGGTCGTCGAGTTGCATCGTGCCGAGTTGGAAGTCGAGGCCGATGCGGAGCGCTTCATAGTTGACCCAGACGCTGAGGAAATCGTTCTGCACGTTGAGCAGATCGGAGAGCGAGTTCACCAGATTCTGCGCGGTCGTGGGGGAAAACTCCGCCGCGACGCCGGGGCGCGGCGGTTCGTTCAATCGCAGCCGCGCGAGGTCGACCTGGCTGATGGCGATTTGCACCGCGGTGCGGCGGAGCTCGAAGTTAATCTGGTTCAAATCGGCGCTGCGGAGCGTGGAACGCAGGCCCTGGTAGATGCGGTCTTGCGTCTCCATGAAGTTGCGGCGCGCCTGCTGATACTCGATGAGCGATTGCCGGTACTGGTTCCGCTCCGCCAGGCGTGTCAGCGGCGCGTCGTACTCGAAACCGACGCGGATGCGGCCGTTCGTGTCGCGGAAACGCAGCGGGTTATCCCCCACGGTCGCAAGGTCGCCCGCGAAGACGAGGTCGAAGTCGGCCTCCAGCGTGTTGGCGTTGAACTCGATCAACCGCCAGGTGTCGACCAACTGCGCGCGAGCGTTTTTGAGATCGCGGCGATACTCGAGCGCGATTTCATACGCGCGGCGCGGGTCGAGTTGGATGTCGACGAGGGTCACGCTATCGAGCTTCGCGCGGGCTTCGATCAAGGAAAGTTCCAAGACGCGCCCGGCGAGTTCGGCATAGACGTCAATCAATCGATCGCGAATCTGAGCCGGTTCGGTTGTCGAGGCGTCGAGCTCGCCGACGGCGTCGAGGCGGGCCCAAAGGGCATCGAAGCGGCGTTCCAGATTCGCGGCGTCCTCGTGCAAACGCACGGCGCGCTCGTCGAGCGCTTGCGGGTCGAAGGCGACCGCCTCGAGATCTCCGCGTTTGAACTCCTCACGCGAGGAAAGTTGAATCAAACTCGCGCGCCGCGCCGGCAGCCGCCGATCGAGCTCCGCCAGGTCGCCGGCGATTTCCTCTTCCATCGCCATGATGGTATTGCGAATCGCCTCGGCCTCGCGCAGCACCACGAGCAGATCGTCCAAGTTCGGCTCCGCCCCCGGCGTCCGCAGCACTTCTAACGTTTCGGCCACTTCGTTTTGCGCATCCGTGAGCGCGGGGTCGATGAGAATGA
>CAZUBB010000007.1:15229-18977 GCA_964618485.1 uncultured Pirellulales bacterium
TCGAGCAGCGGATCGGCGATCTTGACGTCCAAGTTGGGCGGGAAACCGAGCAGGATTTTGTAGTTGTCCAGCTCGTTTTGATATTGCGTTTCGCGCTGCAGGAGGATGCTCTGGGCGTTGAACAGCGCCTGCGTCGCCAGGTCGACCTGGAAGCGATCGATGCGGCCGGCGTCGTAAGCCGCTTCGAGTTGTTCCCGACTCGTGCGCAGCGAGGCCACGTTGGAGCGTTGATTGCGAATCTGCTGCTGTGTTTGCAGCAAGCCGAGATAACCGCCGGCTTGACCTGCACCCGCGCCGCCGGTGACCGCGCCGCCGAATCCGCCGCCTGCGCCGCCGCCAAAATTGCCGACGCGGCCGAAGCCGCCGCCGCCGACGCCCGTGAAGCCGGTGAAGCCCGAGCCGCCGAAGAAGCCGCCGCGCCGATTCGGCCCCGGCCCTTCGTCTTCGCCGGTGACGATGCGGTTGTAAAAACCTTGCTGGTACTGCTCCATCTGGCGGATATTGGCGAGCAGCGTGCGCTCCGACAGCGTCAACGTTTCCATTACGCGGGCGCGGCCGCCGGCGCGCAACAACGGTTGAATAATGCTGAAGTCGAGGAGCGTCGTCGTCACCTCGCTATTGGAGCTGGAGAACTGCCAGATGATCGAGTTCGCCATGTCGATTGTCATCTGGGCGCCGGTCGTGAAGAGCCTGTTGGCTTGCAGCCCGGTGTCGGTTTGCAGCGTCGAAGTTGCATTTCCGCCAGCGCGGACCGGGCCGTCGACGGTGAAGAAGGTGTCGTTTCCGCCGAAGAACTGCACGTCGAATCGGAACCGCTCGAACGTTACGTCAAGCGCCGAGAGATAGAGCGTTTCGAGTTGATCCTGGTAGTCGCGCGAGTTGAGTCGCGCCAGTTCCACGGCGCCGTCGAGGTCGAGCACAAGCTCGCCTTGCGCGTCGCGCGGCAGGTAGGCTTCCCAGGCCAACGAGTCGACGTACGGCACGTCGCCGTTACAGTGCCAGCAGGGATAACCTTTCTTGTGATCGACGTGGTGCATCAACTTGTGCGAATCCGGATCGTCCGGCGGCATCGGCGGCCGGTCGGGATTTTCTGGATCGTATAACCGTGAGCGCGGGTCGATGTTGATGGTGAAGTCGTCGGTGAATTCCAGTTCGTTGCTCTGGACAGCGCGATCGATGAGCGTGTCGACTTCGTTGTCCGCCTGAATGCGATAGAACGCACGGGTGCAGCCGCTCGCTGACAGCAGGCAACCGAAAAGGATGAGGATGTGGCGCCGGCTCATGCGGAGCTCCTCCTCTTGCTCGGAGAGTGTTCTGCCGCTGGATCATCTGCCAGCGAAAAGGCGGTATCGAGTTGCGCGAGCAGGTCGTTAAGCGCCGGGAGGGCCCGCGCCTCGCTGAGTTGAAAATGAACGCGAGCCAATGCGACCCGTCCGGCGGAGGTGATTCGCCAGCATTGGCGACGGCGGTCGGCGGCGGCGCGGTCGGCGGTCATCCACCCGCGCTGGCGTAACCGCTCGACGACGCCGCTGACGTGTGCCGCCGAGCAGCCGAGGCGTTCCACGAGGTCCGACTGCTGGCAGGTCTCGCCCAGTTCCAAGAAACAGGCCAGTACCAGGATTTCCGCGGCCGTCGCGTCGTCGGGGGCGGTGAGACGGTGAGCCAATTCGCGGTGGCAGCGTCCGCTGAGCAGCAGCAGGCGCAGCCAAGCCTCTTCCGACGGGCCGGGTGTCGGAGGGCTCGAGATCGGGAGTAAATCCTGAGGTTCCGCCACGGTCCATCCCTGGAGCGCACCGATAATTCACGCCGTGCATCTTTCGGCGATGGCATCGTTCAACCTTGAACGATTCGACCGTGAAATGACGTCCGGGAGAAAAGAGTCGACCTGTTGGCTTCGAAACACGTCTACGGTAGCGCCACTTCGGCAAGCGTTTTGCACCCCGTCCGCAGAGGGGGGCGTGTCGTGCATCGCGCGTTTTTCGCTCAGCCTGGCGTTGCGCGGGTTGGTTGATCTTCTCCCGAATTCGCGGATTTGGTAGTTACCCCCGCTTGAAGGCTAGCGCGGTCGCGCGTTGCGGTCGTGGCGGCTCCTATTGGTTGATATCGCCCAAGGGTGGGTGCCATGGATGGCTCGGCAATGAAGCGGCTCTTAGTTCGACTGTCGATCGCCAGCGGCGTCGTCGTCGCGGTGCTGGTGACGATCGCCGCCGCAAAGGCCCTCGGCTGGGGGAAGCAAACCGAGGCGGCTGCTGCGACGGAACAGGTCGAAAAGCCCGATAGGGAACAGCGAGATTCGGCCGCGGCGCCGGATACCGAAGCGTCAGAGCTGATGCAAGCCGCGGCGCAGAGTGTGCCTCTCAAGGACCCGTTCCAGCCGCCGGTGCAGCGAACGCAATACAATCCACAGGAGTATTACGAGGATACGGCCGCGCAAGCGCCGGCGGCGGAAGACGCAAGTCATTATGAAGACAACGCCGCGGTCGCTGCGGAAGAGACCTACGCCGCCGCTGACGAAACGACGGTCGAACCACTGGTCGATCCCGCGCAGCCAACGGCTCAAGATCCCTTCGATGCGCACGGCGCAACGCCACAGCGCGACCCGTACGCCCCGGCCGCCTTCGATGAAGCGGAATCGGGCGCACATGAGACCGCGGCGTCGGACGAGCAGGTCGAGGAAGACGCCGATTTCGCAAACGTAGCGCCGGAGGAAGAAGTTGCCGCAGCGCCGATTGCAGAGGACGTGACCCAAGAAGCGGAAACGAGCGAACATTCCGGGCAAGAATCGATCGAAGCCCAACCGGCGCCGGCGCGCTTTGCGGCGTCCGTGAACGAAGAACGCGCTGAACCGCAACCGCGGCCGTTGCCGGCGCGGGACGCGTTTCCCGACGCGGCGCAGGACTACGTAGAACAACAGTTCCCGGTGACGGAATCGAACGCGCCCGCGGCGGAAGAACCGCCGCGGAACGAAGCGCCCGTAGCGGCGCGGCGGCAGCCGGTGCAGAGCGCCGTCGAAGGAGCCGGCGTTCCCGGGGATCCCAAGCTCGAGGCGGAGCAAGGCGCGGCGCTCGTGATTCACAAGACCGGTCCGCCGGAAGTGCAGTTGGGCCTGGAAACCGTCTATGAGATTCGCGTCCAGAACGTCGGCGATGCGCCGGCGCATGAAGTGGAAGTGCGCGACGTCGCGCCGCGCGGCGCCGACTTGATCGCCACGCAACCGCAGGTCACGCCCGGCGCCAACGGCGAGCTCGTCTGGTCGCTCGGCACGCTCGCGCCTGGCGAAGAGACGATCGTCCAGATGCGGGTCATCCCACGGACCGAGGGGGAGATCGGCAGCGTCGCCCGCGTGGTGTTCAGCGCGGACGCCGCGGCGCGAACGCTCGTCACCAAGCCCGTGCTGGAGCTGACGGTCGAAGCGCCGAAGACGGTCCTGGCCGGCGAACGCGCACAATTGTTTGTCCGCGTCACGAACACCGGGACCGGCGTTGCCACGGGAGTCGTGCTGGAAGAGGTCGTTCCGCCAGGCTTTCAACATGCGGCCGGGGCGACGCTGGAGTATCGCGTCGGCACGCTCAAGCCGCGCGACTCGCGCGAGTTGCCGCTGACACTATCCGCAAAAAAGCCCTCCGATACGGTCAACATCGTCACCATGCGGGCCGACGGCGACATCGTCGTCGAAGAACGGACGCCGCTGTCGATTATCGCCCCGGCCTTGCAGATCGCCATGCAGGGACCGCGGCGCCGGTTCCTG
>CAZUBB010000007.1:19002-19495 GCA_964618485.1 uncultured Pirellulales bacterium
ATTTGTCTCCGCCGATAGCGCCGGACAGTACGATCCCCAAACCCGCGCAGTGTATTGGCTGCTGGACGAACTCCCGCCGAACGAAATGGGGAGCGTGACGGTCACCGCGCGGCCGACGAAGCCGGGGGAACACATTTTGCGGGTGGAAGGTCGGGCGCAGCGCGGGCTGGAGGCGATCGAAGAGCAGCCGATTCTCGTGGAGGGGCTGGCCGCCGTGGAATTTCAGGTGATCGACCTTTCCGATCCGGTGGAGCTCGGGGGAGAGGCGGCGTATGAAGTCGTCGTCAAGAACAGCGGCACCAAGGCCTCGTCCGCGGTCGAGCTGGTCGCCACGCTGCCGGTGGAAATGCAACTGATCAGCGCCGACGGGCCGACGCGGTTCAAATCTGCCGGCCAGAAAATTAATTTTGAACCACTCAAATCCCTCGCTCCGGGGGAATCGGTCAGCTACCAGCTCACCGCGAAAACGGTGGACGCCGGCGACGCGCGGCTG
>CAZUBB010000007.1:19513-22221 GCA_964618485.1 uncultured Pirellulales bacterium
TCAAGTTGATCACCGCGGAGATGCAATCGCCGGTGACGAAGGAAGAGAATACGAAGGTGTTTGGTGATGAGTAGTTAGGTGGCCCGCGAAACGCCAAGCACGCGCACCGGGTGGCGAGGAGATTGGTCCACGGAATACGCGGAAAGGCACGGAGAAAGGACGAATCGTAGGGAGTGATGGGTTCTTGATTTTCTTTCCGTGTGCTTCCGTAAATTCCTGGGAAGAACAAGATTTGCGCTGAACTTGGCGCGCCAGCTCGCGACTCTGCGCGAGATTCTGGATTTGACGCTCGGTGCGAAAACGCTGAAGCGACTTCTCCGCTTTGGTCGACTTTTCCTGGGATCGTCTACCTGGAACGTGTGCGCGCCGCGCGATGGAATTGTTGACAAATGGTGCGGCCCTGGCTAATTAAGAGTCTTGCACATTCACCGCGTGCGCACTTCCTAGCGAAGTCCAGCCTTCGCGTACGCCGCGACGCCGACCCTGGTCTGGCGCTCGCACCGTCGCCCGGCGCGTCCCCTGCGGACCGCCGGACGTTCCACGGACGGTTCCTGGTCCGCCGTTTGCAGTTTGCGACCCATCGCGATCGCCCTCCGCAGACACTTTGTATCGGCTCCGGAACGCTATCATGACTCCCTCGAAGCTGGCTCAACCGAGTCGGGCCTTTTCCATTGGCGAAGCCCGCGGCCTGGTGCGCGATCTGTTTGAGCCGAATCCTTGGCTCTACTGGAGCGACTTTCTGGCCAGCATGACGATCGGCGCGGCGGCCTTTTTTTCCATCCGGCGATTGCCGCTTAGCTGGCCGCTGATCGGCGTTGCGTTTGTCGTGTCCGTGCTGGCGTTCTATCGCGCTACGCTTTTCACGCATGAGTTGACGCACCTGCGGCAAGGGAAGTTCCGCGCGTTCCGCTTCGCCTGGAACCTGCTGTGCGGCATTCCGTTTCTGATGCCGTCGTTCCTGTACCACACGCACGTCGCGCACCACATGCGGCGGCATTTCGCCACGTCCGATGACGGCGAATACCTTCCCTGGGGCGCGCGGCCGGTGTGGCACTTGTTTCTGTACCTCGGGCAATGCGTGGTGATACCGCTCATCAGCATCGTGCGCTTCGGCCTGCTCACGCCGCTCTGCTGGGTCAGCGCTACGGCGCGAGAGTTCGTGCAACGGCGGTTTTCCTCGATGGTCGTCGATCCGTTCTACGTCCGCCCCCTGCCGACGCGGCACGAACGATGGATCTGGCGCGTCCAGGAGCTGGCTTGTTTCGCGATGATCTGGGGAAGCGCGATCAGCTTTTACTTCGGCCTCGTGCCGCGGCCGCTGGCGCTGTTCGTGCAGAGCTATCTGACCGCCGTGACGATCATTCTTATCAATCAGATTCGCACGCTTGGCGCGCACCGCTACACGCACGACGGCGGCGAAGTCACCTTCGTGGAGCAGATGCTCGACTCGGTGAATTATCCCACCGGCGGTTGGACGCAAACGCTCTGGGCGCCGGTCGGGTTGCGCTACCATGCGCTGCATCACCTCTTCCCGTCGATGCCGTATCATCACTTGCCGGAAGCGCATCGCCGGCTCATGGCTGGTCTGCCGGCGGATAGCCCGTATCGGCTCACCAACTGCGATTCGCTTCTGGACGCGCTGCGCGAGCTGTGGAAGAACGCCTGGGCGTCGTCCAGCGCCCAGAGAGCCGCTGCGCGGCCGCATTTCCGAGCCGCCACGTTACAGCGCCGCGCCGGCTAAGCGTTCCAGAATCCCCTCCAGCAGATCGCGGTCGCTTGCCGGCCGCGTGGGACTTTGCGGGTGTGTCCGATCGCTGACCGCCCAGCCGCGCAGTTGGAGGAACATCGCGGCGGAGTGTTTGTACGCCGGCGTCGGCGTTCGGAAGGCCACGTTGCCAAGGTATTGCAACGCGTCGTTCAGCTCATAGAATGCCGGATCGCCAGCCGCCCAGCAGGCGTCGCGGCGTGCGAAGTAATCCGGCGCGAACGTGCTCAGGCCGAGGAGATAGTCGCTGCCGTACATGACCATGTCGATCGCCAGGTCGTTGCCGGTGTAGACGCGAAAGTCGGGCCGGACGGCGTCGCGCAGGGCGAGACGCTGCCACTCCAGCTCACGCCGCAGCGAGGAGTGTTTTGCCCCCGAGCACGCGGGCAAATCGAGCAAACGGCGATAGACATCCAGCGAATAGATTTTCCCGAACGGCGCGAACATCGAACCGAGCTCGAAGGCGATGAATTGATCGCATTCTCGCGCGAGAGATTCATAGCTTGCAATGACTTCGTCATCGCCCTGGCCGGTCAGCCCGAACGACTGAAAGATCACGGGCGTCCCGCCATGCTGGACGATCTCCGAGATCGCCCGCGCGTAACCGTCGCGATCAAACCTTGCTCCGAGCGCGTCGCCGACGAACGCGCCCGCGACGAATCTGCGTACCGCGGCGACCTCGCGCGTGGCTCGCAGCACGCGTAACCTTTCCGCCGGCGCCAGCAGGTTGACGTAGCCGGTGTCCATGTTGACGGCCGGCGTGAGGCCGGCGTCCCAGGTGCGCTCGGCGTGCGCGCAGAAGGCGGTCCAGTCGATCGCGCCGCCGGCGTCGAACGGCAACAGGATCGCGGAGATGCCTTCGATCGCACGGCGCGGACGCAACAGTCGGGTGGGATCGATCGCGGCGCTCATTGTCTTCGTGTCGCGAAGTCTTGTGGAATGA
>CAZUBB010000007.1:22231-33424 GCA_964618485.1 uncultured Pirellulales bacterium
GTCGAAATCGCTGGGGCTTTGCTGATGGTTGCGGTGCGCCGTCGCGATGCCCCAGTCGCGCGACGTGCGTGCATTTTCTCATGTGCCCCAGCCCCAGGCACCCACGTTTTACCAGAAATGCGCGAATTCAAGTCGCGACCAAACGGCGTTCGCAGCGCATTGCAACCAAACTGCCTTGGTACTATTCGCCGGCCAATCGATAGCCCACGCCGAGTTCCGTCAGCAGATATCGCGGCTGCGCGGGGAGTTCTTCCAGTTTTTGGCGGAGTGCGGCCATGAAGACGCGCAAATACTGCGTTTCCTGCGCGCTGCCCGGTCCCCAGACTTCTTGGAGGATCTGCCGGTGCGTGACCACTTTGCCGGCGTGCCGCGCCAGGAACGTCAGCAACTTGTACTCGGTCGGCGTGAGATGAACCTCGCGGTCGCGGACCGTGACGCGGCGGGCGGAGTGATCGATGCGCAGCTCGCCGACGCTGAAGATCGGCGATGCGTCGCCTGCGCCGCTCGCGCTATGGCGGAGCGCCACGCGCACGCGGGCGAGAAGCTCTTCGATCCCGAACGGCTTAGTGAGGTAATCGTCCGCGCCGGCATCCAGCGCGCGGACTTTATCGCGTTCCTGGCCGCGCGCTGAGAGCACGATGATCGGCAGCGGCGACCAACCGCGGACGTTGGCGATGACCTCGAGTCCATCGCCGTCCGGGAGGCCGAGATCGAGAATCACCAGGTCGGGCGGCTGCATCGACGCCTGCGCGATCGCCTCGCGCACGGTTTCCACTTCGGCCAATCGAAAGCCGTGATGCTCCAGCGACACCCGCAGAAATCTGCGAATCTCGGGTTCATCCTCCACAACGAGGATTCGTGGCGCATCAGTCATGGCGGTGATCGCGGTTAAGCGGTGACCGGCGTGTGGCCGGGCGTGGCGGTCGAAATTTCTGCATCGTCAGGGCGTTGGATGGGGAGCGAGAAGCGAAAGATCGCGCCCCCCGTGGGACGATTCTCCGCCCAGATACGTCCGCCGTGAAGGTCCAGAATGCCGCGGCAGATCGCCAGGCCGAGTCCCACGCCTCCAGGCGTTCCGCCGGGAGCGATACGATAGAACTTATCAAAAATGCGCTGTTCGTCTCCCGGCGCGAGACCGCGACCGTGGTCGGCCACTTCAACGACGACGTTGCGCCCTCCCACGGCAGCGGAGATTTCAATCGTCGCCCCGTCGTCGGAGTATTTCACCGCGTTTTCCAGCAGGTTCATCAACACCTGCTGAATCAGCACGTCGTCGCACAACACCAGCGGCAGGTCGGCGGGCAGGTTCGTCGTCACGGAATGCTCCGCGAGTCGGCCCGAGAGACGGCGCAACACGACGCCGATGATTTCTTCGAGCGATTGCCACTCCTTGTTGACGGTCATGGCGCCTCCTTCGAGGCGCGTCATGTCGAGCAAGTTGGCCACCAGGCGATTCAGGCGATCGGTCTCGGCGTAAATCGATTCCGCCAATTCGCGGCGCGTCTCCAAGGGCAACGTTTCCTGCTCCGCGACGAGCGTGCTGCTCGCCCCGGCGATGGCCGCGAGCGGCGTGCGGAGGTCGTGCGAAACGGCGCTCAAGAGACTGTTACGCAGCCGCTCCGCCTCGGTCTGCATGCGGGCCTCATGCGCTTCGAGAGCGATTTGATCGCGCTCCAGCGCCTGGGCGATCACTCCCGCGCAGGTTTCCAACAGGCGATATTGTTCGGGATCGCGGAAGGTAATCAGCTCGTCGCAGCGGACGGCCAGCGCGCCGAGTGTACGCTGCGAAGCGGAGAGCGGGACAAACAGCGCCGAGGCGTTGGGCAAGGTGTCGGTCCCCGCGCCGGCCGCATGCGCATGCTCGGTGACCCAATGCGCCACGAGCGGATTGACCGGATGTTTGGCAATCTCCGAGCCCGCGCCGAAGCGAGGAACGACGGCGCCGCTGGGCTCGTGCAGATAGATCGCGACTTCGCCGTGAAAGATTTCCACGAGCTGTTGCCCGGCGAGATGGATTAAGAAGTCCGTACCGGAGATTTGCGAGAGGCTGCGCGTCAGCCGATAGAGCGCCGCGGTACGGTGCTCGCGAACGGCCGCGGCGCGGACCTGGGCCTGCAGCCGCGCCGTCAGGGCGCTAATCAAGATACTGATGACGAGCATGATCAGAAACGTGATCACATACTCGGTGTCGCTAACGGCGAACGTAAGGTAGGGCGTGACGAAAAAGAAGTCGAAGAGCAGCACGCTGGCGAGGGCCGCCGCCAATGCTGGACCGCGCCCGAACCGGGCCGCCACGAGGGCCACGCCGAGCAGATACTGCATCACAATGTTGGCCTCGGCCAACTGGAAGCGATGGAACAGCCAGCCGATCGCGGTGCAGGCGGCCACGACCATCGCGGCGGGGACATAATTCAACCAAGGCGTGTGGGAGCGGGCCGCCTTCGACGATTTCGCCGGCAGCGTGGAGCGCTCGCCATGGATCACGTAGACGTCGATGTCGCCGCTGTCGCGCAGGATGCGATCGACGACCGAGCCATGAAAAAGTCGCCGCCACCAATGTTCGGCGGTCTTGCCGACGACGATTTTCGTCACGTTTTTGCGGCGTGCCCAATCGAGGATCGTTCCCGGCACATCGCCGCCGACGAGGGTGTGCGTTTCGCCCCCGAGTTGTTCGACCAAACGCAAATGATTGGCGAGGCGTTCGCGGATGACCGGGGAATCGCTGCCGGGACGACCGGTTTCAACGCAGACCGCGGCCCATTCGGCGTCCAGCGCCGTGGCCAGGCGTTTGGCGGTGCGAATCACGCGGGTGGTCGTCGGGCTGGGGCCGATGCAGACCAGCACGCGGTCGCTGGTGGCCCAGGGAGCCTGATCGGCGCGGAGGCGGCGCTGCCAGTCGACCTCTTTATGCAACCGCGCCGCGGCCTGGCGGAACGAGAGCTCGCGCAGCGCGACGAGATTCGCCTTTTGAAAGAAGTGGCGAATCGCGCGCTCGGCCTGCGCCGGGATGTATACCTTGCCGGCTTTGAGGCGTTCGACGAGCAGCTCGGGCGTAATATCGACGAGTTCCAGGTCGTCGGCCTGTTCGATCACGGAGTCCGGCAGACGTTCGGTCACGACGACGCCGGTCACCTGCGCGACGACGTCGTTGAGGCTTTCGATATGCTGTACGTTGAGCGTGCTCAGGACATCGATGCCCGCTTCGAGGAGCTCCTGCACATCCTGCCAGCGCTTCGCGTGGCGGCAGCCTTCGGCGTTGGTGTGCGCGAGCTCGTCGACCAGGATCAATTTGGGGCGCCGCTTCAACGCGGCGTCGAGGTCGAATTCCAGCAAATCGACGCCGCGGTACGGAATGCGGAGCGGCGGCAATTGCTCCAGCCCTTCCAGCTGCGCCTCGGTTTCGGCGCGCCCGTGCGGTTCGACATAGCCGACGACCACGTCGACACCGGCGGCCTTTTCGCGCTGCGCGGCCTGCAGCATGGCGTAGGTTTTTCCGACCCCCGCCGCGTAGCCGAAGAAGATCTTCAGTTTGCCGCGCCGCGCCGCCGCTTCTGCCGCCGAAACTTGTTCCAGCAGCGCGTCAGGATCGGGCCGTGCATCGTCCATCAGGGGTCCATCGCCGCTTGGGGGCGGTAGCAAGGTTCCAGGGTCGTCGGTTCCCGGACTGTAGGGAAATCATAGCGTGCGAACGCCGGTTTATGGCTGCGGCGCTGCATCCAGGGCGAGATTCAATTCCAGGACGTTGACGCGCGGTTCGCCGAGCACTCCCAAGGTGCGCGACTGCGTGTGCTCTGCGACCAGCTTCCGGACCTGGTCCGCCGTCATGCCGCGGGCTTGCGCGACGCGGTCGATCTGGTACTCGGCCGCCGCCGGACTGATGTGCGGATCGAGCCCGCTCGCCGAGGCGGTGACCAGGTCGACGGGGACATCGCCCGTTTGTACCGGATGAGCCTCGCGGAGGCGCTTCACGTCGGCGGCGATACGGTCGGTGAGCGCGGCATTTGTCGGTCCTAGGTTGCTGCCGCTCGAGGCAGCGCAGTTGTTCGCTGGCGCCGTGGCGGACGGTCGGCCCCAGAAGTAACGGGCATCATCGAAATGCTGCCCGATCAGCTTTGACCCGACGAGCTCGTCGCCGGCGCGAATCAGGCTGCCGTTGGCCTGGTCGCGAAACGCCACTTGCGCGATGCCGGTCACCAGAGCCGGATAGAGTACGCCCGTGATCACGGTCAGAAGGAAATACGTGACGAGCGAGGTACGGATGAGTTGAAACATGATAGTCCTCGATGGAACTGATTGTTATATGGTTCTGTGCGATTCATTTTTCGGCGCGGGCGCCTTAGTGGCGAGCCTCGAACCAAATGCCGCCACAAGTTGCCAGAACGGCGCCAAGGAATCCCAGCAGGAAGAATCGTCCTGCAAAAACTCCCACGAGCGCCCCAACCAGGAATCCATGCGCGCCGAACAAGATCCCCACGCAGAGCGACCGCGTGCGTCGGGAAGGATTCTTCCACGCCGGCGTGCGAGGCTGCTCCACAGTGACTCGGAGCGGCTTCGGTCGTGCCACCGGTGAACGTTGAGCGATCATCGTCGTGACCCCGGACACAGAACACCTCACGCCAAATGCAAAGCGACCAGCAGCAGGTCGACGAGTTTGATACCGATGAACGGGACGATCAGTCCGCCCAGGCCGTAGATCAGCAGGTTGTCGCGCAGCAGCGTCGCCGCGCCGACGGCGCGGTACCGCACGCCCCGCAACGCCAGGGGAATCAGCACCACGATGATCAGCGCGTTGAAGATCACCGCTGAGAGAATCGCGCTGTCGGGCGTCGCCAGACGCATGATGTTCAATCGGTTCAGCACCGGGTAGGTCGTGGCGAACGCCGCGGGGATGATCGCGAAGTACTTGGCCACGTCGTTGGCGATGCTGAACGTCGTCAGCGCGCCGCGGGTCATCAGCAATTGCTTGCCGATCTCGACGATCTCGATCAACTTCGTGGGATTCGAATCGAGATCCACCATGTTCCCGGCTTCTTTCGCGGCCTGCGTACCGGAGTTCATGGCCACGGCGACGTCGGCCTGGGCCAGCGCGGGAGAATCATTCGTGCCGTCGCCCGTCATCGCCACGAGGCGGCCGCCGGCCTGGTAGTCGCGGATCATTTTCAACTTCGCCTCGGGCGTGGCCTGGGCGAGGAAATCGTCGACCCCGGCCTCGGCGGCGATCGCGGCCGCGGTGAGCGGGTTATCTCCCGTGATCATCACGGTCTTGATGCCCATCTGCCGCAGTTCGGCGAACCGCTCGCGGATGCCGCCCTTGACGATGTCCTTGAGATAAATCACGCCGAGAGGATGATCGTTTTCGGCGACCACGAGCGGCGTGCCGCCGCGCCGCGCGATCTCTTCCACCTGCTGCTTGAGCGCTGGCGGAAAGCTGCCGCCGCGCTCGCCGACGAAGCGCTCGATCGCCTCGGCGGCGCCTTTGCGAATCTGCTTGCCGTCGATATCGACGCCGCTCAGCCGCGTCTGCGCCGTGAAGGGGACGAAGCTGGCGTGCAGATCGTGGATGTTGCGGCCGCGGAGCCCGTATTTCTCCTTGGCGAGCACGACCACGCTGCGCCCTTCGGGCGTTTCGTCCGCGAGTGACGCGATTTGCGCGGCATCGGCGAGCGATCCGACGGGAACGCCATCCGTGGGAATGAACTCGACCGCCTGGCGGTTGCCGAGCGTGATGGTGCCGGTCTTGTCGAGCAACAGCACATCGACGTCCCCCGCCGCCTCGACCGCGCGCCCTGACATGGCAATCACGTTGGCCTGAATCATGCGATCCATGCCGGCGATGCCGATTGCGGACAGCAGCCCGCCGATCGTCGTGGGAATCAAACAGACCAGCAAGGCCACGAGCACCGTGACGGTGATCGGCGAGCCCTGCCCGGCTTCGTTGACGCTGTAGATCGAAAACGGCAGCAGGGTGACGCAGGCCATCAAGAAAATGATCGTCATCGCCGCGAGCAGAATATCGAGCGCAATCTCGTTCGGCGTTTTCTGGCGCTTCGCCCCTTCCACGAGCGAGATCATCCGGTCGAGGAAGGTCTCGCCAGGATTGGCGGAGATGCGGACGATCAGCCAGTCCGATAACACGCGGGTGCCGCCGGTGACGCTGCTGCGATCACCGCCGCTCTCGCGAATCACCGGGGCGCTTTCGCCCGTGATGGCGCTTTCGTCGACCGAGGCGACCCCTTCGATCACCTCGCCGTCGGCCGGCACTTGTTCGCCGGCGTCAACCAGCACGACGTCTCCCTTCCGCAGCGCCGAGGCGCTCACCGTTTGCGAGGCGGCGTCGCGCCGCGGCTCCGAGAGTTTCTTGGCATGCACGTCGCGGCGGGCGTTGCGGAGCGAATCGGCCTGCGCCTTGCCGCGCCCTTCGGCCATCGCTTCGGCGAAGTTCGCGAACAGCACCGTGAACCAGAGCCAGACGCTGATGCCGAGAATGAACCCGGCCGGCGCTTCGCCTTGGCCGATGAGTGCCTGAATCCACAGGCCAGTCGTCAGCAGGCTGCCGACAAACACGGTGAACATCACCGGGTTGCGCACCTGGTGACGCGGATCAAGTTTCCGAAACGACTCCACGACCGCCCGCTTCAAAATCGGCGGGTCGAAGAGCGGACGAGCTTTGGTATGGGAGGACATGGCGGTTTATGGTTGTATTGGTCTTACTTTGGGATTGGATTCGATGTCGGAGCGAACGATGAACGCAGAATGATGAACTGAAGTTCGGGTATTCGCCGTTCATCATTCATCGTTCCTAGTTCTGCGTTCACCCTACTGCGTCATCATCAACTGCTCCACGATCGGCCCCAGCGCGAGGGCTGGGACGAAGGTGAGGGCGCCGACGATCACGACGACGCTGACAAGCATCGCCACGAACAGCGGCGTGTGCGTTGGTAGCGTGCCGAGGCCGCCGGGGGAGGCCTTTTTCGCGGCCAGCGAACCGGCGATCGCCAGCGTCGGGACGATTAGCCAGTACCGCGAAAGGAGCATCGCGATGCCGAGCGCGAGGTTGTAGAACGGCACGTTCGCGCTGATGCCGGCGAAGGCGCTGCCGTTGTTGTTGGCCGCGGACGAGAACGCGTAGAGGATCTCGGAAAAACCGTGCGCGCCGGGATTGGCGCGGCTCGCAACGCCCGGTCCGACGACGGCAATGGCAGTTCCGACGAGCACGACGAAGCACGGAATCAGCACCACCAGCGACGCCATTTTCATTTCGTAGGCTTCGATCTTCTTGCCGAGATATTCCGGCGTACGGCCGACCATCAACCCGGCGATGAACACGGCGATGATGGCAAAGGCCAGCATGCCGTACAGGCCGGAGCCGACGCCGCCGAAAATCACTTCGCCGAGCTGCATCAGCCACATGGGAACCAGTCCGCCCAGCGGCGTGAACGAATCGTGCATCGAGTTGACGCTGCCATTGGAGGCCGCGGTCGTGGCCGTGGCCCAGAGGGTCGAGTTGACGATGCCGTAACGAGCTTCCTTTCCTTCCATGTTGCCGCCCGACTGCATAGCGTTGGCCGTTTGATCGACGCCCAGCGCGGCAATCCGCGGATTGCCTGCCTGCTCGCTCAACTGGCAAGCGAGTAGGAGCGGTACAAACACGACGAGCATGGCGGCCAGGATGGCCCAGCCTTGGCGGGTATCGCCGACCATTTCGCCAAACGTGTAACACAGCGCGGCGGGAATGAGCAGGATCGCCAGCACCTGCAGAAAGTTCGACAGCGGCGTGGGGTTCTCAAACGGATGCGACGAGTTGACGTTGAAAAAGCCGCCGCCGTTGGTGCCGAGTTGCTTGATCGCAATCTGCGACGCCGCGGGGCCGAGCGGCAACGTCTGCTCAGTGACCTCGGCGTTGTCGGCGCCGGGGAAGGGGTCGACGACTTTCGCCGTTTCATACGGCGCGAAGCTTTGCACGACTCCCTGTGACACGAGCGCCAGCGCCAACACCAGCGACAGCGGCAGCAGGATGTAAAGGGTCGAACGCGTGAGGTCGACCCAGAAGTTACCGATCGTGGCGACCGACTTCCGCGACAGCCCACGGATGAACGCCACGAGGACCGCCATGCCGGTCGCGGCGGAGAGGAAATTCTGCACGCCGAGGCCGAGCATCTGCGTCAAGTAACTCATGGTCGATTCGCCCCCGTAGCCTTGCCAATTGGTGTTCGAGGCGAAGCTGGCCGCGGTATTGAATGACGAATCAGGACTGACGGCTGCAAAGTCCTGCGGGTTCAACGGCAGCGCGTGCTGGAAACGTTGCAAGGCAAAAATCGCCAGCAGGCCAACGAGGTTGAAGACCAGCACGTCGACCGCGTAGCGCCGCCAGCCGGTTTCTTCGTCGCGGCGGACCCCCATCAGGCGATACAGCCCGCCTTCGACGCGTCCCAGCAGAGACTCGGGTCCGAAGATGTTCCCCTGGTAGACGCGGGCCATGTACCGGCCAAGCGGCTTCACCGCCAGCAACAGCACGGCGAAATAGAGCGTGAATTGGACCAAGGCATTCGCGGTCATGAGTACCACTCCGGCTTCAGCAGCGCGATGGTCAGGTAGACCATTAATCCCAGCGCGACGATCGCGCCGATCAGGTGAATCGGGCTCATACGGGTTGGCTTCCTTTGCGTTTACTTCAGTCGATCGCACAGCCAGACCAATCCGGCGGTGGCGACCGAAACGACGCCGAGCGTCAGGAAAACGGTGAGTTCCATGGCAACGGGCTCCAGCAGTAAGTTCCTTCGAGGAAATCCTATCGCGACGCGCACAAAGTTGCCGTCAAGACTCCCGACCGCCGCATTAAGAATGCATAAAGATCAGCCGGCCCCAGGGGTGAGACGGTCGCAAGGGCGGGAGAAAACGTCCCGGAAGTTCTTTTCGCGGCCATCCCTGGCCCCTGCCGCGGCGGCTATAATGGCGGTGGACTTTCCCGGGGGCACTCCTGACGCATGAACGGCGCCATCAAACCGCTTGATAACCGGATTGACATCGTCACCCCGGAGAATATTGAGTTCACCTATCGCGCCGCGGGGCCGTTCCGCCGACTGGGAGCGTATCTGCTCGACAGCCTGTTCTGCTGGATTTTCGTGATCGTCCTCTTGCTCGTGTCGACGACGGCCTTCGCCATCATTCAAAGCTGGGGAACCGGCATCATGATCGGCCTGGTAGCGTGGTTCTTCACGACCTGGTTCTACGGCGGCGTGATGGAGGCCCTCTGGAACGGGCAGACGCTCGGCAAGCGGATGCTCTCGCTCCGCGTGCTGTGCGAAGACGGCCAGCCGATCAACGGCATCCAGGCGATCGGCCGCAACTTCCTGCGCCACGCCGATCTGCTGCCGGCGCCATTTTGGACGCTGAGCGAGCTTGCATTCCCGTTGCCGACATTGCAGCTCGGGATGTTCTTCATGTTCGCTTATGGGAACTATCAGCGCATCGGCGATTGGGCCGCCGGGACCATGGTCGTCCTGGAAGAGCCGCAACAGCTTTACGGCGTGGCCCGGGTGACGGAGCCGGCGGCGCTCCAACTGGCGGCGCAGCTGCCGCCGAACATCGTCGTCAGCCGCAGCCTCGCCCGAGCGCTTTCCGCGTACGTGCAGCGGCGCCTGCGCGTGCCGGTGGCGCGTCGCTTTGAAATGGCCAGCCACCTGGGCGAGACCTTGAGAGAACGCTACCGCCTCCCGCCGGGCGTGAATTACGACGTATTACTCTGCGCGGTTTATCACAGGGCCTTTATCGCCTCGGCGACGGAAGTGTTGGACGAGGTGCGGAAGTGACGGGGGGGGGGAGGAGAAAAGAAGAAAAGGAGAAAAGAAGAAAAGAATGGGGGAGCATGGAATTGAGTTGGCGTGAAACTTGAAATCATATTGGAGGCGACTATGGCGAATCAGATGGCTCGGTCGTTTAAGGATCTCTTGGTTTGGCAGAAGGCGCATGCTTTGGTATTGCGGTTGTATCAGTTCACAGCGACGTTTCCGTCGACGGAGACGTTTGGTCTGGTGAGCCAATTGCGGCGGGCGGCGGTTTCGATTCCGGCGAATATCGTGGAAGGATTCCGTCGCCGCAGTGCAAGTGAAAAGACGCGATTCTACAATGTTGCCCAAGGTTCGCTGGATGAGTCTCATTACTTCCTGATACTCGCCAGCGACCTCGGTTACGGCAACACCTCGAAATTGATTCACGAGCTCGAAGAAGTGCAACGCCTCCTCGACGCCTACGCAAATACGGTCCGCGCAAACAACACTACAAGACGCCGCTCATAGACGCTTCTTTTCTCCTCTTCTCCTTTTCTCCTTTTCTCCTCCCCACCATGAAAGTCGTCGAACTCCTCGAATCCCGGCTGCAGAACTGGCGCGAGCTGGAGATGCTTTGCCTGCAGCTTGAGCAGCATCGCAAGCAGCGCTCCGGGGCGGCGGCCGTGGGGAGATTTACCGCGCTGTATCGCGGCGCCTGCGCGGACCTGGCCCTCGCAGACGCGTATCAGCTTCCGCCGAACACCGTGCAGTACTTGCACCAGCTTGTCGGCCGGGCGCATAACCAGCTCTACTTGAGCCGCAAGTTCGCCTACAAGCGCTGGATGTATGAGCTCGTGCATCTCGTGCCGCAGCGGCTGTTTCAAGACAATTGCGTGCGCCTCGCTTTTTGCCTGTTCTACGGGATCTTTTTCGCGTCGATGCTCGCCGCGCATCTTAGCCCGGAGTTCGCCGATCGCGTCGTCGGTAAGGAATCGCTGCAAGAGATCGAGGAGATGCATGCAAACTCCGTCGACGGCACTTCGTTCAACGACGCGCAGGCGGGATCGGCCGGATACTTGATGCACAACGGCACCATCGGATTGCGTTGTTTCGTGTACGGAATCCTGCTCGGCGTGGGCGGGATGTACGAGACGATCTTCAACGCCCTGGTGCTCGGTACCATGTTCGGCCACATGATCGAATCGCCTTCGAGCAAGAACTTTTTTCAGTTCGTGACCGCGCACGGACCGTTCGAGTTGACCGGCATCGTGCTGGGGGCGGCGGCGGGAATGAAACTCGGTTTTTCGATCATTTTCACGCAAGGCTACACCCGCACGGCGTCGCTCCGAAGAGCGTTTCGCGAGGCGATCCCGTCGGCCGTGACGGCGGTGATCTGGTTTTCCATCGCCGCGGGAACGAAGATATC
>CAZUBB010000007.1:33434-37545 GCA_964618485.1 uncultured Pirellulales bacterium
TGACGGCGGTGATTCTGTTCGGGTTGGCGGGAATCATCGAGGCCTCGCTCTCGCCGAGCTCGGCGCCTTACGCCCTCAAAGCGGGCGTGGCCGTGCTCAGCTGCGCGATTATGGTGTTCTACTTCGTCTTCCTGGGGTACCCGCGGGAGGAGCAGCCGCATGCAGTTTGACCGGATGCGGATCGCCGTCCGCGAGCGTTCCTACCTGGAGATCCTCGATCTCACGATGGTCGTGATCCGCGCCCATGCCGGGGCCTGGGTGCTGCTGTCGCTGCTGGGGATTCTGCCGTTCGCGGCGTTCAATTATTGGCTGCTCGGCGCTACGGAGATGGCCCAACTGGATTACGATGTGGAGTCGTTTCCGGCCGGCTATATATTCTGGTATCTCGTACTGCTGGCCTGGGAAGCGCCGCTGGCGTCGTCGCTCGTGTCGTTGTACCTGGGCCAGGTCATGTTTGAAGAAAAGGCCGATTGGCGGCGCCTGTGGCGAGACTTGTTGGGCTCGTCGATTCAACTCGTTCTCATCCAGGTGATTCTGCGCGGGCTGCTGATCCTGTTCGTGATTACCATTTTCGTGCTCTACGTCGCGGCGCCTTACATGAACGAAGTGATTCTGCTGGAGCGCAACCCCTTGTTCGCCGGGCGGAGTCATCACATCAGCACCTTCAAACGCGCGCTGAGGCTACACGAATTCAGCCTCGGTGAGCTCTTCGGTCGCTGGCTGGGGGCGCTCTGCTTTGCCACGGTCTGGGTGGTCGCTCTCTGGGCCACGCTTCGCTGGGCGCGGCACGTTTTCACCGGGCAACTGGCGATCGACGAGTATTCGTACACCATCTTGTTCCCGGCGGCGCTGTGGTTCGTGGTGGCGTTTTTCAACGTGACGCGTTACCTGAGTTACCTCGATTTGCGGATTCGCACCGAAGGCTGGGAAGTGGAACTCCTCCTCCGCGCCGAAGCGGCCAAGCTGGCCCGGCAGGTGACCGTATGAGTGCATGGCGAGCGAACCACACCAGCCCGACCCGCCAGCGAGGGTGCGACGACAAATCAGCAAATCCGACCGTGGAATCGTATTCCACGTCCAGTCCCCCTCGCTGGCGCGTCGGGCTAGTATGTGGAGTAATTTGCATCGCGTTGGCTGGAACGGCCTTCGCCCAGTCCGCGGCCGAGGGGATTTCCGAGGCCGATCAACAGTCGATTGAGACCGTGAAAGACTCGCTCGACGGTTGGAGTGCGCCGCCGTGGTACGACGCCTCGAAGGATGCCGAGAAACCGTTCCGAGTCGCGGCGCGGGCGCCGACCACGGTCGACTGGTGGGCGATCATCGAGCCGCTCCTATGGGCGGGGGCGTTCTTGCTGCTCGGACTGCTGGCCTACGTGCTTATTCGCGCTTTCATGGACAAACGCCGGCAACCATCGCTGGTTTACGCCGGCGCACGAGGACAACGCGCATTGCGCGCGGAGATCAGCCGCATTGAGTCGCTGCCGTTTCAACTCGACAAGAAACCGGTCAGCCTCCTGGACGAAGCGGAGCGACTCTATCGCGAAGGGAATTACAGTCAGGCGATCGTGTATTTGTTCAGCTACCAACTCGTCGAAATGGACAAGCTCCAGGTGATTCGCCTGGCGCGCGGAAAGACGAACCGCCAGTACCTGCGCGACCTGCGAACGCGGCAACGGCTGCGGAGCCTGGTGGAAACGAGCATGGTCGCTTTCGAACACGTCTTTTTCGGACAGCACGCGCTGCCCCGCGCGGCGTTCGAGCCCTGCTGGCGCAGCATCAGCGAGTTCGACCGCCTCATCCGGGAAGGAGCGCCGACGTCATGAGCCGCCTTCTCGTCGGGATCATCGCCGTGGCACTGCTCAGTGGCATCGCCGGCTGCCGGAGCGACGAGATCGATTTCACCTACGGCACGCGGTCGCCGCTGTATTCGCAAAGCGTCAATGGCACGCATTTGTTCTCCGATCTCTTTGTGCAACGTGAGCATCGCGTCGTGAGTTGGCGCGCGTTTTCGCCGAAGTTGCGGGAGAAGGCGGATGTCATCGTCTGGTTCACTCAGAGCTTCGAGCCCCCTTCGAGCGACGCGCGCGAATGGCTGAAGTCGTGGCTGCTGGAGAAGCCGGACCGGACGTTGATCTTCGTAGGGCGCGACTACGACGCCGCTCGCCCGTACCTGGAACGCGTTAAGAAGGGTCCGCCGCCCCTGTCGCCGGGGCAGATGCTGGAAATCGACGCGACGCTCGCCCAAATTGACGCCGAGTTTTACCCGCCGCGCGGCCGCGCCTCCGGCGGCGACGGCGACTGGTTCTCCCTGGACATGGCCTCGAAGAAGAAGTCGGTCCGTCAATTAAACGGCTCGATCGATTGGGTCACCGGCATCCAACCCAAGCAACTCGGGATCGAGCTTGAAGGCCGCATGCGACCGGGCGTCGATACGAAAGTGCTCCTGGAAGACGATCAGAAAAACATGGTGCTGGGCGAAATCGAGATCGGCGAGAGCCGCATCTTCCTCGTCCCGAACGGCTCCTACTTGTTGAATCTGCCGCTGGTGAATCAGGAGCATCGTAAGCTTGCCGGGCGGCTCGTGTCGGCCGTCGGTGACGACAAATACGTGGTGTTCTTAGAGTCCGACGGGGAAATCCCGCCGATTCTCGACAAAGATCCGGTTCCGCAACTCCCGAACCTGGGGCGCATCCTGGCCCAGCCGCCTCTCAACACGATTGTGTTTCAGGCGATCCTGGCGGGGCTCGTTTTCGCGTTCGTCCGCTTGCCGATCTTCGGCGTCCCGAAGACACTGGCCAGCACCGCCCTTTCCGACTTCGGCCGCCACGTGACCGCCTTCGGCGAACTGCTGATGCTCACTCGTGATCGCCAATACGCCGTGAGCCGGGTCATGCAGTTTCAGCAGCTCAACCGCAAACAAAACGAACCCGCCAAGATCGAACACGCCGCCGACGCCCCGCGACTCCGCATGCCTTCGTGAGGAGAAATGAAGAAGAGGAGAAAAGAAGCAAAGAAGTCGGTATAGCGCATCTTCTTTACGAACGTCTCCTTACTCTGCACTCCTGATTCCGCACTACTTTTTCTAACTCCTGACTCGATCCTTCCCAATGTCCGATCCATTCCGTACCGAAGCGCCGACAGCCGCGCCGCCAATGACTGACGGAGCCTCGACGACGCCTGACGCCCCTTGGGCGCCGGCGAAGAATGCCGCTACGAAAGAGTTATTCGACCGCATTGCGGGCGAAATTCGTAAGATCTACGTCGGGCAGGACGAGCTCGTGCTCGGAACGCTCGTGGCGCTCTTTTCCGGCGGGCACGTGCTCATCGAGAGCGTGCCGGGGCTGGGGAAAACACTCTTCGTGCGGGTACTCGGCAAGACGTTGGGGTGCCAGTTCGGCCGCATCCAATTCACCGCCGACATGATGCCTTCCGACATCACCGGCGCGCCGATCTTCGATATGAAGACGCAGGAGTTCCGCTTCCGGCCGGGCCCCGTCTTCACGCAGTTGTTGCTGGCGGACGAAATCAATCGCTCCCCCGCCAAGACGCACGCGGCGCTGTTGGAGATCATGCAGGAATACCGCGTGACGGTCGACGGCGTGAGCCACGGCATTGCGCGGCCGTTCCTGGTGCTGGCGACGCAAAACCCGATTGAGTCGGAAGGGACATACAACCTGCCTGAAGCGCAGCTCGACCGCTTCATGTTCAAGCTGCAGGTGGAATATCCTTCGGCACAGGAAGAGGCCGAGATCCTCAAGCTGCACAGCAAACAGGTAGACATCAACCAGCGTCTGGAAGAACAGGTGCAGACGGTTACGACGCCCGCAGAGATTCTGAACATCTTGCAGCTCTGCGGCGACGTCCACGTTGACGACCGGCTGGTGAACTACGTCAACGAACTGGTGCGGCGGACCCGGGAATGGCCGCAGTTTCACATGGGGGCGTCGCCACGGGCTGGCATCGCGCTGATGCAAGGCGCGCGGACGTTGGCGGCGCTCTCCGGCCGCGACTATGCGGTACCGGATGACGTGGTGCAGATCACGCTCCCGGCCCTCCGCCACCGCGTGATTCTAACCGCCGAGGCCGAAGTGGAAGGGCGCAAGGTCGACGA
>CAZUBB010000007.1:37555-52075 GCA_964618485.1 uncultured Pirellulales bacterium
TCGCTGCTCGAACTGATGCGCACCATCGAGGTGCCGCGCATGCAGTAGCGGTCCTGACGAGCGTTGGCGCGCCGACGGCGCGGGGCGTTCACTCCGCCCGCAATCTACTGCATAATTCTTCGCATGAAGTTGCTGCGTGCGATCGACGGGCTGTCAGACGATTGCCGCGGCGGCGCCGTGACGATCGGCAACTTCGACGGCGTACACCGCGGGCACGCGCGGATTGTTGAACGACTCAGGGCCAATGCTCTGGCGGTCGGCGGTCCGGCGGTGGTGTTCACCTTCGATCCGCATCCGGCCATGATCCTGCGCCCCGATGCGGCGCCGCAGCCGTTGACCTGGATCGACCGCAAGGCGGAATTGCTCGCGGCGCTCGGGGTCGACGTCATGATCGCCTGCCCCACGGACGAAGCGCTGCTGGCGCTCAGCGCCGAGGAATTCTTTGATCAGATCGTCCGCGGAAGGCTCGGCGCGAAGGCCCTCGTCGAGGGACCGAATTTCGCCTTCGGCCGGGGGCGGCGGGGAACGATCGAGCTGCTCCGCACGCTTTGCCAGAACGCGTCGGTCGCTCTGGAAGTCGTCGAACCGATCTGGGAGGGCGGGGAGATCGTCTCCAGTTCCCGGGTGCGCCGGCTGGTCGCCGCGGGGGATGTCGACGCCGCGGCGCGGTTGTTAACGGCACCCTACCGGATTCGCGGGCTCATCACGCACGGCGCGGGGCGAGGGGCGAAGATTGGCTTTCCGACCGCCAACCTGGCCGGCGTCGATACGCTGCTCCCGGCCGTCGGCGTCTATGCCGGGGCCGTGCCCCTTGCTGGGAACCGACTTCCGGCCGCCATTAATATTGGGCCGAACCCCACGTTCGGCGAGCACGCCGTGAAGATCGAGGTACACTTAGTGGACCATTCCGGGCCGCTCTACGGGCAGACCTTGGAGGTTGACTTTTTAGCGCGGCTGCGAGACATTCGCCCGTTCCCCGACGTCGAAGCCCTCCAGGCACAACTGGCGGAGGACGTGTCGGCGTCACGGCGCATCGCGGCCGAGAGTTCCGCATCGCGCGTTCCTCCGGGCGCTGAAGCTTCCGGCTCACCTAGACTGTGAACAAACTGATGACGATTGACTGGCCGAGATTCGTGGAAGTGATTCGCTCCGCTGGGAGCTTTCTGTTGACGAGCCATATTCGGCCCGACGCCGATGCGTTGGGGAGCGAACTCGGCATGGCCGGCGTGCTGGAGAAGCTCGGCAAACGCGTGGCGATCGTCAACGGTCACGCCACGCCGCGGAACTTGCAGTTCCTGGACCCAACCGGGCGCATCCAGGCGCTCGGCGTCGACGTACAGGCGTCGGGGATCGGCGACTTCGATGCGCTGATGGTGCTCGACACGAGCGCCTGGGCGCAATTGGGGCCGATGGGCGACGTGGTCCGCGCCTTTCCGGGCAGGAAGATCATCCTCGACCATCACGTCAGCTCGGACGATCTGGGCGCCGAGGCCTTTAAGAACACTACGGCCGAAGCGACCGGCCGCCTGGTTCTCGAGGCGGCGGATCACCTCGGCGTGACGATCACGCCGGAAATCGCCACGCCGCTCTTTGCCGCGCTGGCCACCGACACCGGTTGGTTTCGTTTTCGATCGCTGGCGGCAGATAGTTTCCGCTTCGCTGCGCGGTTGGTCGACGCAGGGGCGGTGCCGCAGGAGATTTACACTGCGCTCTACGAGCGCGACACGCTGGCGCGGATTCAACTGATTGGCCGCATCATCGCCCGGGCGCAGACCGAGATGGACGGACGGCTCGTGCATACGGCCTGTTTCCGCGAGGATTTCGAGGCCACCGGCGCGGAGCCTTCGGACACCGAGGACGTGGTCAACATGACCCTGGCCGTGGCCGGCACGCAGGTGGCCGTGATTTTCGTCGAGCAGCAATCCGGCGGCTTCAAAATCAGTTTCCGCAGCCGGGCCGCCGGGGTCGATTGCAGCAAGCTGGCCGAGCAATTCGGCGGCGGAGGGCACAAGGCGGCCGCCGGGGCGTTCCTCAGCGAGCCGTTCGAGTCAGCCCAGCGCAAAATCCTTGACGCGGTCCGCGCCGCGATGAAATAATCACCGGCGTTCGATCCTCCCGCCGACCTCCGGACCCTCGCCCGAGATTCCGGCCCCGCCTTGTTTCCACGGCTCGTCGAGTCAGACTAGACAAGCGCTTCTCCCGCGCTCACGCGTTGCGCTCGTGTGTGAAGCAGCACGAAATCCTGCTGAGGAACCCGCCGCATGCCTACGTCGCAATCGCCCCCTGATCACGACGACGACCGTCGCGGATTCTTCCTGCGCGTGGCGGCCGGCGTCGTAGGCGCGTTATGCGTGATTGTGCCTGGCGGGGCAGCCCTGCGGGTGTTTCTGGCGCCGCTGTGGCGTCGCAGCGGCGATGCGGCTTTTATCCCTGTCGCGACGCTTTCCGCGGTGCCGGCGGACGGTGTGCCGCGGATGTTCAAGATTGTCGCCGATCGCACGGACGCTTGGAACCGTTATCCGCGCGAGCCGATTGGCACCGTGTTTCTGCGACGAACGGCGGAAAAGCCCAAGGAAGTCGTGGCGTTCAACGCCGTCTGCCCGCACCTGGGCTGCATGGTCGGTTATCAGCCGGCGCAAACGCGGTTTTACTGCCCGTGCCATCAGAGTGCATTCCAGCCGGACGGAGCGCTGATCCCACCGAGCGCCGCGGCGCGAGGGCTCGATACGCTCGAAGTAAAACTCGAACCGGCCGACGGCGGCGACGACGCCAGGGTGCTGGTCAAGTTTCAGAATTATCGCAGCGGCATTCACGAAAAGGTCGTCAAGTCATGACGCAACTCCTGGAATGGCTCGACGACCGCACCGGGATTCGCCGCCTCACGCACGAGGCGCTGTACGAGAATATTCCCGGGGGCTCGCGCTGGAAGTTCGTCTGGGGGAGCACGCTGGTGTTCGCCTTCGTGATGCAGGCGATCACGGGCTCCGTGTTGTGGATGTCGTATAGCCCCAGCGGCCAGACCGCCTGGGAGAGCGTGTTTTATTTGCAGTATGTGACGCCAGGCGGGGCGCTGTTGCGTTCGCTCCATCATTACATGGCGCAAGCGATGGTGGTGCTGTTGGCGCTGCACCTGATGCAAGTGGTGATCTGCGGCGCGTATCGCGCGCCGCGCGAGATCAATTTCTGGCTCGGGCTGATCCTGATGCAGATCGTGCTGGGGCTATCGCTCACCGGCTACTTGTTGCCCTGGGATCAAAAAGGTTACTGGGCCACCGGCGTCGCCACGAACATCATGGGGCTCACCGGCGAGGCCTCGCAGCGGTTGGCCGTCGGTGGCGGCCAGTATGGGCATCTGACGCTGACGCGATTCTTCGCGATGCACGCCGGCATCCTGCCGGCGCTGCTCGTGTTTTTTCTGGTGCTGCACGTGGCGATCTTTCGCCGGCACGGCATCCACGCGCCGAACCCCGAGGCCCGAGCTGACGCCAAGTTCTGGCCCGACCAGGTGCTGAAAGACGGCGTGGCCTGCCTGGCGGTGCTGGCCGTGGTGCTGGGCCTCTCCTTGTGGAGGCCGGCGGAGCTCACCGCGCCGGCCGATCCCGCGACGCCCTTCGATGCGGCGCGTCCGGAATGGTACTTCCTGTTCCTGTTTCAGATGTTGAAGTATTTCCCCGGCGATCAGACCTTCATCGGGCAGAGCCTGGAGTTCTGGGGCGCGATTGCGGTGCCGGGGTTGGTGATGCTGGTTCTGGCCGCGATGCCGCTGGTGGGGCGCTGGCGCTTGGGGCACGCGTTCAACCTTTGCTTCTTGGCGTGCCTGATGATCGGCATCAGCTTGCTGACGGCGCAAGCGTTCTTTGAAGATCAGCAGGCCGCCTGGTCGCCGAAGGATCCCGCGAAGTACGCCGCCGAGCCGGAAAAGCAGAAGAAGTACGAAGCCGCTTGGGACGCATCGCATCAGCATCTGGAAGCCCTCGCCGCGGCCCACCGCGAAGCCGAACGCGCCAAGACGCTCGCGCTGGCGCCGACCGGGATTCCTCCCGAGGGGATGATTTCCGTGATGCGTCGCGACCCATACACGCAGGGGCCGCGGCTCTTTGCCGCGAACTGCGCGAGCTGCCATAGCGTCACGCGCGAAGAAGAGGGAACCTCGGTGCTGTGCGCGAAGCCGACTGCGCCGAACCTGGGCGGGTTCGCCTCGCGCGCCTGGCTGCGCGGGTTGCTGGATCCGGCGAAAATCGCCGGGCCGAATTACTTTGGCGCCTCGGAAGCGCTCAAGGAAGGAGACATGGTCGGCTGGGTGAACGACAATGTCCCCGGCATGGACGACGCGGCGCGGGCCGATCTGGAAAAAGTCATCATCGCGCTCTCGGCGGAAGCGGCGTTGCCTTCACAGCGCGAGGACGATGCGAAGGACGCCGCGATCGTCGCCGAGGGACGGAAGCTCCTCGCCGAAGGCGTCGGCTGCGCGGATTGCCACCGGTTCCACGATGCCGGCGAAGAGGGACTTGCGCCTGATCTTACTGGCTATGGATCGCGAGAATGGTTGATCGGCATGATCAGCAATCCGAATCACGCCAAATACTATGCACATTTGGAAGATCACCAGACAATGCCCGCCTTCGCGCCGAATGCCGAGAATCCCGACGCGAATCAACTGAGCCTTGAAGAAATCGGCCTCATCGTCGATTGGCTTCGTGGCGATTGGTACCGGCCTGATGAAAGTGCAGCCGTCGAATAGGCGAGCGAAATCGCACGGGATTGCGACTCAAGGCCGTGATTTGCGACGGTTTCTTACGATTCCCTCGCAAGTAGCAAATCTTTCACTTCTTAGCGCTCTCTTTGCGCCTGGCTCTCGCTTGAGAACCTAGTGGACGGCGGGCAACCGACGTTCGCTGTCGTCTCCCCCGCATCTTTTCCTCAAGGCGTTCATTCGCCGCACCAAGGAGTTTCTCATGCGAAAGCCATCTGCCCTCGCGAGTTTCGCACTCCTGACTTTGCTTGGCCTGGCCTCCGAGGCCTCGGCCGTGGGCATTACGGTCCAGCCGGTGATCCGTAGTCTGCAGAATCTCGATCTCTCGCCGGTGGCCCCGAGTTCCATCACGCTGCTGGACGCCGACCGTCACCTCGGCGTAGTGGATGGGACGCCGTCGATGATCATCACCGTGGATTATTACATGAGCATCGCCAACTTAAGCGGAGCGCCGTTCGAGGTCGGCTTCGGCAACGTGGCGTTCAATCTGCTGCCGACCCAACTGGCGATCTACCAGGACTCCGGCGGCTGGAATCCGGATACGACGATGGTCGACATCAACGGCGAATTGGACGGCGGCGAAGCGGCCATCTGGGCCGATAACGGCGATCTCGGTCCGTCCGCGTCCGATTTGGTCTCCATCGTCACCGGCCTGGCCCCGAGCGGTTTTGGCGCCGAAGGCGTCGACCCACGGCGGACGTTGGGACAGCAAACGCCGACGTTACTGGGGACCACCTACTTTCAATGGGATCCATCGACGGAGACTGCCAGCGAATTGGAAGTCGACGTCGACGCCTTCAGCACGTATGGCGCCGACCTGCGACTCCGGCGGCGCGCCTCGGGGACGAGAACGGGCGGTTCCCTATCGATGTTCGTCAGCGACGGACAAGCCGGCGACACCGACAAGGACGGCGACGTCGACTTGGATGACTTGAATAACGTCCGCAATCACTTCGACGAGACGGGCGAGAACCTGATCGGCGATACGGCGCCGTTCGACGGCGTCGTCGACCTCGACGATCTGAATCGCGTGCGCGACAACTTCGGTGCGGTGCTCTCGGTTCCCAACGGTATCACGGCGGTGCCGGAACCGGGTTCGCTCGGCCTGGCTTTCTGCGGCACTGCGGCGATCGGGTTGTGCCTTCGTCGCCGACGCAGCGCTTGATTCTCGACCATGAAAGGCGGAAACTATGGTCTCCTTGCTCGATCAGCTTCCGAACCTCCTGGTGCGCTGCTTAGGAACTCGCATGAACGCGGCCGATGGCGAATCCCAAGTCGATCTGGAACGCTTTCGGCCTTTGCTGAGTCTGCTAGTGCGCACGAAGGTCGATCGGAAGCTCGTCGGTCTGGTGGACCTGTCGGGCATCGTGCAGCAGACGATGCTGGACGCCTTTCAATCCCGCGAGAAGCTTCGCGACCGCACGCACCAGGAAGTCGCCGCCTGGTTGCGGCGGTCGCTGTCGAACAACCTGATCGATGAAATTCGCAAGCTCCACGCCTGGGGGCGGAACCCCGGGGCCGAGGTATCGATCGAGGCGGCGCTCGGCGATTCTTCGGCGCACTTCGATCACTTCCTGGCGCACAGCGATCTCTGCCCCGCGCAGCTCTGCCAGGAGTTGGAGCAGCAACTCCGGCTGGCCGAACGGCTGCAACTGTTGCCGGAGCCGCAACGGCGCGCCATCGAACTGCATCGGCTGCAGAACCGCAGCCTGGATGAAACAGCCGCGGAGTTACAACGTACCAAAGCGGCCGTCGCCGGATTGCTGCGGCGCGGGATGCACCAACTGCGCGAGCTGATGTCGCAATAGTTTCCGCGCGGCCGTGTTCAGGCGAGTTGAACGACCGCGCCGGCGGCCACCGCGAGCGCTAGCACCAGGATGAGGTTCCAGTGGAATCGCATCAACATCGCGGACGCGACCACCGCGATCGCGCCGGCCGCGGGGTCGAACGTATTCCACTGCGGCAGTTCGAAAGACGCGACTCCGAAGGTCAGCTTCGCTTGCTGGGCAAACAGCGTGTGAATCGCGAACCAGACCGCGAGGTTCAGGACGACGCCGACCACCGCCGCGGTAATGGTCGACAGGGCGCTGCTCAGTAATGCGTTGGCGCGCATCCGTTCCACATAAGGCGCGCCGACCAGGATGTAAAGAAAGCACGGTACGTACGTGACCCAGGTCACGACCAGCGAGGCGAGCAGGCCGGCCATCAACGGCGAAAACGGCGCCGGTTGGCGATACGCCCCCAGGAACCCCACATACTGCACGACCTGAATCAGCGGTCCCGGCGTCGTCTCCGCCATGCCGAGACCGTCCATCATTTCCTGCTCGGTGACCCAGTGCTGTCTTTCGACCCCCTCCTGACTGACATAAGGCAACACCGCGTACGCGCCGCCGAAGGTAACGAGCGCCGCCTTGCTGAAGAACACGCCTTGGCGAACCAAGACGTGATCCCGCCCCAGCCATGCGTTCAGTCCCACCAACGGAACGAGCCACAGCAACAGGCACCACGTCGCCACGCGGAACGCGCGGCCCCACGTCGGTTCGATGTGCGTTAGCGCAAGCTCATCCAAGAGAGGCGGCAGTTCATCGGACGCGGTCGCTGAGGCCTTGTGCCCGCGGAGCAAATAGAACCATTCCGGTCGTACGCGTCCGCCGAAAAAACCGATCAGACCTGCGGACAGCACGATCGCCGGAAAGGGAACGTGAAACACGTAGATCGCCACGAACGCCGTAATGGCCAGGACGATCATGATCTTGTTCTTCAGCACGCGTTTGCTGATCCGGAGCACCGCTTCGAGCACGACGGCGATCACCGCCGGCTTCAGTCCATAAAACAGCGTGGTGATGAACGCCGTGTCCTGATATTCAGCGTAGACGATGCTCAGGGCGAGGATCGAAAGAAACCCTGGCAGCACGAACAGTACGCCTGCGGTGATGCCGCCGAGCGTGCGGTGCAGCAGCCAGCCGAGGTAAATGCAAAGCTGCTGCGCCTCGGGCCCGGGCAGCAGCGTGCAGTAGTTCAATGCATGAAAAAAGCGCATCACCGCGATTTGCCCGGCCGGCCCGCCGAAGCTGAGCGCCGCGATCTTCGCCCAAACGCGAAGCGCCTCACCGTACGAAACGCTCGTGCGGACCGTTTCGACGGCGGAAGGATCGTCGGACACGAGGAGCCGATTATCGCGTGTAGTAAGGGTTCGCCAGGCGCCGTGCGGAGGGGCCATCGACCGGGCGCACGTTGCGCACCCGGCCCTGTGGCTGTTGCAATCGTACCGCCACCGCATGCGGGGCGTCGACCGCCTTCACGTTCCCCGCGGCGTCGCGAACTTCCAGGCGGAGGTACACGGTTTCCGGCATCTCGCGATCGGGGATCCAGACGTAATGCCCTGTGTTCTCCAGGCCCGTGGCGATGCGCGTCCAAGGACCGCCGGGATGTTCGGTGTAGAGCAGCGTCACCGCCTGCGCCGGCAGGAAGGGATCGTCGGCCCGCCAGTCGAAGACCAGGCAGCCGGCGTCCGCGCCACTTCCTTCGCCGGCGCCGAGGAGTTCTACGGTCGGCTGCGTCTTGTCGACGCCGACCCAGATGGCCGGTTTTTCGCCCGGCCGGGGTTTATCGCCGCCGACCCCCGCGCCGGATTGTACGGCAATAATGAAGCCGTACATCCCTTCGCCTTCGACCGTCGCGACAAGGGGCGACCGTCCGTCCTCGTCGACGCCGTAGCTGGTCCAGGTCACGCCGCCATCACGGGTGCCCCACAGCTCGACGCGGCGAACGCCGTGCGGGCCGACGGACTCGATGTCGTACTCCAGCTCGAACTTCGAGGAGTTCACCATTTGCGGCGGCACGTCGCCCGTGTTCACCGCGGGTCCGGTGGCCGCGGCGTGAATCTGCGGGACAGGAAGCGTGCTTCTGGACGCAAACTCAGGGCTTCGCTCGTAGACCGGCGGGCGATACTCCTCGGTGCGATTAGGTAGGGTCGGTGTGTTTTGGCCGTAGAACTCGTTTTCGCCGGTCGCAGCGCCGAGGGCGGGGCCGGTGTCGGTCGGCATCGGCGGGGCCGTGGGAATCAGCTCCGCACTGTCGAGATCCTGCGCCGTGCGCGAAGCATTCCGCATCGGCGACGGATTACCGGGGGGCAGCGTTTCCGCGCTCGCCGTCGGCAGATTGCGGCGACCGTCGTTGAATTCCTGCCATGCGGGAGAAACGGGCAGCGTTTCCGCGTCGGCCGTCGGCACCTGGGCGCCGTCGGACGCGTAGTGGAGGCCGCCCCCCACGGCGGGCATGGTTTGCCGTTCTTGCTCGTAGGGAACAACCGCCTGGCGATTGGCCTCCCAGGCCACGGCGCCGCCGGAGGCCTCTTGGGCCGAATCGGTGACGTTTCGGGCCTCCGGCCGCTGGTCCATCAGGTTCACAGGGCCCGTGTCGCTGGCAGGCCGGACGATCATCCCCTGACCGGACGTCCCCGCGCCGGTCGACGCCTGGCGGACGCGCGAAAGACCGCCTACCCCCTCGATCCTGGCTTGCGTGACCGCGGGATTGCCCGCCTTATCGCGCACTTCGGCGCGGAGGTTCATTCCCGATTGCAGCCGCACGACGGGAAGGACCGCTTCGCCGCGATAAACCCCTTCGACGGGGTCGAGCTCGAGCGGCGGAATGGAAACCTGCTGCCAGCCTTCTCCCTCGGAGACGCCCTGGAAGCTCAGGCTGAAGGAGTCCGGGTCGAGCTGCGTGTCGGCCAGCGTCCAGCGCGCGGTCACCTCGCCGGCCGGGCCGCGTTCCGCGGTCAGCTCAATCTGGGGCGCCGCGGTGTCCACCACGACGATCAACTCGGGCTGAGGCGGTCGCTGGGGGCGCTGCCGGCCCGCCCTGTCGAGGGTGCGGACCATGAAGCTGTATTCGCCGTCTTCCGGGGCGCGGAACTGGAATCCGCCGGCGTCCGGGGCCGCCTCGTCCGCCAGCCGCCACTTCCCCGTAACGGGGTCGAACAGGTGAAGCTGCACCTTCACGGGTTGGCGGTCGGCGCGTTGTGTTGGTTCGACTTGGAACGGAATGGTGAACCACGCCTGCCGCGTAACGACGCGCCCCGGTTGGTCGGGCGAAGCCGAGGCCATGGCCGGGCAAATGGCGCTGCCCAACATCATCGTCCAACACAACTTACGCATATTGCAGCCCCCCGGCGCAAAATGGTCGGTTGACACCGGCCGGCTCAACACCGATCGGCGCGCGGCGCAAGATGCCCGCAGGAGGTGGTATCGGTGCTGCTCAACGTGCGGCTTGAACCGAACGTTCCCGTGACTAAAGCTGGAAGGGCTGGGGGAGATGGATCGGAGAGTGCCCGCGAAATACGCGAAAGGAGAAAACGGGAGTTGTCCAGGGAACACACGGAAAGACACGGAAATGGCAGAAGAGAAATGTGGAAAGCGGCTGGGAAAACGCGACACTAGCCCGACGCGCTAGCGAGGGAGGCTAGACGCGGATCTCTTGAAAACCGTTGAACATCAACCAACGTCCTCTTACCCTCGCTTGCGTGTTGGGCGTCCCACGTCCTCTCCTCCTTTTTCCGTGTCCTTCCGTGTGTTCCGTGGACAACTCCCCTCTTCCCCCGTTTTCGCGTGTTACGCGTGTTTCGCGGGCAAACGCACAAGCACACCGCGCAGTTCGATCCTTGCAAAGCACCCGGGGCTGCGTTACGAATGGGAGCTTCTCGATTTCTCAGCCGCGACGAGATGAGGCCCCCAGTATGGCGGAAGCGAAACAGCAGCCCGGGAAGCGCATTCTGTTGGTCGACGACGACAACGAAATCGTCGATTCGATGAAGCTCGCCCTGGAATCGAAGGGGTATCAGATTCTCGTCGCCCGGGACGGCAACCAAGGGCTCGCCCTCGCGGAACGCGAGGATCCGGACCTGATGATCCTGGACATGATGATGCCCAAGCGGAGCGGATTCCTGGTCCTGGAAAAGCTCCGCCGCTCGCGGCCGGTGCCGATCCGCGTCATCATGATTACCGCCAACGAGGGGAGCCGTCACAAGGCGTACGCGGAAATGCTCGGCGTCGACGACTACATCCGCAAGCCGTTCGCCATGGACCGGCTGATCGATAGCGTACAGCGGCTGCTGCCGGCCTAGAGCTGCCCGACCGATGACAGACGCGATCCCTCCGAGTGGCCGGCGTCGCACCATTGGCGTTGTGAACTGCCTTGCGGGAGTGCTGTTCGTCGGCCAATCGCTGGTGTGCGCGACGGCCGCAGTCGGGATGATGCACGCTCCTGACGTGGACGCCGTCACGGCAATTCTCTGGACGCTCTTCGCCGGCGGAATCGGCGGCGCGTTGCTTTGGATCGGCGTCGGCGACCTCCGCGGACTCCGCCGCCCGACGTGGGTCATGCGACTTGCGCTTTACGTATGCGTCGTCGCGATTCTGACTCCGATGGTATTCGTTGCTCGGGAAGCGAACCGAAAACGGCAGGCGATCAAGAATCTGAAGATGCTCGACGACGCGCTTCGGAAGTACGAGGCGACAATCCAGATTTCGCCCCGGGCGCCCACTCCAGCGACGGACAAAGCGGACCCCAACAAGTAGTGTTCCGCACAGGCAATTCCCAATCGCCGTGCGCGCAAGTTGCGCACCGATGAAAAAATCACCACGCGGAATCGCACTCAAGCGCGCTGCGCCAACTCATTGCGCAGCAAGCAGTTGAGCATTGCTGCATGCGATTTCTTGATGTCCGTCGAACACATATGTCAAAAGATTGATATTGCCGCAAACAAACATTGAGGCGATACTTGACTGATAGTGCTAGGCGACGACGTGCGAGGCGGCTGACGTCGGTTCGTGTACCGTGCCTGTGCCCAGAGAAGACGGACTTCTGCCTGGTATCGCCCCAAAAAGTTGCGGCCGGAACGCTCTTTTCCAAGTTCCCCTCTCTCCTCGGCGATTGCTCGTGACTAGGGGTGTTTGACTCCCCTTCATGCTGCGCACTCGGCAGCCCGAGCGATGCGACGAGCGCGAAATCTCGATTTCGCGCCGTCCGCGGTTTGCGGCAATTTTTCGGCCCTGAACGGCGTCACAGAAAGTAGGGGGAACGCGGGATCGCATGCGCACCGGCCGCCTTGGGGGATGACCAGCGGAAGCCTCGCCTTGCTTCTTCGCAGGCTGCGTGTGCCGATCCTCGGCAGTCTTTCAGCGTCCGCGCCCGACGCCCAGCGCTCACCGTCTTTCGACTGATACGCCTCATTCCGATATCAACGTTTATTCCGCACAACACTTCTTGGGGGACCGCGCCGAGAGTTTGCCACGCTTACAAACGGCCGGAGGGGGAGACGCTCGATGGTCAGTGGACAGAACATCATCAGCCTGATTGCGGAACGCCAGGACCTGGAGCAGTTCCGCCGGAAGAACTGGGAGGGCTCGTTCGACGAGTATTTGGAGCTCGTCAAACAGCATCCCACGGTGACGCGCAACGCGTACGAACGGTTGTACGACATGATCATGTCGTACGGCGTCGAAACGTATGAGAAGAATCGCGAGAAGAAGGTCCGCTACCGGTTCTTTACCGATCCGGACGACGAAGGCCGGGACGCCGTCTTCGGCCTCGACGAGACGCTCCGTTCGCTCGTCAACGCGTTCAAGAGCGCCGCGCAGGGCTACGGCATTGAGCGCCGCGTACTGCTCCTGCACGGCCCCGTCGGCAGCAGCAAGAGCACCATCGCCCGCATGCTCAAGAAGGGGATGGAGCGCTACTCGTCCTCCGACGATGGCGCCCTCTACGCCATGGGCTGGGTGTCGCTGGAAGATTCCAGCGTCACGCAGTGGTGTCCCATGAACGAAGAGCCATTGCACATTATTCCGGGGCGCTTTCGCAAAGACGTCGCCGATCAGCTCAACTCGGGGAGCGACCAGAACCATTACCAGGTGAAGATCAACGGCGAGCTCTGCCCGTTCTGCCGGTACGTTTACACGGAACGCCTGAAGCACTACGGCGGCGACTGGACGCGGTTGATCCAGGACCTGCGCGTGCGCCGTCTGATCCTCAGCGAGAAGGACCGCATCGGCATCGGCACGTTCCAGCCGAAGGACGAAAAGAATCAGGACTCGACGGAACTGACGGGCGACATCAACTACCGCAAGATCGCCGAGTACGGTAGCGACAGCGATCCGCGCGCCTTTAACTTCGACGGCGAGTTCAACGTCGCCAACCGCGGACTGATCGAGTTCGTGGAAGTGCTGAAGCTGGACGTGGCGTTCCTGTACGACCTGCTGGGAGCGAGCCAGGAACACAAGGTGAAGCCGAAGAAGTTCGCTCAGACCGACATCGACGAGGTGATCATCGGCCACACGAACGAGCCGGAATACCGCCGGCTACAAAACAACGAGTTCATGGAAGCCTTACGCGACCGCACGGTGAAGATCGACGTCCCGTACGTCACCACGCTGGCCGATGAGATCAAGATCTACGAGAAGGACTACAACAAGCAAAAGGTTCGCGGCAAGCACATCGCCCCGCATACGATCGAGATGGCCGCGATGTGGGCCATTCTCACGCGGCTCGAACAGCCGAAGAACGCCAGCCTGACATTGCTCCAAAAGCTGAAGCTCTACAACGGCAAGACGTTGCCGGGCTTCACCGAGGACAACATCAAGGAGCTGCGCGAGCAATCCACGAACGAGGGAATGCTCGGCATTTCGCCGCGCTATGTGCAGGATAAGATTTCCAACGCCCTGGTCGCGCACCCCGAGGCGACGTCGATCAATCCGTTCATGGTGATGAACGAGCTGGAATCTGGCCTGAAGCATCACAGTCTGATCAACGACGATGAAGTCAAGCAGCACTACCGGGAGCTGTTGCAGGTCGTCAAGGAAGAATACGAGAACATCGTCAAGAACGAAGTGCAGCGGGCGATCGCGGCCGACGAGGACGCCCTCAAGCGGTTGAGCGCCAACTACATCGACAATATCAAGGCCTACACGCAACGCGAGAAGGTCAAGAACAAGTTCACCGGCCAGTACGAAGAGCCGGACGAACGGTTGATGCGTTCGATCGAAGACAAGATTGACATTCCGGAAAGCCGCAAGGACGACTTCCGCCGCGAGATCATGAACTACATCGGCGCGCTGTCGATCGACGGCAAGAAGTTTGATTACAAAACCAACGAGCGGCTCTGCAAGGCGCTGGAGCTCAAACTGTTCGAGGACCAGAAAGACTCGATCAAGCTCACCAGCCTGGTGTCGAACGTCGTCGATGCCGACACGCAGCAGAAGATCGACGTCGTGAAGGGCCGCTTGATTCGCGACTACGGATACGACGATGAGAGCGCGACCGACGTGCTTAACTACGTGGCCAGCATCTTCGCACGAGGAGACGCAAAGCCGAATAAATAGTGCCCTCGAACTGCAATTTGTAATCGTGCCGCATGGAAGCATGCACGCTGGATTCACGTCACGGACGACGAGCACCAGCCCGATGCATGCCTCCGCGGCTGACGACACCTCGACGATACACAACGCGAGGTTGGTGCAATGGGAATGAAAATTGAACGGGATCAGCGCCGCTTTCGGCAAATCGTTCGCGGCCGGATCCGAAAACACCTGCGTAAATACGTCACGCACGGCGAGATGATCGGCCGCAAGGGTCGCGATCTGGTCAGCATTCCCGTTCCACAGCTCGACATACCGCACTTCCGCTACGGCGACAACGGCATCGTCGGCGTCGGCCAGGGCGACGGCGACGAAGGCCAGCCGATCGGCAAAGGCGGCCAGCCTCAGGACGGT
>CAZUBB010000008.1:0-792 GCA_964618485.1 uncultured Pirellulales bacterium
CCGACAGAAAAAATTCCCTACGCTGTTGACAGGAGACCTCAGATGTCTTCGGTCATGCCGGTGGCTCGGTCGGGAGACCGAGCCACAACACAGGGCCAATTCCCTTCCCTCCTATTTCCGTGGCTTTCCGTGTGTTCCGTGGACAAATCCTCCTCTTTTTCGCGTTTTTTGCGTGTTTCGCGGGCAGTTGAATTCCCCGTGGGCCGGATTGCCCATTACGGGGTAGAATCCAGAACCATGTCTGTCGGACCTGATCGACCTGCCGGGCGGCCTGTGCCGCGCCCTTTTCGCCGCGCGGTGTTCCGCGGGCTGGGGGTGCTGCTGCCGCCGCTGTTGACGATTGTGATCTTGCTGTGGATCTACAACACCGTCCGGCTGTACGCGCTGGAGCCGGTCGAGAGCGGCGTGCGGTGGTCCATGGCCTGGTCGATCATGGACGTGCGGACGGAACTGCCGAACGGCCGCCCTGCCGACGTCCCGAACGAGCCCAACTTGTGGGAGTCGGACGACGGCCGCTTTGTGCGGTTGCCGACGCGGGAGTTTATCCCCGAAAAGGTCTTCGACCTCGTGCAGACAAGCGGGGTGAAGATTGGTTCAGACCCCCCGCGATCCGGCTTTGAGTTCTACCAGGCGTATGTCCAGGCGCGCTACCTGCCGAACTGGATCGTGGTGCCCGTTTTTCTCGGCGTCTTCGTCTTCGTCCTGTATTTCTTCGGGAAGTTCCTGGCGGCCGGCATTGGGCGGGTATTTTGGAATCTGTTCGAGCGACTGATTTTGCAGTTGCCGCTGGTG
>CAZUBB010000008.1:802-6721 GCA_964618485.1 uncultured Pirellulales bacterium
TCTTCGGTGAAGCAAGTCACCGATCTGATGTTCAGCGACACGGAGATTCAGTTCAATCGCGTGGTGGCGATTGAGTATCCGCGCAAAGGGGCGTGGTCGCTGGGCTTTGTGACTGGCGAGGGGCTGGCCGATATTCGCACGGCCGCCAACGAGCTGGTGCTGAACGTCTTTGTTCCCAGCTCGCCGATGCCGCTCACCGGGTGGACGTTGATCCTCCCGAAGAGCGAGGTGATCGATCTCGACATGACGATCGACCAGGCGTGCCAGTTCCTGATCAGTTGCGGCGTGGTGGTGCCGCAACAGCAGCTCGTGTCGCTGTTCGACAAGCAGCGGCCCTTCCCGGGGATCAGCGAGAACGGGAGCGCGAAGGCGCCGTCGCCGAAGGTGACGGACTTGCCGCAAGAGTTACCGCCGGGTTGACCGTGCGGCGCGGCGACCTTTGGTCGGGTCGGTGGCATGGTCGGGAGACCACTGCCACAACAGGCGCGCGAGTTAGCTCTGCTATCGGCTTTGGGCCATTCGCGGTAAAATCACGGCGAAACTTGGACCAGTTTTCCAGCCGAGAGATTTCGCGCCCATGCTTGGCATCGACCTGAATGTTTCGCAGTACATGGCCCGGTTGCACCAGGAGTTGGATCGCGTCGATCACCGCGAAATCGAGCGGCTGGCGGACTTGATTTTCCAGGCCTGGGAGCGGGAGCGCTTCGTTTTCATCTTCGGCAACGGCGGCTCCGGCACGACCGCCTCGCACATGAGCGAAGACCTTGGCAAGAGCAGCCTCCGCGAGGCCGATTTGAAAGACGAGTCGAAGAAACGACTCAAGGTGCTCAGCCTGACCGACAATCTCGGCTGGATCATGGCCGTGGGGAACGACGTCGGGTACGACCAGATTTTCGTGCAGCAGTTGATGAACTACGGCTCGAAGGGGGACCTCGCCGTGGCGATCAGCGGCTCCGGCAACAGCCCGAACGTGTTGGCGGCGGTCGACTGGGCGAATCGGCACGGCCTGCACACCTTCGGCATGACCGGCTACGGCGGCGGCAAGCTCAAGCAAATGCAGCAATCGGGCCTGCACGTGCCGCTCCACGACATGGGCATGGTGGAAAGCATTCACTTGTGCGTGTTTCACTGGGTGCTGAATGATGTGCATGCGCGCATTAACGCGGCGGGGAGGTATAAGAGGTGAGGAGAAAAGAAGAAGAGGAGAAAAGGAGAAAAGAAGGGGGAAGTAGAGCGTTCAGTTTTCGGTTTTCAGTGGGGAGAACACTGCTCGCTACTTCCCACTGAAAACGGAACACTGAATACACTTCTTCTTTTCTCCTTTTCTTCTCTTCTCCTTTTCTCCTCCCCCATGGACGATCCTCGCGTTTACTTTGCCGCGGAGCGAACGTTTCTGGCCTGGGTTCGCACTGCCTTGGCGATGATGGGCTTTGGATTTGTCGTGGCGCGGTTTGGGTTGTTTCTGCGGGAATTTGAGCGGCTGAATAAGGAAGCGCCCGTCGCTTCGACTGGGATGTCGTTGTGGTTTGGGACCGCGCTGATTCTGGCGGGAGTGCTCGTACTGGCGATCTCGGGCGGCATGTACTGTCGCGAAGTGGCGTTGCTGAGGCGTGGGGAGCCGCTGCCACCGCGCGTGAGCCGATTGGCGATCGCGCTGGGGGCGTTCCTGGGACTCCTGGGGCTGCTGATGGCGGCGTATTTGTTGACGTTGACGCGCGGGCAGTGAACATGCGGAACGAGCTCAGCGCACTCGACGAGGAAGGTTTCGTCCTCCTTCGCAATGTGTTCGACCAACGCGAAGTCGGCGCGTGGATCGAACAGCTCGACGGGGTATTTCAGCAGCCGAGCGAAGCGGCGGCCGCTTTGCTCCGCCGCGCTGGAAGCGTTTACGCCGCACGCAACGTGTTGGAGTGGTTCCCTGCGTCGCGAACGTTGTGGCGAACGCCGGCGCTGTTGGAGTTGCTCGGCGCGGTGCTGGGAAACGAATTCGGGCTCGTGCGGGCGCTCTATTTTGATAAGCCGCCCGACCAGACCTGGGCGTTGCCTTGGCACAAGGATCTGACGATCGCCGTGCGCGAGCATGGCTCGCCCAGCGTCGCGTTTGCGCACCCTACGCGGAAGGCCGGCGTGCCGCATGTCGAGGCGCCGATTGAATTGCTGGAGCGGATGCTGACGTTGCGCATTCACTTCGATCCGGTCACCGAGGAGAACGGGCCATTGCGCGTATTGCCGGGCTCGCACCGGCATGGAAAGGCGATGGACGCCGGCGTCGAGGCCGAAACCACGATTCTCGCGAATCCCGGCGACGTACTTGCGATGCGGCCGCTCGTGGCGCATGCGAGCGGAGCGTCCCATCCGGAGACGACGCTGCACCGGCGAATTCTGCATCTGGAGTTTGCCGCGGATTCGCAACTCCCGGAAGGGCTGGCATGGCATACGTTTCTGCCCGCCGGCCATGGCGAGGGAGCGATGGTAGATTCTGCGAAGTAGTTGCCGCAAAGCCTGCGATCGATCACGCTAAATGCCATGGGCCGTCGCGTTTTCTTGTTTGCCGTGATCCTTCTTGCTTCCAGCTTGGCGGCGACTGCGCAGGAATTGCTTGCCGGTCATCGGGAGCGCATCGAGGCTTGGCGGGACAATCGCGAATATGCGGCCATCGTGACTTACTGTCAGCAGCAGTTGGCGCGGACGGCGCTCGAAGAAGTGGAGCGGCATGAGTTGGCGTTGGAGTTGGCGCATGCCGCCCTGGAGTTGGCGCTGGTGTCGACGGGGGAAGATGCGGTCGAGGCCTGGATTGTCGCCTCGCAGGCGCCGTTGGAATTCGCGCAGCAAGCGCCAGGCAATCCGCGCCGGGCCCAGTTGGTGATTCAGGTGGGGTTAGCGCACTTGGTGCGCGCGGAGACTTTGCTGCCCATCGTGGGCGGACCGGGCGACGACGAGCCGGCGCGCGTGCCGTTGCGTGAGGCGATCAAGCGGTTCCGCGAGGCGCGCGAGTTGATCGAGGAGGCCGGGCGCAAGACGCCGCGACCGCCTCGCGGCGCGTCGGCCCCGGGAGCGATTGTGCCGTTCACCTCGCGCGAGTTGCGATCATTGGATCGGCACGCCGCGTTTCTGCTAGCGAAGAGTTATCGAAGGCAGGCGGAAACCTATCCGTCGAGGAGCCACGACCGCATTCATGCCGCGCGGCAGGCGGAGGAGTTGTTCCGGAGCCTGGCGGAATTGGAAGACAACGTTCCGCTCGCCTGGCCCAGCCGCGTGCAATTGCTGGCCTGCCAGAGGTTGCTGGAAGATTGGCCCGCGGCGACGGCAACGGTTGAGCGCTATCGGGAACGCACATTTCCCGCTGAGCTGGCTGGAGACTTTCAAGCGGAGCGCGTGCTCGCGGCGATCGCGCAGAAGCAAGTGGACGAGGCGATTGCGTTGGCGTCGGACGGTTCGATGGAGCGGACGCGGGCATTGGATCGCGCGCTGTTGGAGGCTTACCTGGCCGCGGCGCGGCAAGGAGCGCGCGAAGATGCGACGAAGGAAGAACGGAAACGCGTGGCTCAGCAGATTCGAGCGATCGGCGAAGGCTGGAGCGCGGCGCAGGGAGATCAGGCGGCATTACTGTTGATTTCGGTGTCGAATGCGCGTGATTTGGCCGTGGACGCCGAGGCCTGGGAATTCGCCGGCGACGCCTGTTGCCGAGCGCGGCGTCAAGACGATGCCCTCTCCGCCTACGCCAGGGCGCAGCAGGCGGGAACCTTGGATGGGGAGGGGGACGCCGCGATTCGCACGGGAATGAAGGCCGCGGCGATCGAGCGGGCGAACGGGGACATCGTTCACGCCGGGCGACGGCTACGCATGCTGGCGCTCAATCACGTGGAGCATCTCTCCGCGCCGCTGTGCCATGATCTGGCGATTCATGATTTCGCGCTGAGCGGGGCGGCAGAAGACGAACTACGCGAATGGCTTCGAGAGCACGTGCGCGTTTGGCCCCAGTCGACGTCGGCCCCGCGCTACCGTGACTGGCTCGGTGAACCGCGGCTTGCGCTGCCCGGCGGACCGCCGTAGCGCGTGCGCTAGTTTTTCTTCTTCGCCGCGGCGCGCCGCTTGGGTGTCCGCTTGGCGATATCGACGAGCTTGCCGCCTTCGAGGACGTAGCACGGCGTCCCCGTGTGGCGGGCCTCTTCGAGGGCCTTTTTCGCAGCCCGCTCGAAGGCTGGAAGCGGATCGGGCAGTTCTTCTGAGGCCGAAGTCTTCCGACCATTAGCCTTCATTGCGATTCCCTTTGTCGATCAGCACCGTGGCCACACCGGAATTATCAAAGAGTTGCCAGGTATCGACGATGACCTTGTAAAGGTGGTTGAAGTTTGCCCAGCCCTGGCGGAACCGCCGCCGCACTACGGCATTTGGGATGCCGTGACCGCCGCGCGAAACACGCTCTCTTACGCGAGCAATCGCCAGGCGTTCGTTCCGCAATCGGACATAGACCAATTCTACTCGATAACCCAGCCGTTGCCACTTGGGAATCTGGCGTGCGTAGCCGCGGCCGCTGAGCGTGGTTTCGAAGGCGAAGCTCTCGCCGAGGGTGATCAGCCGGCGCATTTCCTCGATCATCAGCCTGCCCGCCTGCATGGCCGCGGCGTCGGGATCGAACGGCGAGAGGCCGGCGGCGATCAAGTCGGCATTGACGAACCGAGGGCAATCGGCCTCGTGCGGCAGATATTCCTTCGCAAACGTCGTTTTGCCGGCCCCGTTGGGGCCGGCGATAATCAGAATGCGTTTCATCGTGACAACCACTGTACGCACGCGCTGTGCGCGTCGCCACCGTCAAACGTCGGCCGGGTGTCCAAGCGCCTAGCGGCGCGGTACGCTGGGACGTTGAGCTGTCGGCCTGGTTCTTGGACGTTTTTCCCGATGGAAGAAGAAAATCCAGCTTTGCGGATCCTCGTCGAACGCGTGCGGCGCGGCGATGCGCTGGCGCTGGCCGAGTACGTACAGGCCAAGCGTCCGCAGTTGCTTGGTTTTATCGAGAAGCAATTGAGCGGCGCGTTGCGGCGCAAAGTCGAGCCGGAGGACTTGCTGCAGGAGATCAGCGCCGAGGCGGTCCGCGTGCTCGGCCAGGTCGATCTGACGGAGCGCGAGCCGTTCTCGTGGCTCTGCCAGATTTCGGAACGCCGGATCATCGACGCGCATCGACGCTTCTTTGGCGCGCAGAAGCGCGACGCTGGCCGCGAGGTGCCGTTGCAGGGTGGGCGCGGCGCGGACGATGAGCGAAGCCCGCTCGTGGATTTGTTGATCGTGAGCATGACGTCGCCCAGCAGCGCGTTTTCGCGCAATCACCGGGAAGGGCTGTTGATCGCCGCGCTGGAGAAACTCCCGCCGGAGCAGCGCGACGCGTTGCGGATGCGGTACGTCGAAGGTCTGCCATCGAAGGAGATCGCCGACCGGATGCAAAAGACCGACGGCGCGATCCGCGTCATGCTGACGCGTTCGCTGAAGCGATTGCAGGAAATTCTCGGTCCCGAAGCGGCGCCGTAGATGGCGATTCAGTTGGCCGAGGGGTCGCTCGGAAAATCTTCGATGCCGAGGGACTTGAGGACCGATCGACCGGAGATGCGCCGGACGGTTCGCTCCCAGAAGCCGTCTGGATCATCGAAAATGTCTTCGGGCCGGGCGGGGATGGTGAGCCAGCCGCCGGCTTCCAACTCGTTCTCCAGTTGGCCCCCGCCCCAGCCAGAGTAACCGACGAAGTAGCGAGCCGGTTGCGCGTTGGTCGTGATGAGTTGGTCCAGGTCCGAAGCGGCGACCGTGTAGAAGATGCCCGGCAGGACGTCGTTGCCGCCGATCTCCGCGTTGCCGTGCAGCGCCATCAACGGGCCTTCGACGGGGCCGCCGCGATGAATCGCGTCAACGGCGCGGCACTTCGACTCGCTG
>CAZUBB010000008.1:6759-7840 GCA_964618485.1 uncultured Pirellulales bacterium
ACCGATTTGGCGAAATTGGGGTCGTTCAGCTCCGGCGACGCCACGAGGAGTTGCCCCTCGAGACTGTTGCGTTCGTCGGAATCTTGATCGCTCACGGCGGCCGTCTCTGCGATTTGGTGGGGTTTCACTGGCCGTGATTATAGTCGTCCGGCGCGTGATGCGAACGTGGCTAAGGTCACGCGCGGAGAGAAGTAAGAAGTTCCGTCGCGAAAGCGGCCGTGACTCCGGGCGCTCACGCTTCCGGCTCCACCATTCGCTTCAAAACAGCTCCGAGACGTCGGCGATGTAGACGCGGCGCGTGCCGTCGGCGAAGCCGTTGAAGGCGATACGGCGGAAGGTGCGGTCCCAGGCGGGGTGGGGATCGACGCGGAGCGCGGCGTCGCGGTCGCCGGCGGGCGAGGCGGTGCGAATCCGCGCGATCAGCTTCTCTTGTCCGGTGGCGGTGTTCACCAGGCGAATCGGCGAGGTGCCGTCGCCGGCCGCCACGACTTCGCCCGGCTTGGCATCGGTCAGGAGGTGAACGCCGTCGACGTGCATCGAAGGATGCCCGGAGCCGAGAAGTTGCGGCGCTAAGAGTTCCGGCGTGCCGCTGCCATCGCTCAAACGCACGAAGCGAATGGCGTCGCCGTCGCGGTTGAGGTTCATCACGATGTGACGTCCGTCCGGAAACCAATTGGGATGATGCCCCCCGCGCTGCCAGGCCGGCGCTCCGACCACGAGGCGGATGTCGGCGCCGTCGGGGCGGAGCGTGAGGAGATTCGGCTTCATCACCAGGCTCTGGCGCTTGATGGCGCCGGCGATGCCTTTATTCTTCCGCGCGCGGTTCGCGAGGAACGGGATGCGCCGCGCCACGGAGAAGGCTGCGGCGCGGAATTGTTTGCGGATACTGCTGCCGAGGCTCGCTTCCGGCAGCCAGCGAAGGACGAACATCAGCCGGTCGCCGGTGGGGTTCCACTTCACGTGCGCGCCGTAAAAAGCGCCGCCGCGATAGGCGTCGGAGCGCAGTTCCGCGGGGCCATTCGCGACGATTTCGGCGATCGAAACGAGCAAGCGGCTTCCGCCACTGGCGAGATCGGTGAAG
>CAZUBB010000008.1:7850-8209 GCA_964618485.1 uncultured Pirellulales bacterium
GAAGTAGATGCCGTCGTCGGCCATCGCGCCGTGGTTTACGGGGCGATGCTCCGGCGGAACCCAGACGCCGTAACCGAGTTGCGTGGCCGCGGTGCGACGCAAGCAGGGGCTCACCGCGCTGCGTCCGTCGGCCGAAACGTGGTAGATCGATCCTTGGAGCGAGCGCCGCTTGTCCGTGGCGAGGTCGTAGCAGACGCCAAACGGACGCCAAGTGGTGACATCGACATCGTTGTACAGCAGCTCCGCGTCGGTCGCGCCCCATTGGGTTTGCGCGCCAAGTTGCGTGTCCCAGCCACGGGTAGTGTCGACGACGCGTTCCTCGCCCGCAAGACGCTGGTCGAGACCGAGGCGAACGTCGT
>CAZUBB010000008.1:8219-11363 GCA_964618485.1 uncultured Pirellulales bacterium
GCCCGTTTCCAGGTCGACGACGACGATTTCCGCCGCCTCGCCGGGACGCGGTAGCCGCTCTTCGGTGGCCAAGCGCGTGACGGCGAGGAAACGGCCCGAGGGACTGATCGGAGAGGTATCGAAGAAGCGGTGGATAACGCGATCGGTTTTCGGCGTGACGCACCAGACAGGGACGCTCGGCGCGAATTGCGCGTAGCGAGGGAAATGCCGATCGAGGTCTGGCAAGGCGCTGGTAGTCGTGGCGCTGGACATCGGGCGGAGAGTGAGAGGTTCGGTGTGAGGGCTGTGTTTTGTTAACTTGCTCGGCGTTTCACCCTCACCCCGGACCTCTCCCTGGGAGGGAGAGGGAGCGAGACGCTATTCGTCCGCGGGTGGGCCGGTGGGGAAGGCGTTGCGCACGGCGATTTCTTTCCAGCGTTCTTGGACGTCGTGCCAAAAAACCCCGGTGCGAATCATGCGATTTGCGGACGTGGCGGTCGGCGCCTTCGACGCGAAAGCGCCCGACATCATCCGCTGCGCAACGCCCATGGCGAGCTCGCGCTCTTGCGGATCAACGCCACTCGACGTTGCGCTATGCCGCAACGATTGCACCGTCTGCCAGCGGAGGATGCGCTCGATTTCCTGATCGAGGTATTGTTCGCGCTCGTGTTGGTCGGGGATGGAAAAATACTCATCCATCCGTTCGTCGAGCCAGAGCGACGCCAGGTCGGCGAGGTTGTCCGTGGTGAGCCGGCGTTTGCGCGGCGGCGTGGCGGCCAGCTCTTGTTGCCAGTCGACGCCGTTCCGCAGCTCGGCTTCGAGCTGGCGCAAGAGAACGCGTTGGTACTCGAGCGGGAGCTCGTTGACTCGCCCCGTGGTGAGGGACCGGCGCAGTTCCTCGTGACGATCCTCGGCCGGCGTGGGCAGGCCGGTGCGGATCGCCTGCACCGTCGCCGCGACCGATAGGCCGACCAGCGAGCAGAGAATCAGCAGGGTCAGCAGGTCGCGCAGTTTTCGCATGGTGGAAATAACGGGGAAGCGGACTTCCCTTAGTATACGTGCGCGGTACGAATCGGGGGCGGTGGGGCGGCGGCGGAGCGTCGCGTGGGTTAGACTGGGAGTTGTTGACCGATCATCACTACCGGCAGGTGGCCCGACGATGAGCGATTCCCGGCAATTAAAGATACGCCGTTGGTCGTTGGGGATGGCGGTGTTGGGGATGGCGTTGTGGATTGCTTCGTTCGCCGTTCCGTACCTTTTCGGCGAGGAACGCGGGTGGACGGAGGACGATTCCAAGGCTTATGCCGCCGCCGGCGCCCGGCTGCATGACCTGCTCGAAGGGGCTCATAACCACGACGAACAGCCGGACTTTGAAAGCGAAGAGGCGGAAAAGGCGTTCGCCGCAGCACAGCGCCGCAGAGCGCGGATGCAAGTACAGGTCGATCCGCGCGATGTCATCCAGGCGCAGGAAGTCTTCCAAGAACAGCAGCAGCGCCTGGAGGCGGCACGCTCGGGAAACGCGCGGCAGATCGGCGTGCTGTTCTGGGGCGGGATAGTGCTGATGATCGTCGGCGCGACGGGTTTCTTCGCGGCGAATCATGCCGATTGAGCGAGCATCTCACCCAGCGCCCGCAAAGCGACCGCGAACGGCGGGCGCGATCCGCGATAGGTTTCCCACCAGGCGAGCAGCGTGTCGGCGACGGCGTTGACTTCGTTCGTGACGCCGGACCAGCGATGGATCGCCAGCCGCAGCGTGGAGGGCTCGAAGGAGAGCAATTCCACGTCCGACGCGGCGGCCAGTATCGGCGGCAAGACGGCGAGCGCGCAGATTTCATCCGGCGGAAGACTCATGTCGGTCTGAGAAAGCAATTCGCGATAGCCCGGCAGGTCGAGATTGAGTTGCGCCAGGAGCCACGCCAACCGGGCGATCTCAGGCAGCTCCGGAAGGGGATTCGCCAACACGGCTTCGAGCCGAACCGAATTGTAAGCGAGCTGCGCGGTTCCACCGCCGCCGAGGACCGGTTGCACCAACACGACGTCGGCCTGCTCGATGAGCAACTCGACTTCGGTCAGGTTGCCGAATGTCTTCAAGACGCCGGGGCCGCGGGCATCCCATTGTTCGCAAAGCGGTTTCGAGCGGAGCGCGAGTTGATCGGTGAGATCGGGGAACAGTCGCAGCCACGGCAGCTCGATTTCACGCAACATGGCGGTGAGCCAAGTGGAGAGTTCCGCGCCGCGACCACGGCCGATAGTCTTCGTGAGCGCGACCGCGGCCAGTTCGTCGTTCCGCACAATGCCCGTGGCTAATGCTGGGAGGTGGTCCCAGAATGCGCCGGGAACACCTTGTTCGGCGAGCCATTTTTCGAGCATCGCGACGGGAGGCGCGAGTTGCGTGGCGACTTCGGCGTCGGCGAGCGTTTCGCCGCGCGCCAGCGCCGCGGCGGCGTGCGCCCAACTGGCTCGTGTGCTGGCGATCCAACGAAGTTGCATGATCCAATCCGGGAGGGGTGACGATTCTTCACACTAGCCCGTAGCGCCAGCGAGGGGGAGTGAGCGTTGATTTCACGTTCCGCATCGAACATGACGCGACGTCAACACTCCCTCGCTGCCGCTACGGGATCGTGAGCGGGGCCGTCCGCAAGTTTTCAGGTGGTATACTTCCAGCGTACCCCAAAGTCCCCGGCATTCATGGACGTGACGGCGATGAATTCTTCCGAACAGGGCTCTCAGGCGGCCGATCCGCGGTTGAGCAGCATGCGGCGGCTGTCGCCGCGGCGGAAATCGACCGTCGCGCACGACGGCCCGGGGCTCGCTCACGAGCAGTTGGCGCATTTTGGCATCGAGGCGGCGAGCCCCTTCGGCCAGTCGTTGCTGCGGATCGTCGAGCGGCTTTACGAAACGCAGTACGATCTCGACCGGCTATGGCACGAGACGCTCGACTCGTTCAAGGCGATCGACCGCTCGGATCGGATCGCACAGTTCAACGCCAAGAAGTTTCTCTCGTTTCAGTTGGCGAAGCTGCTCGATACGCTGCAGAATCCATCGCGGCGCAGTTACCAGTCGCTTGGGTTCAGCAATACGACGCAGGCCGCGAAAGGACCCTACGCGGTGTTCGACAACGTGGCCGCCATCCTGGCGGATGCCGGCATGAGTCTCGCCGACGTG
>CAZUBB010000008.1:11373-15705 GCA_964618485.1 uncultured Pirellulales bacterium
CCGGCTACGCTGTGCGCAAAGGGGCCGTATGCGGTCTTCGATAATGTGACGGCGATCTTCGCGGCGAACCCGGTGATCGCGCGGACCGCGACGTACATCTATGCCTGCGCGGAGTGGATCGAGGACGCCTTCCAGGGCAAGGAATTGCTGCTGGAAATCTATTCGCGGCTGTTGAACCCGACCTCGGTTTCGCTGGCGAATTACATCGTCGACCTGGAAGCGGGAAAATACTCGAACGAATACTTCGCCTGGAACTTCAGTTCCGGGATGGCGGCGATCGACGGCGTGCTGGCGCACGTGCTGGGGCGCGACGACGTGCTAATCACCAGCCGCAACATCTATGGCGGCGCGCATCAGTTGATTCACGATTGGTACGCCAAGTGGTCGAACCTGGCGATCGCCGTGGAGTCGTTCGACGGCTACCGCGTCGAGGATTTTCTGGCCTGCTATGAGAAAACGCGCGAGGCCCACGCCGAGCGGATCGACGGCGGGCGAAAGATTTATCTCTATCTTGAATCGCCGTGCAACCCGCATGGGTATGTGCTCGATCTGCCGGGCATCTGCCGCGCGGCGCACGAGCGTGGGATTCGCGTGCTGCTCGACGCGACGGTCGGGACGCCGTTCTTGACGCGGCCGCTGCAGCGCGAAGACGCGCAGGAGCGGCCCGACTTTGTCATTCACAGCTACACGAAAGATCTTTCGGGCACGGGCTCCGTCATCGCTGGCGTGGTGATCGGGCGGAACCTTGACATGTTCATCCCCAAGGGAGAGACGGTCGACGGCAAACGCTGGGATGAGACGATGTTCTGGAACGTGTACTACGTGAAGGGGGCGTTTCTGAATGCCGACTCCGCCTATGAAGTGATGCAGGGAATGCGAACGCTGGAAGTTCGCATGATGGCGAAGTGCATCAACACGGTGATTCTCTCCAAATTCCTGGCGGCGCACCCCGCGATTCAAGTTCATTGCAATGCGATTCCCGAAGATGAGAACTTTGAGCTAAGGGAGCGGTTGAACTTCCTGGGGCTGCCGGCGCCGCTCTTTACGATCGACATGCCGAGCGTGCCTTGGGAGGCCTTTCAACGTTTCTTCGATGCGCTAGCGCCGACCTTCGATCACATGATCAGCCTGGGGCAGTCGAACACGATCGTCAGTTGCCCGGCGTTCACGACGCACTCGGAGCTCGATCGCCAGGCGCTTGAGCGGGCGGGTATCCAACCGACGACGATCCGCTTCGCGATCGGCGACGAGGACCCCCGCGATCTGCTGGCGCACCTGGTGGCCGCCGCGAAACTCACGATCGATCCCCAGATGCCGGGCTTCTCATCGCAGTTCCTGGCGGGCGAGGCCGTCGACGGGCTGATCCGCGACGGCTACCTCGGGGCGCACCAGCGCTACATCGAATCCCGTCGGCCGTTCGCGGAGATGCAGGGCTGAGGAGAGGCTTCAGGCGACAGGCTACAGGTGGGCGGACGCGTAGGGCGGGCCTGCGAGGCGCGCAACGATATGCTTCATCGCCCCGTGATGGTTTGGCGGGCGGGTTACGAAGGGAATCGACGAGGCCCGCCACAGTGCGACGGCGGGCCTTACACAATCAAAATCGAACCGTGTTTGGCGGCGCACCGTCAAACGATCGGCGACATCTTCGCCGCTGCCCCGGCCCGCCCTACAATCTTTTCTCTCTCTTCCTCCGTGTCCTCCGTGCCTCTGTGGTGAATCTCTGCCAGAAAGCAAAAAAAACGGGCGCGTCTGGACCACACAGCCAAACGCGCCCGTCGGAAAAGGAGAGGACCTGCAACCTTCGTGCTTCTGGGAGTTCTCGCTACGCTTTCTTACGTTAGGGGGTTTATTACGGTTCGCGCTCGTTACGGGGGACTTAATCTCTGGGACATCCGGTGGTTCAGTTCGAGGCCAAGCCCTCGGCGCCGGGGACGAATCGGGCTTCGTAGGCGACGCTGTTGAGGAACTTCTTGGCCTGGACGTATTCGGTCGGCGACATATCGTCGATCTTGGTTTGCAATTCAGCCTTCAGGGCGTCGGTTGTCTCCAACACGTCGCGGTAATGCTGCGAGCCGATCCCTCCCTGAGCGTCGCGGTTGGCCATCAGGCGATCGAGCTCGGTACGATCGGCCGAAAACCGGGAGTCGTCGAACGCTGCCGGCCAGAACAGCGTGCCGAAGGTCGGCTCAAACTGTTCGGCGGACAGCCGCGCAGGCACACCTTGACGGGCGCGTTGCGCGAGGGTTTCCTGGCTGACCGGCGGGCCTTCCTTCGATTCGCGATAGCTCTGGTTGATCCGCCGCTTGGCGAAGAACGTTTCGGCGTTCGTGACCGAGTTCTCCAGGCTCATGCGGTACGCTTGTTCGTAATTGATCGCCGCTTCCGACGTATTGAGGTTGTAGCGTCCGGTCGCGTCAATCACCGCCGCGGCCCCACGGGCGTAGCCTTCGCCAGCCGTTGAAGAAAAGTAGCCGTAGTTGTTTCCGTATCCGCCATAGACATAGCCGACGCCGCCGACGCGGGAGTTAAACCCGGCCCGGCCGAAGCGCTGCGCGGAAGCCGCGCTGGCGGAGAACAAAACGATGGCGGCGAAAGTCGCGGCCAGGGTGATGGTCGAGCGTTGCATGGCGATCTCTCCGTTACTTTGTGTGGTCGGTCCTTATCTGCCCGACTAGGAAAGCAACCGTCATGCCAGTTGTGGGGGTTTTTCAGTGGCGTTGCTCGTAAGCGAATTGCGCCAAGGAGTTGCAGCGATTTTTCACGCTCGATCGCAGAGGCGACGACGCACGGAAAGTGTGCTCAGGTTGGGACATCCGTCTCAAAGTGGGACGAAAAGTCGAGACGCGCCGCTCCACCGCGGGCATCGTGAATGCGCTCACGGTGTTCCTCCCATCGAGTTGCCGGGCGCGGTCGTATTACTACGCACTGATGGTTGCCGGGGATCATTCGGGTGCGGTAAAACCTCGAAAGCTGGCTTTCAGGCTTTCTTGACTCGGGCGGAACTCATCGATGAACGCACGCATTTCTCGCCGCGGTTGGCTACGCGAGGCCTCGCTGTTGACAGGAGCGCTCGCGCTGAGCGACGGTCGATTGGCCGAGGCGATTGAACCGATTCAGCGCGACGGCGTGCCGAAGTTCAAGTACAGCCTCGCGGCCTACAGCTACCGCGACCTGCTCACGGGCACATCGCCGCAACTGACGCTGGAGGATTTCATCCGCGATTGCGCCAAGATGGGGCTCGAAGGGACGGAGCTGACGTCGTATTACTTCCCGGCGAATCCGACGAATGAGTACCTTTGCCAGCTCAAGCGTTTGGCGTTTCAGCTGGGGCTGGACGTCTCCGGCACGGCCGTCGGCAATGATTTCTGCCATCCGCCGGGCGAGAAACGGGACCAGGAGATCGCGGGCGTCAAGCGCTGGATTGAGTACGCGGCAACGCTCGACGCGCCGGTGATCCGCATTTTCTCCGGCAACGCCAAAGAAGGTCAAAGCCCGGAGGAAGCGCATCGCCTGGCGGTCGCCGGCATGGAAGAGTGCTGCGCCGCGGCCGGCGAGCATGGCGTGATGCTGGCGCTCGAAAATCACGGCGGACTCACTGAGACCGCCGACGGGATGCTGTCGCTGGTGCGCGACGTGCAGAGTCCCTGGTTCGGCGTGAACCTGGACACCGGGAACTTCCGCACGGCCGATCCCTACGGCGACCTGGCGAGGCTCGCTCCGTACGCGGTCAACGTGCAGGTGAAAGTAGTCACACAAACCAACGGCGGCAAGAAGGAGCCGGCGGACTTCAAACGCCTCTCGAAAATGCTGGCCGACGTCGGCTACCGCGGATACATCGTGCTGGAGTTCGAAGAAGACGAAGACCCGCGCGTGGCGTGTCCGAGATACTTGGCGGAGTTACGGGCAGCGGGGAAATAGGGGGCGAGTTTTCGGTTTTCAGTGTTCAGTTTTCAGTGGAGGAGAAGAAGGAGTTCTCTCACTGAAAACCGAAAACTGAACACTGAAAACTCCCTTCATTCCTTTCTTCTTTTCTCCTCTTCTCCTGTTCTTCTCTCCAAAAGTCCCGCCACGTACCCGACGACGTCTTCGCGTTCTTGGCAGATTTCCGCGAGCCGCTCCTGCTTTCCGGCGAGGTGGCCAAGTTCCAGGATGCTGGGGGCGAAGCCGGAAAGGCGGGCGCCGCGCGGCCAAAGCTTGGCCGCGGCTTCGAGCGCCTCGCCGTAGCGCTTGAGCCGCGCCAGCAGCGCGACATAAACCTCGGCTGGCTCCGTGCCGTCAATTTCCGCGTCGGTCGCTTCGGCCTGAGCGCGGAAATACTCGAGCGCTTCGTCG
>CAZUBB010000008.1:15715-20483 GCA_964618485.1 uncultured Pirellulales bacterium
CCCGTTCGCCGAGTTGCGCTTGGAAAAACAGCGCATGGCTGGGGTAGACGTCTTCGAACGGCGGATGCCCGGGATACTTGTATTGCGCGTGCAACTGCTGACCGTACTCGGTAAGCTCGACCACACGGCGCAGGTCCGCGGGATCATCGAGTGCTAACGCGAAACGCACGACGGCCGCCAGGTGCGAGGCGTCGACGTGGTAGTTCATTTCGGCGAAGAGCCAGTCGCGATCGCGGATCAGCTCCCGCAGCGTGTTTTCCTCGGGAGTCGTCCCCTTGCGGCGGGCGATGTCGCTCTTCAGATTGCGGACCAGTTCACCATAGATGTGCGAAACGAGGAGCGAGGCGACTTCGCGGCGATCGCGCGCGGGGCGCTGCGCCATCACGCCGTCGAACATGGTGATGGCGTTGCAGAGCCCACGTTCGCGCAGAAGTAATTCAAATCCCCAACGCGGGGCGACCCCTTCGTGGATCGCAAGTTCCAGGAAGGAATCGACGTTCTCGGGCGTCGGGGTGAGTTGACGCAACTCTTTGGCGACCGCAGCGCGCTCACCGACGGGCCGCAGATACATCCAGCCTTCGCGCACGCGGCCGGCGCGGAGGAGCAGCGTGCCGACTTCGCGGTAAATCTCGATGCAGGCGTTTTCCATGTCCGTGCGCTCGGGATCGCGCAGATCGTCGAGCGGCTGCGTCATGATGATCGGCAGGCCGAGGCGCAACCGCGCTCGCATCAGCAGCGCGTCGCACAGCTCGTGATACCGGGCTTCGCCGCGCAACTGTTCCGCCAGGCGATCGAGGGCCGCCTCGGCGCCGCTGGCTTCAAGTGCTGCAGCAATGGATTCGTAGTCGGACATGGGATTGAGAAATGAACTGCGGAGAGGGACGTCGTAAAGCGTCATTCTAGTCGAGAATGGGGTGCGGCGCGGGACGCTCACGCCCAAGCTCAGGGGTGGCCGCCACGGGGGAAGTTTCCATCCTCAATAGTGCAAGCGGCCTCCCCTGGGATCGCGTGGGACGTCATCCCAGGGAAGGCCGCACCAAGCCTTTCGAGCGAAGAAACCGCGTGGTGGCCATCCCTGGGCTTGCAGCGAGACTTGTGGCACGGCGCGGTGGGATTATTCGCCGAGGGCGCTGGCCAGGTATTCTTTGAGGATCTTGTGGTTGGTGTACATCGACGCGGAGTCGGCGACGAGGCTGAGTTCCGTCCAGGGAGTTTCGTTGCCCTCGAAGTTCGCGGGGAGCGGTTCGAGCTGGAGGCCTTCTTTTTCGGCGAGGCGCAATGCACGGGGAAGGTGCGAGGCGGAGGTGATGACGCCGATGCGCTGCCAACCGTGTTCCGCCTGCAGGGAGCGAATGCCTGCCATCTCTTCGCGCGTGTTGCGGCCGTCGAGCATCAGGATTTTGGATTCCGGAATGCCAAGATCCTGCCAGATTTCGGCGGTTTCGACCGAAGGATCGCGGCCGAGCATGTGCAGGCCGTCGATGCGCTGACCGGTCGTGATGAGGTAATCGATCTGGCCGTGCTCGAACATCCGCGCGGCGAGCATCACGCGGTCGCCGCCCCAATCGAGCTGGGAGATGCCAGCGGGCGTGGTGCCGGTGCTGCCGCCGAGGACGAAGACGGCGTCGAAATGGCCGGCCTCGAGCGGCTGCACCTGGGCATACGGCGCTTCGAGGCGGGCGGCGAGTCGGTGGGAGATCCAGTCATTGCCGAGCACGGCGTAGACCGCGAACACGATTCCGAGCAGCGAGGCGGTTCGCCACTGCGATTGCTTGACGGCGTACAGCAGCACGCCGAGCAGACCGAACCAGACGATGCCGCAAGGCATGACGACGCGATTGGCGAGCTTTTGCAGAATCGTGGGGCTTGGAATCATCAAAGCCGCGCCGACTCCGGCCAGCAGGGCGAGCGCAGCAAGCAAACGCCAGCGCCACGTGGCGCGGTCGTGGCGCGACCACCAGCAGACCAAGACCAGCGTCAGGGAGACCAAAACGAGCGGGAGAAACATCGCCGAGACCGCGTTTTTTTGGTGGTGAACGATCAAGGTCGGACCGCCTCTGGTACGGGGCGGCCATGCTTATCGTTCGGGGGGAATTCTGCTATCGTACCCCCCAGTTTCACGCCGAGAGCCACCTGCCCCGTCCCTTATGCGAACTTTGATCGCCCGGTTGCTGTTCTGGCCGACGCTGGGCTGGAATCTGTTGCTGGCGCGGCTGATCCCGGCGCGGCGCAGGTGGTGGGACCGGGTCGACCGGAACGTCATCCTGGGGGCGCTCCCTTTCGCCAAAGACGTTCAGCCGCTATACGACGCCGGCGTGCGGGCCGTGGTGAACACGTGCGAAGAGTACGCTGGGCCGACGGAAGAATACCAGCGGCTCGGGATCGAGCAATTCCGCATGCCGACCACCGATTTCACACCCCCGCGGCTGGTGGACGTCCGCCGGGCCGTGGCGTTTATCGCCGCCAAGGCGGAGCGCGGCGAAACGGTGTACGTCCATTGCAAGGCCGGCCGGGCGCGGAGCGCGACGGTGGCGGCCTGCTGGCTGATGTATAGGTATCGCATTTCCGCGGAAGAGGCCGTGGCACGATTGCGGCAAGTGCGGCCGCATATTTTGAATGATCTCGAAAACCGCGCCGTGGTGCGGGAGTTTGAAAGGGAGTCTTGAACGCCGCGTCGAACAACGGCGTTGAATCAATGTGCTGTATCCAACGCCGCTTGAATTTCGCCGCGGACTTCTTCATCCGTTTCCACGGGCAGGCGGTCCCGCAGTAGCGAGTGTGCTTGATCGCCGCCGATGCGGCCGAGGGCCCAGGCGGAGGCGCCGCGGATGAGTGGCTCCGCGTCGTTGAGCCCCAGGCCGAGCGGTTCGATGGACGAGGTCGATTGCTGATTGCCCAATACGATCGCCGCATTGCGAAGCAATCCGCGGCGGCGGGCACGCCAGAGCGGCGTATCACGGAATAAATGGCGGAATTGCTCATCGCTCCAATGGAACCAGGCGTGTAGTTGCGTGGGGCGGAGTTCGTTCCGCGGCTGGAACTCGGGCGTTACGACGACCGGCGCGCGGCGGTTCCAGGGACAGACTTCCTGGCAGATGTCGCAGCCGAAGAGCCAGTCGCCGACGGCGCCGCGTAGTGACTCCGGAATCGCGCCTCTCTGTTCGATGGTCAGGTAACTGATGCAACGGCGGCTATCGAGGACGTACGGTGCAACGAACGCCTCGGTAGGGCACGCGTCGAGGCACGCCGTGCACGTTCCACAGTAATCGGTCGTGGTCGGCTGATCGTAAGACAGTTCGGCGTCGGTCAACAGCGCTGCGAGGAAGAACCAGCTTCCTTGCGTGCGATTCAAGAGCAGCGTGTTCTTGCCGATCCAGCCGAGCCCGGCGAGTTGGGCGAACTCCCGCTCCAACAGCGGCGCGGAATCGACGACGCCGCGTGACTTGGAGTGCGGCGACCATTCGAGGAATTGCGCCGCGAGGCGTCTGAGTTGATCGTGGATCACGTCGTGGTAGTCGGTCCCCCAGGCGTAGCGCGAGACCCGCCCGGCTCCTTCTGTGGATTCGGCAGGTTCGCGCGTGCGGTAGTTCATCGCCAACATGACGATGCTCCGCGCGCCGGGGAGGACGCGCCCCGGGTCGGCGTAGGCCTCGGCTCGGTTGGCGAGGTAGGCCATCTCCCCGGCATAACCGGCCGCCAGCCAGTCGTGAAGTCTCGGCAGGCCGGGGGGCGCGACGGCAGGGCAGACGCCGGCAAGCGCGAAGCCGAGTTCGGCGGCAGCGGCCTTGAGCTGGTCCGTTAGCGCCCGGCGGTCCATGCGAATTCCAGTCGGGAACGCCGGTTTTGTGGGTTGCGGGCCCAGGCAGTCGGATTAGCCTGAAAAGATGAAAGGCACACTGCCGGACGTTCTCGAGGGGTTGAATTCACGCGAGGTCGCAATGAAACGCACTGTTCAGATGCTGGTGTTCGCGATGGCGATTGGCGCTTCGGCGGCCTCGGCCGTCGCCGGTTGCGGCGGGTGGGGAGGCTGGGGTCTGTACGCCAATTACTCGGGCTACACGCGCGAGTACATCCCGTACTTCTCCCAACATCCGCCGGTCTATTATAGCTACCCGGTGCCCCGTCCTTACGGCTGGAGCCCGTACGCTTATCCGCCGGGGACGATGACTCCGGAGTTGCAATTCGAGGCGGCCCCGACGCCGGTCACGATTCAGAACCCGTACGTGAAGCCGGAAGTGAAGTCGGAAGGGACCGCGAGCGTGAAGTCGTCGGCGTCGCCGAGCGTGGCGCTGCGGATCACGAATCCGTACGTGAAGCAATCAGGAACGACGGCGAAGCTGGCGAAGGTCCGCTCGGCGAAGTAGTTTCCCGAGCAGACACGCAAGAAAAAACCAAGAGCGGCGGCGACTTTCCGAGTTGCCGCCGTTTTTTCGTTGATGGGCGTCTAAGCGGCGGCGAACTTCTTTTCTGCCTCGTTCAGTCGCGTGTGAGGTTGATGAGGACCTTGATTTAGTGAGGGCGCTCGCCCAAGAATGTCGGTGTCCGAGATTTGATTCGGTCATCCACGCATTCAGGAGGGAGTTTGCCATGGACGAGATCGCGATTCAGTCGGAGCCGGAGGTGGATGTTGCCGAAGTTCTGGCGGGCCTGGACGGTCCGTGGAACGCCCTGCCCGAAGAAACGCTGCGGACGATTCAGCGTCATCGGGATGTCTTCATTCCGCAATTGATTGCGGCGATCCGCGACGCCCATTCCAAGGCCCCGGCCG
>CAZUBB010000008.1:20493-27066 GCA_964618485.1 uncultured Pirellulales bacterium
TTTCTACGCGTTGCCGTTGTTGATCGAATTCCGCTGCCGCGAGGCGCTGCCGGCGATCATGGAGTTGCTGGCGCTGCCCCTCGATCTGCAAGACGAGCTATACGGCGACTCCATGATGGAGTTGATGCCGAATGCGCTGGCGTTGATGGCTGATCAGCAGCCGGAGTTGATCGACGCTTTCATGCGCGATTTCTCCATTGATCCGCATGTGCGTTGGGTGGCGATCGACAGCATCCAGTATCTGGTCCGGGACGGCGTGATCTCGCGTGCAGCGGCGGAACAACGCTTGGTTGACGCGCTCCAGCATGCCATCCGGGAGCAGGACGACGTGATCATCGAAGTGCTCATTATGGCGCTCGGCATCATCGGCGCCGTCGGTTCGCGCGAGTTGGCCCGCGACGCGTTTGAGAAGCACGATCCCTATAACATTACGACCTGGGAGCACGTCGAAAGAGATTTCGCCGCGGCGGAACGCGGCGATTTTTCGGCGCTTGAACGCTTGCGGCCGACCGACGTCGGCGACACCGTGGCTCGTTTAAAGAGTTGGGGCTACTTCGACGAGGACGAGGAAGACGAAGATCAAGTTCAAGCATGGAATGACACATTAAGGCCCTTCCGAGAATTTGAGCAGATCGCCAAGAATCCACTGATCGGTTGGCCGGAAGACCGACCGGTCGTCGCGCGGCAGGCTGCAATTTACCTCGCCCAAGCGGCCCGGCTCGACGAGGAGGAAGGACGGTCCAGGGTGGATGAGGATCGCCTCGAACCCATTCATGTCGACACCAAACGCGTCGGGCGCAACGACCCTTGTCCTTGTGGATCGGGCAAGAAGTACAAGAAATGCTGCGGCGGGCGGCAAGGCAACTCTTCGCAAACTGCCTCGATTGGCTAATCCATCAAACCGTTGAATCGAGAGAGATTCACGCAACCGCGTACTTTTCGCGCGCCGATGGGACAGTTAAGGAGCGTGCTGGGCTCCGCTGCCGCGCGACGTCGGCAGACGGTTCCATGGATGGAGCGATGTGCCGATGCGACTCGCGGGCGCGATCCTGTTCTGGGCGATTTGGGGAGGACTGCCTATGCGCGGGCAGGCCCAGGATGACATGCCAGACGCGGAGTTCGCGACCGACGCGGCGACCGACGCTGTAGAACCTGCCGCAACCGACGTGCCCGATTGGCTGAGCGTCGTGCAAGAGCCGGTGGAACATGAGGTCGGTCAAGAGTTCGGTTGGCGAGGGCCGACATGGTTGCGCCCGGTGCTCTTTGCGCCGACGTATGGTTGGAGTGCGGATCTCGACATGTTGATCCTGACACGCACCGATGCGGACGCCTTGCCGCAGTTGCGCGATGCGACGACTAGCGCGACGCTGGTGAGTGCGAACCAGATGTCGTACAGCAGCGAGCTGGGGCCGCGGTTTCAGATTCGCGGGCCGATCGGCGAACGCACGCGGCTGGAGTTCGGCATCTTTGGAATCGACGGTTGGCGCGCCCAGGCGCTCGTGCCAGGGCCGGTGGGTTTGCGAATTCCGGGTCCGGCGGATGGGACGGAGTTTGTGCAGGCCACTTCGCCGCTGTTGGACATGCGTTCGCAGTTGTGCAGCCAGGAATTAAACCTGCGCCGGGACGTTAATCAACGTTTCAGCGTGATGTGCGGCTTCCGCGCGTTGCAACTTGAGGAGTGGTACAGCGTCTCGACGTTTTCGACGCGCGTGTATGAAGTAAGCGCAGATAACCGGCTCTACGGCGTGCAGATTGGCGCCGACGCGAACCTGGCGTCCTGTGGACGAATGGACTTGTCAGGCTTCACGCGCCTCGGCTTATACAACAACGACTCCGTGGCGGAAACGAACGACCCGAGCGGGTTGTTCGCCGCTACGCCGCAGAACCGCATGTTGGCGGCGACCTCGCAGAACGCGGCGTTCGCGGTCGAGGCCGGGTTGATGGGTTCGATCCGCCTGTGGGGCTTCCTCTCGCTGCGAGGCGGTTACCAGGTGATGTACCTCGAGTCCGTGGCGCTGGCCACGGAGCAACTCCCGTTCAACGATTTCTCGATAGCGCAACAGCCGCTGGAATCGCAAAGCGGCATCGACGCCGATGGGCATGTCTTCTACCACGGCGCCGTGGCGGGCTTGGAGCTGCGCTGGTAGCAGACCTTAGGCCCCTGCGACGCGTTGCAGCGCTTCGTCCCAGGCCGTCAGTCGTGTTTTGCGGACGAGGCCTGAGAGACGCGTCGACATCAGTGCGTCAGCGGTGGTGGCCGGCGCTGGTTTCTCGCGTACCGATGACTGCGCCTTCGACGGCGAAGCGCTGCCAGAGGTTGTGCTTGCGATCGTCGGACGCGTGACAGGCGCAGACGAAGTCGCGCCAAAATTGTTGCGTACCGCGTTTAAGTCTTCAATGTCGACGCGGCCGTCGTCGTTGCTGTCGCCGGCGAGGTCTTCGCCGGCGGCGCCGAAGTGATTGCGGACGGCGTTGAGGTCTTCGATATCGACGCGCCCGTCGTCGTTCGTGTCGCCCGGCAGCGGGGCGTACGAATTCGGCCTGCCGGGCGTGCCTCCTGGCCGAGTCGACGCGGCCCAATTGGCGACGTCGTTGCCAAAGGCCAACTCGTCGATTCGCGCTAGCGAATGCCCTCCACCGGCGGCTTCGACCGGCCACGGCGCCTGGCTGTGGTATTCGACCATGTCGGCCAGATAGCGTGGAATAAAGCCCGTGATTTCTTGATCGCCAGGACGGAACAGGTCGACGGTGTCGCGGATGTCGGAGAGATTGCCTGAGTAAGAACTGAAAATAGGCACGTCCGCGGGGACGTCAAATTGCGCGCGGAACGACTCCGGCTCCGCGGCGACGATGAGGGCGTAATCGCCGGGCTCAATCGTGGTGTTCGACGGGAAGGTGAATGTCACACCGGTAATGAGCCGCCAGCGATTATCGACGTCGTTCGGATGGAACAGCGAGACGGGGGAATCGGAGATATTGCGAATCTCAACGAACTCGCCCAAGCGACCCGCGCCGGGCAGATTGTACATGATCTCGGTGATCACGATCGGTCCGACTTTCGGCCCGGAGTTCGCCGCGCCGAGCGTGTTCGTGGCCATTTCGACGAAGACGAACGAGCCATCGGAGCGCTGGTAACGCCCCAGAGTGGATTCCCGATCGGAGGCGCCGAAGGCGACTGTGGTGTGATACGCGGCCGCCACGCCGGTGGAATCCCAGGAGGCGAGATGGGCTTCTTCGCCAAGTTCGCTGAAGCCGAACTCGATGATCGCGTTGGGGTCGTTAGCGTCGCCGAAGTGTTGATCCTGATTGAAGACGAGATATCCGCCGGCCGGCACGAACTTGCCGTCGGAGATGCGGTACTTGTTCCAGTCTTCGGGGTCGTCGCTCAAGAACCAGCCGCTGATGTTGATCGCGCGATTGGTTTGATTGTGAACCTCGAGCTGGTCGCCGACGATCAAATCCGTGTGCGCAAGAATCTCCGTGATCACCAGGTCGTCCGGTTGCAGCGCCGGCTCGGCGGCGCTGGGGGAGCCGTCTTCGAGCAGGCTGGCGCGCCAGGCCTCGGGCGTTCCCCAGGCGTAGGCCGGCGCCGTGGGATCGGTGACGACGAGCGAAAAACCGTCGCCGTCCGAGGCCTTGTGCCAGTGGTCGGCGTAATGATAGTCGAGGATGACGTTTCCGAGGCCGTCGAGCAGGAGAATCTGCTCCATGCTGTTACTGAGCATCCCGCCGTACTGTCCGGCGATGTGATGCCCGCCGCCATAGCGCGTCTGAAACGCGGCCAGGTTCTTGACGACGAGCACGCGTTCTCCGGCGGCGAGCGACGTAACGGCGCTGCCGGTGAAGTTGAACGTGATGCCGGCCGCGAATTGCACGCCGCTGATGTTGAGCGGAGTCGCGCCGGTGTTCATCAGCTCGACAAACTCAAACTCGTCGGCGGCGTAGGCGCTCCCTTCGAGTGGCGCCGGGCGGTACATCATCTCGGTGACGCGGAGGGAATCGACCGCGGTGAGCAACTCGCGCGTTTCCAAGCGTTCGACGGTGTACTTGCGCCGGGAGCGACGCGGGGAGGGAATTCGTGTGAAACAGGGGCGCTGGGGGAGCAACATGGCTGATTCCCTACTTAATTTCCGGCGCGGCGAGGGGCAATCGGCCGGGCGAGCACGTGAGCAAACGATTAGAATTATGTTAGCAGAACGTGTGTATTTGGTGTGCGTTTCGTGAGTCAAAAATACCCAGAAAACCACTGGCGATACCACTCGTTTAGGTAGTCCTCCAGGCCTAATGGCAGGTCGCGGCGGCCCGCAAGGGACGAAGAACGTCGGAAACTGGCGGGCGATCTACTGCTCCGGTCCAGGCGGGGATAGACTCAAAGGAGTGGGTGACTCACCGGTGGCGCAGTTCCTTCGGGGCGGGTTATGGTCGAGCGGTCGTACGAAACGCTGAACGAATTGCTGGCCCAGGCCCGAGGCGGCGGCGGCGCGGAGCGGGACCGGCTGTTCGAGGCCTGCCGCAGCTATCTGGTGGTGCTCGCCCGGGCGCAGATCGACGCCCGGATGCAGGGGAAGGTGGATGCCTCGGACGTGGTGCAGCAGACGATGCTCGAGGCGCACCGTGACTTTGAGCGGTTTCAGGGAGGCACCGGGCAAGAATGGCTCGGCTGGCTGCGGCGGATTTTGACGCACAACGCCGCGGATTTGATTCGGCACTATCGCGGCACCGCGAAACGCCAGGCGGGGCGGGAAGTGGCGATCGCCACGCCGGGAGAAAGCCAGGCGGGCGGCGTTGGCGAGCCGGCCGATCCGGGGGCTTCGCCGAGCGAGTGCGCGATGCTGGCCGATGACACGCTGCGCCTGGCCGCCGCGCTGACGACGTTGCCGGAGGATTATCAAACGGTGATCGCGCTGCGCAACCTGGAACGGCTGCCATTCGATGAAGTGGCGCGGCGGATGGATCGCTCGCGCCCTGCGGCGCAGATGCTGTGGATGCGGGCGCTCAAGAAGCTCAGCGAGCAAATGGGAGGGAGCGACCTGCTCAAGGTCGACACGCCGTGAGCGCTTCCCAGAGGGCGGACGAGGAACTCCGCGCGGTGGAGTTGCTGGAGCAATACACCGAGCACCTGGCGGCGGGCCAGGCGGATGCGGCCGGCGCGCTCCTCGAGGCGCATCCCGAATTGCGCGAGTTCGCCAATTGCCTGGGCGCGCTCGATGGCCTGGCGAAACTTTCCGAAGATAAACCGCCGACGCCGGCGCGCGATCCTCACGTCACGCAGGCGTACGGCTCCGCGCCGACGATGTTCGGCTCGCTGGGGGCCTTCGGGGATTTTGAACTCTTGCGCGAGATCGGCCGCGGCGGAATGGGCGTCGTGTACATGGCGCGTCAGAAGTCGCTCGACCGCATCGTGGCTTTGAAGATGATCCTCGCCGGGCGCTGGTCATCGGACGCGCTAGTGAGCCGCTTTCATGGCGAGGCGCGGCTGGCCGCCGGGTTGCGGCATCCCCATATCATTCGCGTCCATGAAGCGGGTGAATTGCACGGCCAGCACTTTTTGGTGATGGAGTATGTCGATGGGCGCAGCCTGGATCGGCTGGTGGATCGCGAGCCGCTCGAGGCGGAACGAGCGGCTCGCTACACGGCGACGATCGCGGAAGCGGTCGACTACTTGCATCAATCGGGCATCGTGCATCGCGATTTGAAGCCGTCGAACGTGCTGGTCGATTCGGACGATCGCATTTATGTGACCGATTTCGGCCTGGCCAAGGCGATGGATAACGATTCGCAGCTCACGCGGACCGGCGAGCTGCTGGGGACGGCGAGTTACATGTCGCCGGAACAGGCCGCAGGGCGAACGGCGGACGTGGGGCCGCGGAGCGACGTGTATAGCATCGGGGCGATTCTCTATCACTTGCTGACCGGACGACCGCCGCACGTGGGGGAGAGCACGTTTGATGTCCTGGTGCAGGTGATGGAGCGCGAGCCGGAATTGCCGCGGCGCTTGAATCCGCACGTGCCGCGTTCGCTGGAGCAGATTTGTCTGAAGTGTCTGGAGAAGGCGCCGGAGAATCGTTACGCGAGCGCCGCCGAAATCGCGGGAGACCTGGAACGCTTCCTGCAGAACGAACCGATCGAAGCCAAGGCGACGAGCTGGACGGGGCGGGTTTGGCGCTGGGCGCGGCGCGAGCCGGCGCTCGCCACGCGGATGGCGGCGCTCTCGGGATTCGTAGCGCTCGAGTTTTTCGACTACCACGTGATGGGGCAGATGTTCGGCAAGCTGCATTACACGTGGTGGGGCTTCCACGTGCCGATGTTGTCGATCGCCGCGGCCTGGGGGTTGGCAAGCGTGGTGTTTCAGCAATGGTTGGAGCGTTCGCGTCATCCAACGACCGTGCGGCTGGCGTGGAGCGCGTGCGACGTGGTGATGCTGATGCTGAGTCTTTTGATCGCCGACGGCGTGGCGAGCGGCCTGGTGGCGGTGTTCCCGCTGTTGATCGTGGCCTCGGGACTATGGTCGCAACTGCGCGTGGTGTGGTTTACCACATTGCTGTGCGTGGCGGCGTACCTGGCGCTGGCGCG
>CAZUBB010000008.1:27076-29060 GCA_964618485.1 uncultured Pirellulales bacterium
GCGTCGACCTCCAGGTGAAGTACGACCTGGCGTTTGACCGGCACATGGCTTTCGCGGTGGCAATGCTGCTGCTGGGGGCTACGACCGCGCACCAGGTCGGGCGGCTGCGATCGTTGGGGCGGTACTTTGAGTCGCGGAGGAGGGATTGAGGGGGAGGAGCCAGGAGCCAGGAGTCGCGCGTGCGGCGTCTCGCGCGGGAAAGCGCGGGTGGGAACCCTTGAGGGATTGGGGTGAGGCGCTTACGCTGGACGGCTTTCGGGTTGGCTCAGAGGGATGCTGGGAATGGCGCTGAAAGCGAGTCGCGGGCCGGTGCGGATTGCCATCGTGGGCGCGGGAGCGGTGAGCGATTATCACCATGTGCCGGGGATTCGGCTCGATCCGCGGGCGGAGTTGGTCGCCGTCGCCGATACGAACGCCGAGCTCGTGGAGCGCCGCCGCGGCGAATGGGGCGTCAGCGTCGCCACGACCGACGTCGATAGCGTCTGCATTCACCCGGATGTGGACGCAGTAATCATCGCCACGCCGAACTTCACGCACGCGCCGATCGCCAAGACGGCCATCGCGGCAGGCAAGCACGTGATGTGCGAAAAACCGCTGGGGCTGAACGCCGAAGAAGTGCGCGGCATGTACGAGGCGGCCCGCGACGCCGAAGTGGTTCACATGACGGCGTTCACGTATCGCTTCGCGCCGTCGATGCGGTACTTGAAGCATCTGCTCATGAAAGGCGACCTGGGGGAGCCGCGGCATTTTCGATCGCAGCGGTTTCTCGATTGGCCCGAGACGAGCTGGGGCTGGCGGCAGTATCGAAAGCTGGCCGGCGCGGGGGATCTCTATGACATGACCATCCACCGCCTCGATTTCGCCCGCGACCTGATGGGTCCGGTCGCGCGGTTGTGCGGCGCGGTGGCGCGATTCGCGCCGCGAACGAAGACTCCGAATGGAGATGCGTGCGAACCGTCGGACGTGGATGACTGGTCGAGCCTGATCGCTGAGTTCGAGAGTGGCGCGACGGGCGTCTGGGAAGGGACGACACTGGCCAAGGGATACGGCCTCAACGGTTTTGGCCACGAATGGGCCGAGGTGAATGGTTCTGCGGGCTCGGCGGTGTATCGCTTGCACGAACCGAATCGTATCTTGGTCGGGCGTACGGGTCACGATCTGGCGCCGCGGGACGTGCCGCCGGAATTCTTGAAGCCGGCCGGCAGTCCGCGCGACCCGAGCCAGGGCCAGCCGGCAACGGTGTTTCGCTACGACCTGGTGTGGGAATTCGTCTCGGCCATCACGGAAGGGCGCGACGCGGCGCCGAGCTTCTATGACGGCTGGCAGGCGCAGGTCGTCGCCGATGCGGTGCTTCAATCGCATGCGGAGAAGCGGTGGATTGAGTTGGTGAAATAACGATTGTAGCCGACCTCTGTGAGGTCGGACGCGTGGGACGTGATATTGTCGAACGCCACCGAGGTCACAGACCTCGGCTACAGGCATCCAGGCGAATACCGAGATCGAAAGCAACATGAGCAGCACGAAGCAGTTGCCGAAGCGGAGCGAGGTCAATCCGGCCGATTGCTGGGATCTGGCGAGCCTGTACAAGAGCGACGACGCCTGGGAGAAGGCGTTCGCGAAGTGGGAGAAGCAAATCCCGCGCTACGCGGAGTTTCGCGGGAAGCTCGCTGAGAGCGCGGAGCGCCTGGCGGAGATGCTGGACTTCGACACGGGGTTCGAGCGCACCGGCGAACGGCTGGGGACGTATGCGTTTCTGAAGACCGCCGAGGACGCCGGCGACAGCAACTATCAGCGGATGCAGGGGCGCTACCGGCATGCCGCGAGTCTCGCGGCGCAGGGCGCGAGCTACATCCGGCCCGAGATCATGGCGATCCCCGCGGCGAAGATGAAGAAGTTTCTGGCGGAGGAGCGGCTGGCGAAATATGGGCTGCTGCTGGAGCGGATTCTGCGTTACAAGCCGCACACGCTCTCGGACGGCGAAGAG
>CAZUBB010000008.1:29070-42052 GCA_964618485.1 uncultured Pirellulales bacterium
AGAGCGTTTGCTGGCGATGCAAACGGAGATGGCGGACGCCGCGAACCGCATCTTCCGGCAATTGAACGACGTCGACATGAAGTTCGGCAAGATTCGCAACGAGCGCGGCGAGACCCTTGAGCTGAGTCACGCGACGTTTTCGACTTGCTTGCACTCGCCGGATCGCAAGGTGCGCAAGGCGGCATTCGACCAGTACTACCAAGTGTACACGGCGCATGCGAACACGCTGGCGGCGTCGTTCGCCAGCTCGGTGCAGCGCGACGCGTATTACGCGAAAGCCCGGAACTACGCCGGCTCGCTCGACGCGGCCCTCTTTCCGGATCGCGTACCGAAGGTCGTGTACGAAAACCTCATCGCCAGCGTGCGCGGGCATCTGCCGTCGCTGTTTCGTTATTACGAGCTGCGGCGGAAGCGGATGAAACTCAAGGAAATTCACCACTACGATACGTACGTGCCGATTCTGAGCGAGCTGGAACGTCGCAACACCTGGCAGCAGGCGGTCGACGTCGTGGTGGAGTCGCTCGCGCCGCTGGGGAATGAGTACACGCGGGTGTTGGAGCAGGGGCTGAATAACGGCTGGTGCGACCGCTACGAGAACCAAGGGAAGCAGAGCGGCGCGTTTAGTTGCGGATCGTTCGACGGCGAGCCCTACATCCTGATGAACTATCAGGACGAGGTGCTGAACCACGTCTTCACGCTGGCGCACGAGGCGGGGCACTCGATGCACTCGTACTTCTCGGCCAAGTCGCAGCCGTTCCAATATTACAATTACACGATCTTCGTCGCCGAAGTGGCCAGCACCTTCAACGAGCAACTGCTGCTTAAACACATGCTCGCCAAGGCGACCGACAAGCGCGAACGGGCGTACTTGATCAACAAGGCGATCGACGACATCCGCGGTACCATCTTCCGGCAGACGATGTTCGCCGAGTTCGAGAAGATCACGCATGAACTCGTCGAAGCGGGCGAACCGTTAACGCTGGCGCGGCTGCGGAGCGTGTATCGCGAATTGCTCAACGCGTACTTCGGGCCGGATTTCGTGATCGACGAAGTCTTGGAATTGGAGTGCCTGCGGATTCCGCATTTCTATCGCGCCTTCTATGTCTACAAGTACGCGACCGGATTGTCGGCGGCGATCGCCCTGGCGGAACGCGTCACCGGCGGCGGCAAGCGCGAGTTGCAGGATTATCTCGGCTTCCTCAAAGGCGGTTGCTCGAAGTACCCGCTCGACCTGCTCCGCGACGCCGGCGTCGACATGGAAAAGCCAGCTGCGGTGGACACGGCGCTCGATCGCTTCACCGCGCTGGTGGAAGAGCTCGAAACGCTGCTCTAGCGTCGCAAGTAAGCAAGAAGCTCCAAGCCCAGGGGTGGCCACCACGGGTTTTCTGCGCTCGAGAGACTCGGTGCGGCCTCCCTTGGGATGGCGACCGCTGCGATCCCAGGGAAGGCCGCATTGCGCGGTCTGGGCATAGGGAGTCCGTGGTGGCCATCCCTGGGCTTTGGGCGGCTTGGGGGCGCGTGGCTGGTTGCTCCGTGCTGCGAGCTAAACTCTAATGGCGTCGGTTTGCCGTTTCCGCCGAGTATGCGAGGTCGATGACGATGCTGTGCACCACGAAAAGTCTGATGGCTCTGGTCGCGTTCGCGCTGTTTGCCTGGCAGGCGCCGCCTTCTCCGGAACAGCCGCCGGAGGCGCCGCAGCCGACTGGGCCGGATAAGACTTTGATCGCTTCGGAACAAGCGCCGCTGGCGCCGGACGCGTATCGGCCGGCGGCGATTGAAACGGCCGAGGTGCCGGCGATTCCGGCGCCGGTCTTTGAGCGCATGCGGCAGTATCAGGACGTGCGCAACGCCGCGTTTCAAGGCTGGTCCCCCGATGGCGTCGGGATGTTGATCGCCACGCGGTTCGGCAACACGAATCAGTTGCACCGCGTGTACTCGCCGGGGGGACGTCGCGAGCAGATCACGTTTTTCGCGGAGCCGGCTTCCGGAAAAATCCTGCCCGGCAAGGCCGATCAGGATGTGCTGGTGGTGATGAGCCAAGGGGGCAATGAAAACGATCAACTCTATTGGCTCGATCGATCTACGGCGACGGTGACCTTGTTAACCGACGGCAAGTCGCGCAATGTGCCGGGGCCGGTGCAGGAGGACGGCTCGCTGATGATCTTCGGCAGCAATCTGCGCAACGGCCGCGATACCGACATCCACAAGGCCGATCCGCGGAAGCCGGGAACGGCGAAGATGATCCTGCAAGTGGACGGCGAGTTCTATAACCTCAACTCGTTGTCGCCGGACGGCAAGCGGCTGCTGATCAATCACTACGTGTCGATCAACGAGACGCACCCGGCGATTCTGAGCGTGGAGACAGGCGAGAAACTGCCGTTCCCATTGCCGCCGGAAATGAACCGGCTGGGCGAGCAGGGGAAAGTCGCCTTTGGCGGCCTGGCGTTCAGCTCGGACGGCAAGCAGGCGTTCGTCACGACCGACGTGCGCGGCGAATATCACCAACTCGCGGTCGTCGACTTGGATACGGGCAAGTACACCTGGCTCACGGACGACATCCCTTGGGACATCGAAGCGATTGAGGTCGATCCCAAGACCGGCCTGCTAGCGTTTACGGCGAATGTCGACGGCGCGAGCGAATTGTACTTGTACGACGGCAAGGAGCGGCGCAAAGTGGCGACGCCGCTAGGTGTCATCGCGGGGCTGGAGTTTTCGCCGGATGGCGGGCGGCTCGGTTTCACGCTCAGCAAGCCGACCGCGCCGAGCGACGCGTATTCGATTGACGTGCAATCAGGCGACCTCGTGCAGTGGACCTACAGCGAGGCGGGCGGGCTCAACGCAGAACGCTTCGTCGCCCCGACGTTGATTCGCTTCCCTGCCGCCGACGGCCGAGAAATTCCGGCCTTCTACTTCCGTCCGCGCAACGACAACGGTAAGGCGCCGGTGGTGATTTACATTCACGGCGGGCCGGAATCGCAATACACGCCGATTTTTAATGGATTGATTCAGTATTTCGTTGTCGAGCAAGGGTTCGCCGTGCTGGCGCCGAATGTGCGTGGGTCGTCGGGCTATGGCAAGACGTACCTGGAGCTCGATAACGCCATGAAGCGCGAGGAGAGCGTCAAGGATATTGGTTCGCTCTTGGATTGGATCGGCAAGCAGCCGGAACTCGACGGCGAGCGCGTGGCCGTGATGGGGGGCTCCTATGGCGGCTACATGGTGCTGGCCTCGCTGGTGAATTTTCCGGAGCGAATTCGCGCAGGCGTGGATATCGTCGGCATCGGGAACTTCATCACGTTCCTGGAGCGGACGCAGCCGTATCGCCAGGATCTGCGCCGAGCGGAATACGGCGACGAGCGCGTGCCGGAGATGCGGGCGTTCTTTGAGAAAATCAATCCGACCAGCCGCGTGGATCAGATCCGCTCGGCGCTCCTCGTAGCGCACGGCAAGAACGACCCGCGCGTGCCGTTCTTCGAGGCGGAACAAATGGCAGCCGAAGTGCGCGCGAAGGGCCGGCCGGTCTGGACGGTGTACGCCGACAACGAGGGGCACGGCTTCCAGAAAAAAGACAACCGCGACTATCTGAACGCGGTCATCGCCATGTTCCTGGAAGCGGAACTCCGCGGGAAGTAAGTGCGCCGATCCAGCGAACCGTAAAGTGCTGTCCTGCTGTAGCCGAGGTCTGTGACCTCGGTGGCGACTCGGCTACAGACGAGCATTTCGCGATCCTGGATTGATGGAGCACCAGGTTCCGCGGAGGCCCGGAATTCCGCGAATTCTGGATATGACGCCAGGCGTGTTTTGCTCCGGCCGCCGTCTATAATGGAGGGCGGGCTGGTGGACGCCGCCGAACGAACCGGAAGAGGGGATCGCCGATGGCTAGCGGAACGATCACGCAGGGGCCTTCCCCCGAAGCCCGCCGCGCCGCGCACGAGCGGGAGCTCATCGAGTACGAGCGGTACATCGACCTGCAGCTCACCAAGACGGCCCGGCAGGTCCAGGGGATGGACATCGCCACGGGACTGATGTGCTGGCTGGCGGGGGCGCTGGCGTATCTGCTGGTCGCCGCGGCGGCCGATCATTGGTTGCTGTCGGGCGGATTGGGCACCTGGGGCCGGTGGTTGGCGCTCTTGGGATTGGTCGTCGGGAGCGGTTGGTTTCTGGCGATCCGCGTGCTGCCGACGCTGCTGAAGCGGATCAATCCGGTCTACAGCGCGCATACGATCGAGCAGGGCCGGCCGCAGCTCAAGAACAGTCTGGTCAATTTCCTGCTGCTGCGCCGCGAGCCGCGCGAGCTTTCGGAAGCGGTCCGCGACGCATTGCAATCGCAGGCGGCGAGCGGGCTGGCCGCGGCCCCGATTGAGCACTCGATTGATCGTTCGCCGCTGGTGCGCTTTGCGCTAGTGCTGCTCGGCGCGGTGCTGTTTTCCGCGCTGTACATCATGCTGTCGCCGAAAGATCCGTTGCGGTCCGCGGCGCGGGTGATGTTCCCCTGGGCGAAGATCGATCGTCCCACGCGGTTCACGATTGAAGACATCCAGGCCGAGGTGGTCGAGACCGGGCGTAAGTTCACCGACGGGCCCGCCGAGGTTTTCTATGGGCAGCGGATCAAGATCTCGGCCGCGGCGGCAAACCGCGGGCGGGTCGTAGCGGAGCCGATCGTGCTGCGGTTCACCACCGCCGATGGCTCAGCAAGCGATCAGAAGTTGACGCTCGAGTCGCGGGAGCGCAATGCGGATATCACGCTGCCGGCGGGAACGCTGGCTGCCGCGGCGGGGGGCGGGTTGCAGCAGTCGTTCGATTACACGCTCACCGCGGGGGATGCGATCGCGGGGCCGTTCCATGTGAAGGTGCTGGCCGCGCCGAGCATTGAAATCGAAAAGCTGGAGTACGATTTCCCCGCGTACACGAAGCTGCCGAAACGGACGGTCACCGGGCGTGCCGACGTCAACGCGCTTGAAGGAACCGTAGTCACGGTGCGCGCACGGGCGAATCAGGAGATCGCGCAGGCGTGGATCGACCTGGATTGCGACGGCCGCCGCGATGCGACCATGTTGCCGAAGGGACAAGAGGCGGGCGGGAACTTTAAGTTAGCGCTCAAAGATGATCGCCGCACGCCGGTGAATGCCGGCTATTTGCTGCGTTTCAAGAACACGGATGGCTTCGAGAATCCGCAGCCGATTCGCTATCGGATCGACGTGACGCCGGACTTAGCGCCGGAGATCGCCTGGACCGCGCCGCGGGAAATCGACGAACCGCGCACCTTGCCGGTGGATGAAGCGCTGGAGGTAGCGTTCAACGCCGGGGACAAGGATTTCGAACTGGCGGGGGTCAAGCTGCGGGCGGAAGTGGAAACCGAGAACAAGGCCGATCGAAAGCCGTGGGAAACGGCGCTACTGAATAAGCCGAGTGCTGAGAAGTGGACGTCGCCGCCGACGAAGTTCGTGCCGGCGCAGCACGGATTTCAAGCCGGGCAGACGGTCGTGCTGTGGGCCGAGGCGTCGGACAATCGGCAGCCGAAGGCGAACGTCGCGGAAACGCCGAAGCTGAAGATCACGCTGCTGCCGCCGCGCGATCCGGCCGAAAAGCGGGGGCCGAATCATCAGCCGAACGACGGCAGCCAGCAGAAGAAGTCCGGCGACGCCGAACAGCCGCCGCAAGACGGCGAGAGCCAGGACCAGGCGGACGGCCAGAAGCAGCCCCAGCAGAAGGGCGCGCAAGAACAACCGGCGGATCAGGAGCAGCAACGCGAAGGGAAGGAAGGCGACGAAGGCGAGCAGCAAGGCGCTCCGCAGGAAAAACAACCTGGTGAAGAAAAGCAGCCCGGAGACAAAGAGCAGCAGGCAGGCGACGGCGAAAAAAAGCCGGGTCAGGAAGGGGAGGCTTCGGAGAACGAGCAACAAGGTGGCGCTGGAGATTCGTCGGAGGAAGGAGAATCGGGCGAAGGCGGCCAAAGCGGCGCCGGCGGAAAACAAGGAAACCGAGGCGCCGAAGGTGACAAACAAGGTGACGGCCAGGAAGGCGGCACGGATTCATCGTCCGGCGGCAGTCGCAACAGCCAACAAGGCAACCGCAAGGAAGGCACGGGCGCGAACGGCGAGGAGGGCGAACCAGGCCAAGGGGGACAAGGCGCTTCCGGCCGAAAGAAGCCAGCGCGGCGGGTCGATCCCGATGCGCAGGACGGAGAGGCCTTTGAGCGGATGATGGAGCACTTTGACGAGCAGCAGAAACAGTCGAGCGAGAAGGGCGCAGGCAACGAAAAGAAGGCCGGCGAGAGGCAGGCCGGCACTGAACAAGGCGCGGAGGATTCTGGCGAGGAGTCGAAATCACCGGACCAAGCGCCTGGCGAAGAGGGAAGCGATGCCGAGGCAAAGGAAGGCTCCGGCCAGAACGCCGCGAAGTCAAAGCCGGAAGACGGCGGGGCGCAGTCGGGCGATCCGCAGCGTGAACAAGAGAACGCGGAAGGGATGGAAAAGCCAAAGCCGGGAGACGAAACCGGCAAGCCGCAGGCCGGGAAAGAAGGCGACCAGGAAGGCGAGGCCGGCGCCAAGGGCGCGCAAGAACGCGCGGGAGAAGACCAGAACCGCGGGAAAGAGTCGTCCGACGCGGCCGGCGAGCAGAGCAAACCGGGCGATAACCAGCCGTCGGCAGAGAATCAGCGCTCAGGCGGCGCGGGCCAAGGAAACGAGAAGGAATCAGGGGGCACGCCCGAGGCTCAGGGCGACAACAAACAGCGCGATAAGGATGGCGAAGGACAAGGCGGCCGGTCCAAAGAAGGGCAGGAGGAACCGCAGTCGCCGAGCACGAGCAACCACCAGTCGAACTCCAAGGGAGGGCAGTCAGGGAGCGAGAGTGGCGGCGGCTCCAAGGGGGGCGGCCAGAACGCCGAGCAGGAAGGGACCGGCAGCTCCGGCAGCCATACCGAAGCGGACGACGGCGGCGGCGCGGCTCAGCAGTCAGGCGACGGAGAGACCGGCCAACGCGGCGGCGACGATCGCGAGTCGCAGAACGCCACTGGCGACAAGAACGCCCAACAAGCGCCGGGAACGGGGCGTGAAGGCGAAGGCAATCGATCTTCCAACGACGCCGGCAAAGAGGGCGGCGAGAAGGGTTCCCAAGGCAGCGGTAAGAATTCCGCGCAGCCGCAGCAGAAGCAGTCGGACGGGAGCGATCAGCCGCCGGGTGACGGCGAAGGAACCGGGACGCCCAACGGGTCCCGGGAATCGGGCCCATCGCGCGCAGGGAACAACGATCCCGTCGGCGGCGGCCAAGGGGGCGACGAGTCGGAACCGCCTCCGCCCAAAGAGCCGCAGGAACTCGGCGGGGACGCCGCGAACCAGGACTATGCCAATCGCGCCACGGAACTGGTGCTCGACCGGCTGAAGGACCAGCTTAAGAAGGGACAGCCGGACGAGGCGCTGCTCGACAAGTTGCAATGGTCCAAGGAAGACCTGGAGCGCTTCGTAAAGCGCTGGGAAGAAATGAAGGCCAACGCAAAGCAACCTGGCGCAAAGGGAAACAAAGCCAAGGACGAACTGGACCAGGCGCTCAAGGGGCTGGGGCTGCGTCCGAAAGGAACCTCGACCAAGGCCGGCAAGACGCGGCAGGACAAAGCTTCCGGCATCCGCGATTCGCGCCGCAGCGAACCCCCAGCGGAATACGCGGAGCAATACCAGCAGTACAACGTGGGAACGTCGAAGGGGAAATGAGGAGCAGGCTGGAGGTATTAGGCTGGAGGCTGGAGGAAAAAGCAGCCGAGGCCGAGTTTACTCCTCCCGCCTCCAGCCTAGCGCCTCCAGCCTGTTACTGCCTGTTCCGGTAGCGTTCGCTGACGCGGCGGAGGATTTCTCGTTCTTCCGGGAGGAGGCCGGCCATGCCGACTTCGCCGAGCTTCACGAGGATGCCGTCGAGCCGGGCTTCTTCCGCGGCCACGATTTCGAGACGCCGCTGCTCGCGGGCGTGACGCCGGCGATCGAGCCAGCGGCGGATGGCGTTCTTCCGGCGCGGCGCGGCGGGCGCGAGCCGCTGTTCCAGGCTGGTGTAGCCTTGGGAGAAATCGTAGCCGAAGGGGCCCCCTTCGTCCTGGTCGTGCTCAATCAGCCGATCGAGTTCTTGCTTGCCGCTGAAATAGAGCACGATGCTCACGACTGCCACCGGCGCCCAGAAGAGTGGGCGGGATTCGAAGAGTCCGATGCCCCAGGCGAGGATCGGGAGGATCAGCGCCACGATCTGCCCGACGCGGGATTGCACGAGCGTGGCCTGCATCGAACCCATCGTCGGCGAAAGGGCCGAACGCAAGATGCGACCGCCATCGAGCGGCGTGGCGGGAATCAGATTCACGATGGTCAGCAGCCAGTTCAGGTAGAACAGGCTCTGAAAGATCGACATCCAGCCGAATCCTTCGGTCATGCTGGGGGGCCGCAGGATGTGGAACAGCCTTAGCATGTCGACGTTCATGAACCACATGAGCGGCAGCAGGCAGAGGCAGACGACAAGGTTCGCCGTGGGGCCCGCCATGGCGACGCGCATTTCGTCCTGCGGTTCACCTTCCACCTGGAAGGGCGTTAAACCGCCGAGTGGGAAGAGCGTCACTTGGGTGATCGCGCCGCCGAGCCGCCAGGCGGCCAGGCAATGGCCGAGTTCGTGAATGCCGACGCTGACCACGAGCAGCAGCGTGGTGAGGAGCGCGAGCCAGCCGGCGGAATCGGGGGCGTCCACGGGGAGCGTCGCCAAGTAGACGAGGGCGACCGCCAAAAGCAGGAACGAGGCGTGCAACTTGATGCGCACGCCCGCCCAGCGACCCAGGTTTAAGTGCCACCCCGAGTGGTCGTTCATGGCAGAGGGAAGCGTTGCGGGAGGGACCCGCCGACGGGACGGCGGGCGTCTGATCGCTTAGGCCATCTTAACAAGCCATGAACGGTGCGGCAAACCGTTGGAGCGAGGCCAAAGGGCAACGGGGGCCCGCCCCAGAGAGGCGCGCCCCCGTTGCCTTGGATGAAAATAGCGCGAAGCGAGTGCCGGAGCGTCAGTTGCCGAGTCCGGCGGCGGTGAGATCGTTATCAATCCCGCCCCACATGCCGCCCGATTGGGTGCCCAAGGCGGAAATGGAACCGATCGCCACCAGCAGAATTAACGCTAGCATCACCGCGTATTCGACCGCAGTGGCGGCATCTTCTTCGCGCAACAGCCTAAGTAGTCTCGTCATGGCCGCGACCTGCCTTCCTGCTATTGCTCGCCGCGAGCTGACTGCTCGGAACGAGCTGTTTGAAGATGAGAGTGCCTACAGGGGAGGCTAAGAAACAGTAGGTTGCAATTGAAACGCTGTCAAATTGGACCGAAACAAATCGTCGATGGGCCGCCGCGGCGCCTGGTTTTTGCCGGCAATCTGAGCACAGGGCGCAGTCGCTCTTGCGCATTGCGCGGGTGAGGAGGCGCGGTCAAAACTGCGTCAACCCGATTGGGCTTCAAATTCCCATGGCCGGCGGCGCGGATTGGCACCGCCGCGGCGAGCGGTCCGTTGACAGTGCGTGTTGCGCCTTTTACGCTGGCCCGGTAGGCCATGGGTGGAAGCGAACTTGTCGCTTCTTCCGTCGCCCGAGGTTTTTTCACCAGGAGTTTTCGCCATGAAGCGTTGGCCGATCGCCCTGGCCGCTTTGACCGCGGCCGTCGCTGTGGCTTTTGTTTCCATCGGGCTGTTGCCGCGCGAGGCCGCCGCCTATCCAGACGAAAAGGGAGAAGCTGTGGCGCCGATGCTTGCACACATGGTGTTTTTCACGCTCAACGACAGCACCCCCGAGAACCGCGCGAAGCTCGTCGGCGCGTGCGATGAGTACCTCGATGATCACGACGGCACGGTTTACTACTCGGCCGGCGCCATCGCCGAGGACTTCGATCGACCGGTCAATGTGCGCGATTTCGACGTGGCGCTGCATGTGGTCTTCAAAGACAAGGCCGCGCACGACGTCTACCAAACGCACCCCCGGCACCTGAAGTTCATCGAGGAAAACAAAGACACGTGGAAGCAGGTGCGCGTGTTTGATTCGTATGTGGCGGGGAAGTAGGTGGGGGGAGGAGAAAAGGAGAAGAGAAGAAAAGGAGAAAAGAAGGGGGAGTTTTCAGTTTTCAGTGAAGGCCTGAAACTCCTAACTCCTAACTCCTAACTCCTTACTCCTTACTCCTTACTCCTTACTCCTTACTCCTTACTCCTTACTCCTGGCTCCTGGCTCCTTCCCCGCTATAATTTCGCGTTCCTTCTTGCACTCTTCCCTTTCGGATACCGCTCGCCATGGAAAAGGAAACTCAGGATCGCATTGATGCGGTGGCCGAGCGGATTACGCAGTTGCGAGACTCTCTTTGACTACGCTGCCAAGACTGCGGAAGTAGCCCAGATCGAGGGGCGGATGGCGGGGGCCGGCTTCTGGGATAACCAGGAGCGGGCCCAGGAGACGATCGCCACGCTCAAGGCGCTCAACGGCATCGTCAAGCCGTTGGCCGAGCTCTCCAAGTCGGGAGACGACCTGGCGGCGATGGCCGAAATGGCCGAAGAGGATCCGAGCTTCGCGGCGGAGATTCCGGCGGAGCTTTCGCGCCTGGAGGCGATCCTCGACGATCTGGAACTCAAGGCGCTGCTCGACGGGCCGCACGACGCCAGCGGCGCGATCATGACGATCAACGCCCGCGACGGCGGCACCGACGCCAACGACTGGGCCGAGATGCTGCTGCGAATGTACATGCAGTGGGCCAAGGCGCACGAGTACGAGGTCGAAATCCTCGACCGTCAGGATAACGACGAAGCAGGAATCAACAGCGCCACGCTCGCCATCCGCGGGCCGATGGCCTACGGCTACCTGAAGGGGGAAACGGGCATGCACCGCCTGGTGCGGATCAGCCCGTTCAACTCCGAAGGGAAGCGTCAAACAAGTTTCGCGGCGGTGGATGTTTCGCCCGAAGTGAGCGATAACATCGAGGTCGAGCTGCGTGACGAAGACATCCGCGAGGACGTGTTCCGGGCGAGCGGCGCGGGCGGGCAGCACGTCAACAAGACGAGCAGCGCCATCCGGTTGACGCACTTGCCGACGGGCATCGCGGTGCAGTGCCAGAACGAGCGGAGCCAGCACAAGAACCGCGCCACGGCGATCAAAATGCTCCGCGCGCGGTTGGCGCGCATCGAAGAAGAAAAGCGCGAGGCCGAACAGGCCGCGAAATACGAAGGTCAGGCCAAGACCGGGTTCGGCTCGCAGATTCGCAACTATTTCCTCCATCCGGACCAACGCGTGAAGGACGTCCGCACCGGGCACTACATGGGGAATTTTCAAGCGGTGCTGGACGGAGACATCCAGGGATTCTTGGACGCGTTTCTGCGGTGGCGCGTGGCGAAGTAGGCGCCCGAGGAAGGGGAGACCTTCGGTCGGGGCGGTGGCATGGTCGGGTGAACATGCCACAACTCAACGGCGCAATTTCGAGGTATTCCAAGTGATTGTCGGCGATCCCAAAATATTTGCGATTGAATCTGAAATTACAGAAGCGTATGCGCGACTGAGTTTCCGTGCGCTGGGCTATTTCTTGATCTACGTCCGTGGAATTCGCTACGGCGTCTTCGAGCCCAATGCGACGATGCTGGGTTGTTCTTTAGGTGAGGTTGAGAAGCGAATTGCAAAGCGCGGAACGCACGTACTTCCGATCCTTCAGGAGTGTGACGCTAGCGCGATTGCCGAGGCATTTACGTCTGCTCGTTTTCGTGACAGTTCCGCGGACGACTGTCTCAGTCTCGCGCCTGATGAACTAGACTCTATGATCGTGGCTGCTGAAGTCGACTGGGCGCCGGACGGAGATGAAGCGTTCGACGACGGCAGTTACGTGCTTCAGTTCGACATGGGAGAAGCGGTGAGATTGGTCGCGTTTACGAGACCGTATGAAGATGGCAGCATCAACTACTCCACGCTCACTGACGTGCAATTGTCGGACGAAAAATTCTATAGAATTCTGAGCGACTGGCGCGATGCCTTCTTGGCGGCCTGGGAATCTGCGGAAAAGAAAGCTGATTAGTCAGCATTTCGAAATGATTCTTATTGCTGTCTCGCGTTCAAGCGCAATGGCAGCAATGCGTCCGAGCTGCTCAAGGGCATTGATCGCGGCCGCGTTCTGAGGATGTCCCGGCTGGGAGTATCGACCCAAAACGTTGGTGTCGACCAAGAATTTTATTCGCCGCGACCTTCGTAGATGCTCTCGCGGCTAAAATCGGCGTTGGGATTGCCTTGCGGTAGGGAGGCTGCCACGGCTCGCAACTTGCGAGACCATTCGTCTGGCGACAACGGCAGCGAAGCCGACTCGGTTTGGGTATCCAGCCGTTCCTGAAGGGCTTCCAGGGCAATCGCCTCCGGTTGCCGTCCTTCGCGCCGGGCTTGCGTACGGAGCTTCTCTTCCGTTGTCGGCGATAGTTGCAAGACAAGGTTCATACACGAATTGTAACACGCCGGCCGGGAGCGTGCATCGACTTCGCGATTCCGATTCAAGGAGGATTGCAGCGCCCTACTTCAGCACGCTCAGAACATTACAGTAGTCATCCGTCCAAACCGCGCGGCCGCTGGCGGGTTTGGGGCGCCAGCGGGCGTCGTCGGCGAGGGCGCGGAAGTGGTCGCTGTCGCGGGCGATGATGACGTAGCTCGACGAGGTTTTGAAGTCGATTGCTTCTTTCTCCGTGGCGTTGTCGTAGCGCACGCGGACGGACCAGCCGCGGTCGTGGGCCAGATCGGCCAGCACCGGTGCGAGGTCGAGGTGGTTGTTCGAGATGTGGAACACGAGCACGCCGTCCTTGGTGAGGCGGGACATGTAGATCTCCAGTGCCTCGCGCGTGAGCAAGTGAACCGGGATGGCGTCGCTGGAGAAGGCGTCTAACAGGATGATCGTATAGGCGCCCTCGGGTTCTTCGGCGAGGAGGCGGCGGCCGTCGCCGAGTTTGATTTTGTACTTCCCCTTTCCGCAG
>CAZUBB010000008.1:42062-44891 GCA_964618485.1 uncultured Pirellulales bacterium
ACGGACGACGGGGTCGATTTCGAAGAACGTGATGTCGCGCTGGTCGGAGGTGTAGCACGCCGCGGCGCCGGCCCCGAGTCCGACCGCGGCGATGTGCTGGCGTTCACCGGCGCGCGGCTCGAAAGCCGTGAAAATTTCGCCAAGCGGCCCATCGCGGTGGTAATAAACGAGCGGCTTGCATTGCAGGCCTTCGTTCATGAATTGAATGCCGTGCGCCGTGGTGCCGTGCTGCAATTGGTGCAAAATCCGCCCATCGTCGTCGGTCTCGGCGGCGACGCGGTGCGTGCCGAAGTAACTCCGCGCCGCGCGAATCGTGCTCCAGGCGCCAGCGGTCTCGCCGGCATCGATGGCAAGGATCACCCCGAGCACCGCCGCAAAGGCGACCGGCCGTCGCAGGAGATAGCACCCGACCATCAGAGGAAATCCGAAGAGCGCCGCCATCAACAGAAATGGCTTGAGCACGGTCGTGGCGTGTCCGCGCAGCGTGTAGAGCATCGCGGCGACGATGATGACGCAGATCAGGTCCAGGAGTGGAATACGGCGTTCCCTGGTGCGCGGCATCAGGGCGCAACCGCCGGCGACCGCGAGGGCATATTCCCAAGGCGTGACGAACACGAGCGGCGCCACGAGCGCGATGAACGTCCCACCGAGCGCACCGCCGGTCGAGAGCCAGACGTAGAACTCGGTGAGGTGTTCCGCCCCCGGCCGAAGCCGGGCGAGTTCACCGTGGCAGACTATCGCTCCGATGGCGAACGCCGCGAGATGCACGAGCGCCAACTGCCAGATGCCGAAGGCAGTGAGCGAGGCGACCAGGGCGCACATCATCCACGGCATGATCCGCAGCGCCCAGGTGAGGACCAGCGGGCCGCGCGCGGAGAAGGCGATCATGAACGTGAGCAGGTAGATGGCCAGCGGGGCGATCCACAGCAACGGGATCGGCGCGATATCGGTCGTGATCCAGGTCGTTGCGCCAAGCATCCAGGCGACGGGAGCCGCGGCCAGGGCCAGCCAATGCAGTCGCCGACGCCAGGTGAGCGCGATGGGGGCCAGATCCGTCGGGGGGACGACGACGTCGGGCTGCGATTTCTTGCGCTGCTTGCGGTCGCTCCGTCGAGGCTCCGGCGTGGGCTCGGCGACCGTTGACGCAATCGATCCGCTTTCAGGAGCTGCGCGCCAGACGAAATATCCACTCGCGGCGAGGCACAGCGCCCAAACGACATAGCCGGCGCTCCAAATCCAGGCTTGCATGCGCAAGGTGGAAAGCGGTTCGATGACGAACGGGTAACTCAACAGCGCCAGCAGGCTGCCGAAGTTGCTCATGACGTAGAGCGAGTAAGGATCGTGCTTGGCATCGCGCCGCGCGGCGACGAACCAGCGTTGCACCAGCGGAGCCGTTGCCGAGAGTGCCAGAAACGGCGGACCGACAGTCGTAGCCAGAAGCGCCAGAAGCCACGGCGAGGGGTTGGCCTCGGGATTCGGCGGGGTGGGACTACCGACGAGAAGCGGCAGGCACACAAGCGGCGGCAGGATGAGTAACAAGTGCAGCAACGACTGGCGGCGCACGCCGAGCCAACGCGTCGAGAGGTCGGCGTAAAGGTATCCGGCGAGGAGCGCAACCTGGAAGAACACCTGGCAGGTATTCCAAACGGCCGGCGCGCCCCCGACGAGCGGCAACACCTGCCGCGCAAACATCGGCTGCACGAGAAACAACAGCGCTGCGCTGAGAAAGGCGGTCAGGCGATAGAGATTCAACATCGCGGCAGTATGCGCCACTTTCGCCGCACGAGTGAAGTGCCGATCGTTACGCCACCTGCAGCAATTGCGCCAGGCCGGTGAGGCCTTCGACTTCGGCCGTGGCTTGGGTGGCCGATTCCTGGATGGCGCCGGGGCGCTTGACCCAGGCAGTGAGCATACCTGCGTTGTGGGCCGGAATGAGGTCGTACTTGGCGCCGAAGGCGCAATGCAGGAACAGCTCGGCCGGTTTTTCGAAGGCCTTGATCGCCCGTTGGAAATGGGCCGGGCGGGGCTTGTAGCTGAGGAGCTGGTCCGAGGTGATCAGCTCGTCGAACTCGATCCCGAGCTTGGGAACCGTTTGGGCGAGGATATCGTCGTCGATGTTCGAGAGGATGGCGATCAGGTAGTGCTTTTTCAGCTTGGCGAGCATCGGCTTGGTGTCGGGGAACGGCTGCCAGCCGCCGATGCGTTCCGCGAGCAGATCCTGCTCGTTGGGGTGGATCGTGACGCCGCGGCGCTTAAAGGTCTGCCGCAGGCTGTCGCGGAGAATGCCGTGGTAACGGCGGAAGCTGGGGGCCGAGATCATCTCGAACTGAACCGCTTCCCATTCCCTGACCAGATCGTCGACCGGGGCGTTCAGGCTGTGCTTGGCGGCAATTTCGCCGAGCACCTGCCGAATTCCTGATTCCCAGTCAATCAACGTTCCGTAACAATCGAAGGTAAGGATCTCGACTTGATCCAGGCTCGCCATTGCAATCCGCAGCCAAAAAGGTCCGTATCTGGAGAATCGGTTTAGTCGGGCGCGCCTGAGCGCGCATCTAGAATAGCGTATCGGCCAGGATTCGCCAGCATTTCCAGCCGCTTTCCCAGGTTCTCTTATTCGGAGCGCCCCGGTTGCCCGACTCTTTCCAGCAAATTGCCGACGGAACAGCGTCCCTGCCGTACGCATTCGGCCCCCACGTACGAACCGCCGCGGGCCGATTCGTGCGGGCGATGGCACTGACAACGCTCCTCGCCGCGTATGCCTGCAACCGGCCGGCGGCCCCAACGGCAACGCCTGCTGCGACGCCTGCGCCGCAGCAGAGTTCTGCGGCC
>CAZUBB010000008.1:44901-47596 GCA_964618485.1 uncultured Pirellulales bacterium
GTCGACGGTGCAGGCGCCTTCTCCTCCTACGAGACAGAAACCCCGTGAGATCGGCTGGGGGGAAGACGCCCCGCTGGCGAACTTTCCGCGAGCGCCGGAGCGCAATCGAGAAGCGGAGCTGAGCGCCGCCGTCGCCGCCGGTTTGCGGCGCGTGGACGGAAAACACCTGACGTTGATTACGGACCTGCCGCCAGACGCGGAGATCGACCGGCTTCCGGAGGCGTTCGATCTCGCCTTTCCGCAATGGTGCAAGTATTTCGGCGTCGACCCGGCTCAGCATGCGGATTGGCGGGTGACCGGATACCTGATCGGCGACCGGAGCCGCTTCGAGGCCGTGGGGTTGATTCCCGCCAACTTGCCCGCGTTTCATCACGGCTATTCGCGCGGCCTGGAGTTCTGGTTGTACGAGCAGCCGAATGCCTACTATCGGCGTCATCTGTTACTGCACGAGGGGACGCACAGCTTCATGTTTACGCTGCTGGGGAGCGGCGGGCCGCCGTGGTATTCCGAAGGAATGGCGGAATACATGGCCACGCACCACTGGGGCGAAGAGGGTCTGAAGTTGGCTTACTTTCCGCGCGATCGTGCGGAGGTGCCGGAGTTGGGCCGCATCAAGTTGCTGCAAGATGCCGTGGCGGCCGGCCAGGCGTTTCAACTGGAGCAGGTCTTGCGGTTCGGGCCCGACTCGCACCAGAAAAACGAGGGCTACGCCTGGTGCTGGGGACTGACGACCTTCTTGGATAATCATCCGCGCTATCAGGAGCGATTTCGGAAGCTGTTCGGCAATATCAACTCGCTGGGATTCAATGAAGATTTTCTGGCAGCTTTCCGCGATGACTTCGACCAGATGAGCGAGGAGTGGCAGGTCTTTGTGGCGAACGTCGAGCATGCCTATGATCACTCGCGGATGGTGATTGATTTCACGCCCGGCAAACCGGTTCCGGCCGCGGGCGCGAAGGTCGAGGTCCTGGCCGACCAAGGTTGGCAAAACACGGGTCTGCAGCTCGCGGCGGGGGAGACCTATCGGTTGCGGGCTTCGGGGCGCTACCAGCTCGGGACGGAGCCGGTCACGTGGTGGAGCGAGCCGGGGGGCGTTTCGATTCGGTATTACCATCACGAGCCGCTGGGGAGACTGCTCGCCGTCGTGAGGCCCAACCGCCCGCTGGGGGACGGCCGCAGCGCGTTCTTGCAGCCGATTTCGGTGGGGTTAGAAACCACGGTGACGCCGCCGCTGGGCGGAACGCTTTACCTGCGGATCAACGACTCCGCCGGCGAACTGGGGGACAATCAGGGAGCGGCCGCGGTTGCGATTGAACGCGTATCGAGCGCGGCACGCTGAGTCGGCTGGACTGATCAGCGCCTTTTCCGGGGGCCATGGTTTCGGCAGAATACGGCGGCTGCGCCGGTGCAGCGATCGATGTTTGCGAGCTCGTGAGAGAAGGGAAGATTGATGGCCCCGTCGACTGAAGGAATGGACGTGCGAGCGGCGCTGGAGGCACTCTCGGCGGCGGTTCAGCAAGGAAAGATCACCGCCGGGGCCGAGGCGAACATTCGCAAATGGCTGACCGAGTCCTGCTACGCTGAGTACGCGCCGCAAGTGGTCGAGCACATTAGCGCCGGCAAATGGCAGGCGCTCGACGACGTCTTCTGGACCATCATTCCGTTCGGCACTGGCGGGCGGCGCGGGAAGATGTACCCGATCGGCTGCAATGCAATCAACGACCGCACGATCGGCGAGAGCGCCCAGGGCCTGGCCGATTATGTGAAAAAGACACAAGGCGACGGCAAGCTCACCTGCGCGATCGCTTACGACACGCGGCATCGCTCGCGGGAGTTTGCGGAACTGTGTTCGGAGATCCTGGTCGCCTCGGGCTTCACGGTCTATTTCCTCGACGGCTACCGGAGCACGCCAGAGCTTTCCGTGGCGGTGCGGATGAAGCATTGCACCGTGGGGATCATGGTCACGGCGAGCCATAATCCGCCCAGCGACAACGCAGTGAAGGCGTATTGGTCGACCGGCGGGCAATTGCTGCCGCCGCACGACGAAGGCGTGATCGAAGCCGTGGGCCAAGTGCAGGAAATCGCCCGGGTGCCGTTCGCCGAGGCGGTGAAGACCGGCAAGGTGGTCTTCTGTCAGGAGGAGGTCGACCGGTTCTACTGCGACAGTGTCGTGGCACTCAGCACGCCGGGGCCACGGGACTTGAAGATCGTGTACTCGCCTTTGCACGGCGTCGGGGCGTCGAGCGTCTTGCCGGTGCTGGCCGCGGCGGGCTTCAAGGAGGTCGAGCTCTTCGCGCTCCATGCCGAGCCCAGCGGCGATTTTCCCAACGTGCCGGGGCACGTTTCCAATCCCGAGAACCCGCGCGTTTTCGATGCGATCATCGAACGCGCCAAGCAGTCCGGCGCGGAGCTCGTGATGGCGACCGATCCCGACGCCGATCGTCTCGGCGCGGCGGCCCCGAAGGCGCGTGGCGGCGAGTGGGAGACGTTTACGGGGAATCAGATCGGCGCGCTGCTCGTGGATTTTGTGCTCGACTCACGCAAGCGCGGCGGCGGGCTGTCTCCCAAGCATTACGTGGTGAAGACCCTCGTCACCACGGAGATGATTCGCCGCATCGCCGACAGTTACGGCGTGCGGACGTTCGGCGACTTGCAGGTGGGGTTCAAGTGGATCGCCGGCGTGATCGACGAGGAA
>CAZUBB010000009.1:0-2641 GCA_964618485.1 uncultured Pirellulales bacterium
ATAGCACAAAGAGGCGATCCGGCGGCCAATAGCGTTCGTGACGGCGAGCGAAAACGAAAAAGACCAGCCGTGCCGAAGCAGGACTGGTCTTGAGTTTGGTTCGCAACGCACAACCGACGACGAGCAGCCGGCTCTAGTAGCCCTCGGGCTATGCCTTTCGGCGGCGACGGCGAATGATGGTGCCCAGAACGGCACATCCGCCCATGCCGGCCCACATGGCTACCATGCTCGGCTCAGGGAGAGCGCTCACCGTATTGAGTGCATCGAGCTCGGTGTTGAACATGGTAATCGGGGAGCCGCGACGCTCGTGGGTCACCCTGGCGATCATGGTCAGCGAGAAATTGGACGGCAAGTTGGAAACTTCCGAAATGTCCGACGCCGAAAGTCCTGAAAGACTTGACAAACTATTGGGAATGCTGGCCTCAAACGGATTATTGTTCAAGCCAATAAACGTTTCAAACTCGATAGCGCCTCCCAAATCGACATTCAAGCTGCTGAGAAACGCAGCAGCACCTAAGCCGGTGGGGGTATTGGTGAAACCGGTCTGCGTCAACATGATCGTCAGTTCGCCGTCGCCGCCGAAGCTCGTGATCAAACCACTGAGCGCCATGCTCGGATCGGAGAGCGAACCGATCTGGGGGGACGACAAGCCCGACACGAGATTAAAGCTGAAGTCGCCGATCGAACCGATCCAGCTGATCCGACCAGGAGCCCCACTGAGATCGCCGCCACCGCCGTCGTTGACATAAACGGTCGACGATCCGTCGCTCAATTTCATCGAGAACGCGGCCCGGCTCTCCGTCGCTGAGAAAGCGAACGCGGCCATGGCGCAGCAAGCCACAACAACACACCATCGTGAACTGGCGGAATATTGCATGGTATTCTTCTACCTCCCCATTATCCGATCCTTGCCATTGTCTCCGAACGGTCGGCTAAAGGGTTATTGTCCGACAAGGTCGTGCAACTTACAAAGATTTCCTGGAAAAACCAGCTTGCCCGACGCAGAGCTTCGCGACTGCGCCGAGCGGACCACCCTTGTGAGCTTCCGTACGTGCCAGGCGGCGATCGACCTCCTTCATTGTGGAATCGCTCTCGCCCCGAAGGCAATCGAAACCTGGCTTCGGCATTCGACTTGTGGCACCACCAGCCATCATGGGGCAAGCCAAGACCGGCAGTCGATTACGACTCCGTCGCGCGCCGGCCGGGCTTCGCAATCTGGCTTTCTATGGGCGCGTAAAAGCGAAAGACCAGCCTCGCCGGCGCAAGGCTGGTCTCAAGATTCTTTGGAATTTATTGCCTTCGCACGACCACGGCTGGTCAGGCTGCCGGACTAGGCATTCAACTTGCGACGGCGAATGACCGCTCCGAGGGCGGCACACCCCCCCATCCCGGCCCACATGGCGACCATGCTCGGCTCCGGCAGGGCTTCAACCTCGGTGTTGAAAATCGTAATGCGGGATCCGCCCGGAACGTGGGTGATCTTGGCAATCATGGTCAGGGAGAACATCGAACCTAATTTCGTTGCATCGGACGTGTCAGTTGTGTAGATGCCGGAGAGGTCTGACAACAGAGTCGTTTGCTCGAAGGGCTGGTCACCCGTTCCGACCCAAGACTCAAACTCTACAGCATCTCCCAAGTCGACATCCAACATGCTCAGGAACATCGCGGCGTCCAAGCCCATCGGCGTGCCGGTGAACCCGGTTTGGGTGAGCATAACGGTCAATTCGCCACCAACACCTCCGAAGCTCGTGATCAACCCGTCAAGCGCCATATGCGGCGCAGTGAGCGAGCCGATCTGGGGAGTCGACAAACCGGAGACAATGTTAAAGTTGAAATCGCCGATCGAGCCAACCCAACTGATTCCCCCGAGAGCCGGATTGAGGTCCAGCCCGAAATCGCCATCATCGATGTCAACGGTCGACGCTCCGGAGGTCAACCGCATCGAGAAGGCTGCTCGGCTCTCAGTCGCGGCCAATGCGACAGCTACGATTGCGCAGCATGCTGACACAAAAAACCGAATTGACCTGGTGGAATTTCGCATGATGTCCCCTTCCGCCCTCTCCTCGCTTGCGATCACTGCCGCTGTGTACGTACAGCCGCTGCCCTAAGGTCTATTGTCCGACGGGACTGGGAAACTTACACAAAATGGGAAAGATTTAACGCCATGGGCCGCGTACGCTCTAGAAAGCATTCGCTGTCACTTGCCCACCGTCGCCGATGAAAAATGCACCGACGCGGGCAACAGCCAAAATCACACTCGCAAGCCATTCCATGGCAATGCTTTACGAATTCCCGCCGAAGTAGCTGCGGACTTTCTTTCGCAGCCGGAACCGAAGCTGATGATCGGCATTCTCGCTGCCCGAATAGGTGCCTTGCTGAGCGGGCTGGTCCGCCAGGCACCAATCGAAAAAGCCGCTCTCTCGGGCGCTGAGGGTCGCGCGGAGTTCCTCGGCAACCAGGCCGAGCTCGGCGGTCTCCGCGACCTGGAATTCCGACCGCTGACTGGCGACGCCCGCCTCGCGAGTACGGCGGCGGCGTTCGGAGCGGAGGAAATTTCGCGTCAGGTTTTTCGCTACCGCCGCCACAAACGTGGTCAACCGACAGTTGCGATCGGGCCGAAAACTCGACAAGAGTGCGGTGT
>CAZUBB010000009.1:2651-4414 GCA_964618485.1 uncultured Pirellulales bacterium
TCGATCCCGACAGCGGTTGCCGAGCTGACGGCAAATTGCGGCCTGGAGCGGCGCCTGGCAGAGATCGTAAAGCGCCTCCCAGCCCAACACGTCGCCATCAAAGCACTTCTGCAGCAGCGCCGCGTCCGACAGAACGGAACCGCTCAGGCTCGGCGAATTCATTGCTTGACGGCTGCTCATTCGTCTTCGCTTCGCTGCTGCATAACCGAAACCGGCGTGCTCAACCATGCCGAGCGCCATCCTTATCGCTAATATCGGCACCGCCACTCTCCGGCGACTTCACGTGGCGAACAACTTCCGTGTCCCTGGCTACTAGCTTAGTCTAACGTTCACACCAACGAGCACAAGCATTTTCGATATTCCGACTGGGCAAAACAGTCTCAGGGCGCCCGACAGCGAAATTACTGTCAAATTGTACCGATCACGTCGACTTTTGTGCCTTTCACATGCTTGACGCTGGTCGCCCCCGTTGTACTCCGCTGACTTTGGCCGTTGGTTCGACATGAATCTGTAAACTATCGGCTCTCGGTAAGCTCTAGGGCTCTTAACCGGAATCCCGGTTGCGAAGTATTGACAGGGCGGGGATCGAGGATATTCTGACAACCCAGGGGGACGAAGTGCGCGCGGACTACTCGTTCGCACCTCTATCATCCACTGCGTCCCGCTCGTTGCGGTCCTTTGCTTGGGATCGCGTTTCATGCCAATTACGTCAGGCGGATCCACGAGCTGATTTTCTTCTAGAACTCAGTCGTACGATTTCGACAGCAAAGCAGGGGCAGGCTTTGGGCGTCGGCAGGCATAATTTATTGGCGTTGGCATGCGCGGGCGGCGTTTTCGCTGCTTTTGCGTGGGCGTATTCGTCGACCTTCGCCTCGCTGTGGCAATTGTGGTCCACTGAATCGGACTACTCGCACGGCTTTTTTGTCGTGCCGCTGGCGTTGTATTTCGCCTGGTTCCGGCGGTCGATGCGACCGGCGTTGCTCGTGAAATTCTCTTGGACGGCGACGGCGCTGTTAGCGATTTCGATCGTGATGCGCGTGCTGGGGCAGCGCTGGAATTTCGCCGCGTTTGACTATTGGTCGATCCTTCCCTGGGCGACTGCGCTGGCGCTGACTTTGGGGGGCGCCGCGGCGCTTCGATGGTGGTGGCCATCGATACTTTTTCTGGTGTTCATGATGCCGCTCCCTTACCGTGCCGAGCACGCCCTGAGCATGCCGATGCAGACGGTCGCCACGGGGCTCAGTTGCTGGATGCTGCAGGTGATGGGGCATGCCGCCTTGGCGGAAGGCCATACCATTTTGCTGGGAGACCAGCGATTGGAAATCGAGCAGGCGTGTTCGGGATTGCGCATGGTGTTTAGCGCTGCCGCGATGGGCGTCGCCTATGCCGTGTTGAGCCATCGCCGGTGGTGGGAACGACTGTTGCTGATCGCGTGCACGTTTCCCATTGCCTTGGCCGCGAACGCGGCAAGGATTGTTTCCACGGGCCTCGCCCGCGATTACTGGCCTGGCTCGTGGTTGGCGGATCTTTCGCACGATGGCGGCGGCTACCTGATGATTGTGATTGCATTCATCATGTTTCTGGCGGCCAATTGGTATCTCAGTGCGCTGATTTACCCCGAGGTTTCCGACGAGTTCGAGGCCGCGTCCGCCTAGAACGTTCCGCGACGAACCCAGCAACTCGGGCGTTTGGCACGATATCAGTGATCGCAACGCAACTTTGATCGATCAGGCAGGCATTCTTAAACATGAGTGATGAACGTA
>CAZUBB010000009.1:4424-46008 GCA_964618485.1 uncultured Pirellulales bacterium
GTAATCGCGGCGAGACGTCCCTTTCGGTCGTCGCCGCATCGCCGGTGGGGCGTCCGCTACAGCGAGTTGGGCAGCCGAGCGCGCCGCCCAGCGCCGTGACGATGTTGCGAATCGCACTGACAGTGGTACGACGCTGGTGGAAGGCGTTGGTGCCACTCAGCCTGGCGATGTCAGCCCTCGGAGCCGCCGCGGTGTATTGGCAGTTCTCACCGGAATATCAATCAGCCGCCTGGCTTCGGGCTCACTCTCAGGCGCCGTATATCGCCTTTCAGCACAGCGATGACGCCAAACAGTTTGTCGGCAGCCTGAAGGAATTGATGCGCAGCCGATTGCTGCTGGCTTCGGTGGCGAGCGATTCGGAAGTCGCCAACGTGGCCGAACTGGCCGTCGCCGTCGATCCGATTGATGAGCTTGCTCGGCGCCTCGATGTGACGGCCGTGGGGAGTTCGGAATACTTCGCGGTGCACTTTCGCTGCGGCGACCCGGCGGCGGCCGCCGCCGTGGCGAATAAAGTTGCGCAGGCGTTTATCCGCCTGCAGAATTCGGATGAACGCGACCGCAAAGAAAACGTGCTTACTCTGTTGGATGGGGAGCGAAGGTTCCACGAAGGGACGGTCAAGCAACTCCGCAGTGACTTGGAGCGGCTGACAAGGGCGGCAACCGGCCAGCCGGCGGCGCCCGCGCCTAAGAATCAGGTGCAACCCCCTTCCGCCCTGGCCGAATTGCAGAGCCGGATGGTCAGCGTGGACGTCGAGTCCGCCGTGCTGCGTGCTGAAATCGAGTCGCTCAAGCAGTCCCCGGAAACGGCTCCGCAGCAAATCTCCGAAGTTGAAATCGACGCCGCGATGAATCAGGACACCGGCGTGCTGCAGTTGCGCGATGAAATCACCCTGCTCGCGGACGAGCTGCGGGACTACGAGCGGGATGCGGCACCGGGCTACTTGAAGCAATCGACGGGATACCAGCGGACGACGTCGTTGCTCCAGTCGCGCAAGGAAAAGCTGGAAGACCTGCGCAAGCAGATTCGCGAGCAGGTCGTGGCGAGTTCACAATCGACATTGGAGGCGCGCCGCCGGGACGCCATCAACAGCAAGGAATCGGCGTTGCGCAGTCACGATATTGTGCGCAACGTTCTCAAGGAACAGTTCCAAAACGAGCTCAAGCAAGTCAAGCAGCAGAGCGGAGACTCGCTCGAACTGGAGTTCAAGCGGGCGGAACTCGAACAGGCCACACAAGTCTTCAATCTCGTTTCGCAGCGGATGCTGCAACTAAGGACGGAAATGAGGGCCCCTGACCGGGTCGTGCTGGTCGAGACGGCGACAGTTCCGGCGCAGCCACTGGAGAGTTTGCCTTTCAAGAAGATGCTGGTCGCCGCCGTGGCGCTGCTTATCGCTCCGTTCGGGCTGGCGATCGGCTGGGAGCGATGGATGGATCGCGTCGGCGATTCCGGACATCTGGAACAGCAGGCCCAGTTGCGCGTCTTGGGCGAAGTCGTCTCCAATCCGCGCATTCGCGGTGCACAACGCACTCTGACGCTGCAGAAGCGCGATCCGATGAATGCGTTGTACGAAGAGTGCGTCGACAACCTGTGCACCAGCTTGCTGCTCGCCGAGCCGACGTGCCGCGCCCGCGTCGTCGCCTTCACCAGCGCGATTAGTCGAGAAGGCAAGACGAGCCTGGCGGTTCAGTTCGCTTCGAGCGTCGCCCGGGCGACGCGTTTGCCGGTGTTGTTGATCGACGGCGATATGCGGTACCCGGACATTCACAAGATTTTTGGCGCCGCCTCGTCACCGGGGTTGGCGGAAGTGCTGGCGGGCGGGGCGCGCTTCGCCGACGCGGTGGTGACGAATCGGCACGAACTGGTTCACATCCTGCCGGCCGGCAAGCTCAAGGAAAGCCCGCACAAGTTGCTGGGACAGAACGCGTTCAGCGAATTGCTGGCGGAAGCGCGCAAGCACTATCACTTCATCGTGATCGACACACCGCCCTTGCTCGCGGCGGGCGAGGCGCTGGTGCTGGCGAAAGAGGCCGACACCGCGCTGATGTGCACGATGCGAGACCTGAGCCGAGTGCCGCAGGTTCGAGCGGCGCAACAGAAGCTCTTAGACGCGGGGGTTCCGCTGTCGGGAGCCGTGTTGAGCGGCGTCTCGTCCGGCGGATATCGCTTCCGTTACGGCGGTTACGAGTTCCGGAGTTAGTCTCCACCCTGATCGTGTTTCGGATGCGGCCGAATACTCATTGCTAAGATGCGGCGGTTGATCGACACCTTGTTCTCTGCAGAGCAGCCTGATCACGGTCGCGTGGTCAATTGGAAACTGCTCGGCGTCAGCCTCGCGCTGCTGGCCGTCGCGTTGCCGTCGCTCCATTTCTGGCAGCGCTACCAGGTTCGTCGCAACGCGTACGGATTGCTCGAGCGCGCTACGGCATTGGAAGGTGAACAGAAGTGGCGCGAGGCCGCTGACTACGCCTATCGTTATCTGGTGCTGGTCCCCGATGACCCGACAGCCCGGGCTCAGTTAGCCCGCGCGTTCGGCAAGTCTGCCGTCACGCCAGCACAACAACGCCGGGCGATCGAGCTTTACTATCTGGCCGCGGGCGTCAATACCGGTGAGGTCCAGCGCGAATGCAATCGCAATGCGATGTCGCTGTTGTGGGAAATGGGCCGGCATGAAGAAGCGGTGCAACAGGCAGAGTTCGTGCTAAAGAGCGCTCCTGCGGATCTCCCCGCGCTGCGGATTCGGGCATTGGCCCAGTTAGCAGGTTACCGGGAAGGCACTCTGTCGACCGAGAGGACTGTTCAGGCCGGGCTGTACGAGGAGCTCCAGACGACGTGGGAACTGCAACCGCAGGATCTGGAGCTGGCCGGTGCGATGGCGATCGTGTATCGCGAACAACCGGAGCTGTTGCCGTCGGAATTGACGAACATTCAGGGGGAGCGGGAACGACGGGCCGACGCAGTGATGGATCGGCTTGTCGAGGTTGCAGCGGAGAATCCGCGGGCGCACGTGAGCCGTTTCCTCTATCGAACGCAGTACCGACTGCCCGGGGCTGAACAGGATCTGGAGACGGCCACGCAATTGGGTTCGAAAGATTCTGCGGTCCAGACGTTGGCGGCCCGCTATTGGCTCGGCCAGGCCAGGGAATCGCTGGAGCGTCCACAAACTACGGAAGTCACGGCGAAGTCGCAGCAAGCGCTCGATCGCGCTACCGCCATTTACCAGCACATGATCGACAACTTGAGCGACGTCACCGAGTTGGCGCATATCGAGCTGGGAGATGCGCAATCGCTTCGTGGCGACGCGGATGAGGCGTTCGCAACGTGGGAAAAGGGCCTGCGAGCCCTGCGCGGGTCAAGCCTGGCATTGAACATGAGGTTGGCCGAGGTTCTGACGGATCGGGGCGAAGTCGACCGGGCTGCTGAACAGGTGCAGCGCGTACAGGGCGAGTTTGAACGTCAGGGCGGCTCCGATCCTGCTGAAGTCGAGATGACTCGCCGGTTGATTCAACTTCTGCGCGCTCAGATCTTCGTGGCAAAAGGCGACCTGGCGGAAGCGGAGAAAATGCTTGAGAAGGCGGCGCTGGCGGGCATTTTGAGCGACGCCGTGAGCCTCCGTGCGCAGCGTGTTTGGTTCGCGTTGGGCGAAGCGCGTGGACGAATCGGCGCCTGGGATCAGGCGGCCGCGGCGTTCGAGCAAGCGACCCGGTTGGAGTCTCGCGGCGCCGGTTCGCAGTTCGGCGCGGCGGTGGCCTGGCATCACGCGCACCGACTGGACCTGGCGATCCCGTACTACCAGCAAGTGGCAAAACAGGCGGAGTCGTTCGACCTGTGGCTCGCCTTAGCCGAAGCGCGCCTGGAGCAAAATGCGTCGCATGTGGAATCCCAGGGGGATTGGCAGGCGGTTCGTGAAGCGCTCTCCAGGGCACGGGAACTTGCCCACAACGCTCCTTCCGGCCCCAGGGCGAAACCTTGGCGAGTGGCGCTGGTCGAAGCCAAAGTGATCGTGGCCGGCGGCGACGGCTTAGATGCTTCCGACGCGGACCGCCGTCGGCGCGCGGCAGAGTCGCTGCGTGCGCTGGAGGTGGAAGGCGCTGCGGATCCTGAGTGCCTAAGCGAGTTGGCGCTGCAATATGCCCGGCTGGGCGATCTCGCCGCGGCGCGGCGCGTGGCGGCGCGATTGGAGACCTTGGTCGGCGGCGATTATCGCTGGATCGTGGTGCAGGCGAATCTCGACGCGGTGGACGGTCGCCTCAGCGATGCTAAGACAGCAGTGGAAACGGCGCTGGCGCAAACGAGCGACACCAAAGCGAGAATTGAGCTATTGCGGGCGTTGACCGGCGTCAGCTTGCTCGATCAAGATCTGGCCACGGTGCGCACGTCGCTCGAGTCGCTTCACGAGCTCGAACCCTGGAATCTGCAGACAACGACTCAACTTGCGGAATTGAACGTCCAACTGGCGGATTTCGCGGCCGTTGAGCGGCTGCTGCATAAATTCGATGCCGCCGGCGCGAGCGGGCGAACCATCGGGCTCTATTGCCAATGCTTGTCCCTGCTGTCGCAAGCGACAGGTCCACATGATCCGCGCGTGGTGCAGGCGCGCACCATTCAGCAGACCCTGGAACGGGAGCGCCCGAGTTGGTGCGCCACGCATGCTCTGAAAGGTCGCTTGGAAGAAATGCAAGGATTGGTAGCGCAGGCGGCCGAGTCCTACAGCGACGCGCTGTCCCTGGGCGAACGGCGGCCGTGGGTGCTGGAACGCCAGGCGATGCTACTGATTCAGCTACACCGCTACGAGGAATCGGAGTTGCTGTTGCGCCGCTTGCAGGCGAACGGAGTACTCCAGGGAAAATTGGTTCTCGCGCCGAGCGACGGCCGTGATTTAACGCCACTGCTGGAAATGGCGCGGCGCGCCGCCGAACGCAATCCGCGCGATGCCCAGCCGCGGGTTTGGTTGGGGTATCTGCTGCTGCGACAATCTCGAGAGTCGACGCCGCCGGACGCCACGTCGCTTTCGAGTGCGAAGCAGTGCTTTGAGGAGGCGCTGGCGATCGCTCCCCGCGATGGGTCGGCTTGGAACGGCCTATTCACCTATCATGTGCAAACGGGACAGAAACAGGAAGCGCGCCGCGTGCTCGACGAGCTTGTCGCGGCCTGCGTCAGTGACGAACCCCAACGGGTTTTTGTGCGTGCCCAGGGCTATGAAGCGCTCCAGGACTTCGAGGCCGCTTCTCGCGAGTATTTGCGCGCCGCGGAGTTGTCGCCTGCGAATCAAATGGTGCAACTTCGCTTGGCCGGCGTGTATTGGAAGACCGATCCCGCGCGGGCTGAAAAAGTGCTGCGCGAGATTCTACGGAAAGATCCGCAGTCCCAGGAGACGCGTCGCGCCTTGGCATCGCTCATCGTCGGCCGCAACGGCGTGAAAGCGTTAGATGAGGCGTTGTCGCTCGTGGAATGCGGCGCCCGACCTGATCGCGCCGCCACCGTCGATCTGCGATTACGAGCTCGCCTGCTGCTGCAGAAGTTGACGGGGGTAGCCGAGGCTCGGCGGGAAGCGCGGTTGCTGCTGGAAACACTGTCGAGCCGGCAAGGGGAGGCAACGGCTGAAGACTTCTTCCTGCTGGGCCAGGTATGTGAAGGCTTGCTTGAATTTGACGTCGCCGAAAGGCAGTTTTCAGCGGCCGCGTCGGCGGAGGATTGTTCCAAGGAGCGGCTCGCCGGATGCGCGGAGCGACTGCTGCATTACGAAAACGTCGATGCCGCGGGGCACGCCATCGCCAAGCTGACGCAACAAGAACCTGAATCGCCGCGAACGATCGGCCTCCGGGCTCAATGGCTCGTGGCGTCGGATCGACGCGACGACGCTATTACGGAATTGCAGACATGGGCGGATCTCGGTTGGATTTCCGCTCCGGACACGCGCCGCAAGGTCGAACACTGCGCCACGGCGGCAAGCATTCTTGAGTCGCTGGAGATGTTCAGCGAGGCGGAACTGTGGCGGAGGCGCGCTCATGAACTGAATTCCAGCAGCTATCCTGCCTTGGCATTGAATTTGGCGTTGCAGGGGGGCGGCAAAACGCGAGAAGCGATTCAACTCTGCCTCCAGGCGAACCGTGCCGAGAGCTCGCCGCGGAGCGCGATCGCGCTCGCCTCGGTGGTGGTTGCGTCGAATACTCATGCTCCGTTGGATCCCGCCATCGGGGAGGCATTCCAAGCGGCCCTCGATCGCCACGCGAAGAACCCTGATTTGTTGATCGCGCTCGCGAATGTGGACGTGGTGATGGGGGACGAAGCAGCGGCGGTGGCGAAGTACGAGCAAATCCACCGCCTGCGTCCAGAGGACGCCGAGGTCATGAATAATCTGGCGTCGTTGTTGGCCGACGATCCCAGGCGTCACGCCGAAGCGTTGGAATTGGTGCGCAAAGCGCGCGATCGCGCCGGCGACAACCTGCAATTGCTTGATACCGAGGCGCAGATCCTGTTGTCGCAGGGAAACGCCGACGCGGCGATCAACCGCCTTGAGCAGGCCGCGAGCGCCGACCCATTGGATCCTCGCGTGCAGATTCATCTGGCCGCCTCGTATCACCGGGCCGATTTGTCCGACAAGGCGCGCGCGGCGTTGGATCGCGTGAGCGCGGCGTCGCTGGCTCGGGAACTGCTCACGAAACGCGATCGCGACCTCTATGCCCTCCTGACGAACGAGCTCGGCACGTCGCCTCAATAGGAAATGATGCAAGAACGACCCAAAAAACGAGCGATTCGGAGCGCGGCCTTCGCGATCGTCGTTCTGACGTGCTTTACGGTCGCATCAGGAATCGTGACTCGCACCAGCCGCGCGCCTGCAAGTTCAGGCCGATCGCAAGCGGTCGCCACGGCGATGGCGACCTATCCCGCGGAACTCGGCGCGTGGCGCCAGATCGCGGCCTTGCAACTTGATCAAGTGACCATTCAGGAGCTGCAGTGCCAGGCATACCTGCATCGCGTTTTCGAAAACCAGCGCACCGGCCGTTCGGCACATGTTCTGGTCCTGCTCGGACCAACTGGGACGATTTCCCTTCACACGCCTGAAGTGTGTTACTCCTCACGCGAGTTTGAGATTCTTGGCGCGTCGCAGCGCGTTCGGGTGACGGATGATGGTGGGACGGCGCATGAGTTTTGGCTGGCGCGAGTGCGGCGACGCGACGCCTCGGAGCAAGTTCTACGAGTCTATTACGGCTGGGGAGCGGATCGCGCCTGGAAAGCTCCCAGCAATCCGCGCTTCGAATACACGTTTGCGCCCGACCTCTTCAAATCGCAAATCGTCTTTCCCGAGACGGAAGTGAGCGGTGGCGTTGACGAGGAGCGCGACTTTCTTCGCGAGTTCCTGAGTACATCTGCAGGTCGTTTCTTCCTTGATCCTTCATAACGTGTCGCACATCCAGTGCGACGAACTTCACGCTTCGTTCGCGGTGCGCGCCCCGTGATGCAGCATTGTGAACAACTGGACTCCTAATCTCATGACGAGGCACCGATGTCTGTGAGTACCGTCACCGAGCCGCAATCGCGGCTTCACTTGGACGACCAGGCGTATCCGTATGCCGCTAGTCGGCAGCATGCACCGGTCGCTGCGCCGTATGCCACGCGAAAGCACTTGCTGGACAGCGTCATTGCTGCGCTGCTGTTGATTCCGGCGCTGCCGATCATCGGACTGCTGCTACTGCTGGTGCGGGCGACATCGCCAGGGCCGCCGTTATTCCGCCAGGTTCGTGTCGGCCGCAACGGCGCCACGTTCAAGGTTCTCAAGATTCGCACCATGCGTTGCGATGCCGAGAAGGTTGGCGGCGCGCAATGGTGCTCCGGCGTGTCCGACCCGCGCGTCACGCGCATCGGCAAGGTGATCCGCCGGCTGCATTTGGACGAGTTCCCGCAATTGATCAACGTGCTCCGCGGCGAAATGGCGCTCGTCGGCCCCCGGCCTGAGCGGCCGGAGTTCGTGGACGTGCTTTCGCGCGCCATCCCGGGATACGCGCGGCGTCATGACGTGCGGCCGGGAATTACGGGCGTCGCGCAGATCAATTTGCCGCCCGACACTGACCTGGAGAGCGCTTGCCGCAAACTTGAGCTGGACCTGCAATACATTCAGCAGTCCCGGCTCTCCCTCGACCTGCGCGTCATCGCCTGTACCGGTCTGCGATTGTTCGGCATTCGCGGCAACTTCTTGATCTGGCTTACCGGCGTGCGTCGAGTACCCACGGGCGCAGTCGCCCTGCCTGCCGTGGACGCAGAGTATGCAAACCGTCCGATGACTCCGGAGTTGATCGCTCAGATCGCGCAATCGTCGCCAAGTAGCGTTCCGAGTCCGCGGTCGGCGACTCATGGGTGCAACGGCGACGGTGAAATGGCCCCCGCTTCGATCGCCGCGACCAAGCGAAAAGCGCGATAGTGCGGCGACCGATTCGCAATCTATTGTCACTGGGCAGAGCAGCTTGTTAAACGCGCTGACGATCGACGTCGAAGACTATTTTCAAGTCTCTGGATTTGAGCGGCAGATTCCGCGCGCGGACTGGCCGTCCTTCCCTTCTCGCGTCGAAGCAAATACCGAACGCTTGTTGGCGATTCTGGACGCACACCAGGTGCGCGGAACGTTTTTTATCGTCGGCTGGACGGCGGAGCGGCATCCCGCGCTCGTGCAGCGGATCAAAGCCTGCGGGCATGAAATCGGGTCTCACAGCTACTGGCATCGCCTGGTTTACGAGCTTTCACCGGAGGAATTCCGCGCAGATTTGAGACGTTCTTGCGACGTGTTGTCGTCGCTCACCGGCGACCCGGTCCGGCTGTATCGGGCGCCGAGTTTTTCCGTGGTTCGGCAGACGCCATGGGCGCTGGAGATCCTGTCGGAAGAGGGAATTCACATTGATTCCAGCATTTATCCGATCGTGCATGATCGGTACGGCATTCCCAATGCCCACCCGGGACCGCACCGGATCGAGACGAAATCCGGGTTGCTCTGGGAAGTGCCGCCGGCCGTGATGCGTTGGGGGCGATTCCGCTTTCCCGCCGGTGGCGGCGGTTACTTCCGGATGTTTCCCTGGATGTACAGCCGATTCTGCCTGAATCAGATCAATCGGCGCGCCGACTTGCCGTTTGTGTTCTATCTTCATCCATGGGAGTTGGATCCCGACCAGCCACGGCTGCGCGCCGGGTCGCGATCCGGCCGGCTGCGGCACTACGCCAATTTGCGCCATACCAAGACGAAACTCGAGTTGCTCCTCAAGCGATTTCAATTTGGTTCGCTGTCGCAATCGCTGCATGCGATCGTCTCTCGGATGCCGGAGATCGGAACTCCGAGGTCCTTGTTGAGCGCGGTGGCAGGATGAGTGAGATGCGCCCCAAGGTGTTGTGTCTGACCCACCGCTTTCCTTATCCGCCGAACCGCGGGGATCGGATTCGCTCGTACCAGGTCCTGCGGTATCTCGCGGAGCGCGCGGACGTTGATCTCGCGACGCTTGCGGATGAGACGCCGGCCGACGCGCACGTCGCGAAGCTGACGCGGCTTTGTCGCCGGATGGTTGTCAAGCCGATTGGACGCTGGCGCTGGGCGCATGCCGCCGGTCAGGCGCTCATGGGACGTAGTGCCAGCGAGGGATTGTTCTTGTCGACTTCGCTGCGACGCGAAATCCGGGAGTGGACTGCCGAAACGCAGTATGACGCGGCCGTAGTCGTTTGTTCGGGGATGGCGCCGTACGTACGGGCGTTTCAACGGCCGCCCCGGCGGACGATTGTCGATCTGGTCGATGTGGACAGTCAAAAGTGGCTGGATTATGCGGAATCGGCGCCGCGGCCGGCAAAGTGGTTGTTCGGACTGGAAGGTCAACGGCTGCGCCGGCTGGAGCGCTCGCTGGCAGAAGGCGTCGACGCGGTGACGCTTGTGAGCGAACTGGAACGAAAGCTGTTCGAAACCTTTTGCCCCAACAGTCGCGCCTTGTCGGTCATTAATGGCGTCGACATGAAGTACTTTCAACCCATTGATGCCGTGGAAGCGGAAACCTCCGTGGTGTTCGTCGGAGCCCTCGACTACCGGGCGAATGTGTTGGGAATTCGTTGGTTCGTCGAAAACGTTTGGCCGTCACTCAAGAACGCGGTCCCCTCGGCGAGCCTAAGTATTGTCGGCCGCAAGCCGACTCCTCAGGTTCGCAGCCTCGAGCAATCGCCGGGTGTGCGCGTGTTCGGAGACGTGGCCGACGTGCGGCCGCACTTGGGCCGGGCGGCCGTGGCGATCGCTCCCTTGCAGGTCGCCCGCGGCATTCAAAACAAGGTGCTGGAAGCGATGGCGATGGCCAAATCGGTGGTCGCTTCGCCGCAGGCGCTGGAAGGGATTTCTGCAATCGACGACGTGCATGTTTGCGTCGCCGACAAGGCGGAACACTGGGTCGAGCAGATCCTGCGACTTTGGCGGCAGCCGGAGTCGCGGCAGGTGATGGGGCGGCAAGCCCGACAGTTCGTCGAGGACGAGCATTGCTGGAGCGCCTGTTTGTCGCCGTTGGAGGAGTTGCTCGATTTGCCGCCGGCCCATGGAAGGCCGGTGCGCGCGAACTCCTCGCTGGCGTCGAGCGTTCAAGCGGTCAACGGCTGAGCCGTTCGCTGGAAGTAGCGAGTAAGCGATGAAGGGGTTACTTTTTGTCTACGCCTTGACGTACGGCGGCGCCGTTTTGGCGCTGTTCCGGCCGTTTTACGGCGTCGTGATCTACCTCTGCTTCGCCTGCCTGCGGCCGGAACACCTCTGGCATTGGTCGGTGCCGGCCGGAAACTATAGTCGCACGGTGGCCATCGCCACGCTGATTGGCTGGGCGTTCGCAGGCTTCGGGAACTGGAATCTCGGCGCCGCCCGTAGCGTCATGGTAACGCTGCTGTGCTATTGGGGCTGGATCGTACTTAGTGCCGCGTTCGCGGCGAACCAGCAGGTTGCGTGGTCGTACGTGACGCTGCATACGAAGATCATTCTTCCGGTAATTGTTGGCATGACACTAGTGCAAAACGTGCAGCAATTGAAGTTGATCGCCCGAGTGATTGTCGCCAGTCTGGGATTTCTCGCGTTGCAGGGAAACTTGGACTACTTCGCCGGCGGTCACCTGGTCCGGCTCTACGGTTTTGCCGAGATGGACAATAACAGCTTTTGCATCGCGATGGTGGCGGGAGCGGGCGTGGCGTTTTTTCTGGGCCTTTCCGAGTCGAACGTGTTCTTGAAAGGCGGCGCATTCGGCGCGGCGCTGCTTATGGCCCACGTGCCGATGTTCGGAAATTCTCGCGGCGGCATGCTGGGGCTGATCACGGCGGGAATCATGGCGTTCGCCATATTGCCGAAGAGGCCGGCCTACCTGGCCGTTTGGCTGTGCGGCATTCTGGTGTGTGCGCGTTTGGCAGGCCCCGAGGTAGTCGAGCGATTCGGCACAACGTTCGCTTCGGAAGAAAATCGCGACGCGTCGGCACAGAGTCGCATCGAACTTTGGAAGGATTGCTGGGATGTGATGAAGAAGAATCCCGTGACTGGCGCGGGGCCGGACCACTGGCCGCTGCTCGCCTCCAGCTACGGTTGGCCGCCGGGAAAGGAGGCGCACTCGCTGTGGTTTAACGCGGGAGCGGAGCTGGGTTTTCCCGGCGTGCTGCTGCTGTTCTCGTTCTACTTCCTGGCCATGCGGAATAGTTGGCGATTGGCCCAGGCTTCCGACTTGCCGGATCTCTGGCTGCGCGATGCTGGCCGCATGACCGTTGTGGGGCTGGCGTCCTTCCTGGTTTCCGCTTCCTTCGTGGCGCTCGATGCGCTGGAAGTGCCGTATTACATCGCGATGCTGGGCGCCGGCGCAACGGCTGTCGCCAGCCGCGGCGCTGCGGTGGAACAACTCGATGAGCGTACTTCCTTTTTTGAGACAACGCGTTCGCCAGCTGCCGCCAGCGGATAGCCTGACATACCTGATGACGTCATCATTCCAGTCACTCTTGAGTTCTGAACCTCGCGCGACGTGCGAGCGCGGCGCCTTGCGCGAGTTGCGCATTCCGTTTAGCGTTTGCAATCCGACGAGCGTGCGGCGATTGGGAGAGCCGGTCGCGCTAGGGGTGCCGCTGCCCCGAGGAGTCGCGCATCAGATCGATGCGGCGTTCGTCGACAAGATGGATGGCGAACCCGCCGTGCCGTGCCAAATTGAACAACTGGCACGCTGGAACGACGGCAGCGTGAAATGGAGTCTGGCGACGTTCTTCGCTGATACCGAGGCCGGCGCGCCGACGCCGTGCGAATTGCGCTTGGTATGCCATTCCGCCGACGATAACTCACTCCAAACCGGCCGGACGGAAGGCCTGTCTCCTGCGGCCACGGTGAAGCTGACTTCGAACGTCATCGAGATCTCTGAGCGGGAATTCATCGACGGTCCGAGCTTCAGCGGCGCCGCGATGCGATTGCCTCGACAGGGGAGTCGGCTGATGGCCGCCATCCAGTGCGGAGGAGAACAGGTCCTCTCGCCTGAGGGATTGAGTATCGAGTGCATTGACGCGCGCGGAAAACTCCGAGCGTTTTCCATCGAGGAAATGTCCGTCGAACAGAACGGCCCGGTGGCCTGCGTCGCGCGTTTTTGCGGGCGGTTTCCACGGTGTGGCGGATTGCGAGCTTCCGGTCGAATTACGTTGTTCGCCGCCAAGGGACTCATGCGAATCGAAGTGACGCTGGAGAACCCTGCACGAGCCAGGCATCGTGGCGGATGCTGGGATCTGGGCGATGCAGGATCGGTTCACCTTCGCGGGTGGCGGCTGTCGGTGCATCTGGCGAGCCGCATCAAGTCGGTTGCCTGGCAGGAGACCGCGGAGACTGCTGAGTACCGCGCCGCGGGCGACGCATTCTCGATTCATCAACGCTCAAGCGGCGGTGAGAACTGGAATTCGCGGAATCACTTGGATGCGGCGCAGGCGGTCACTGCCCAGGCGCCTGGCTATCGGGTCACAACGGGGCCCAACGAGCGCACGGGCGAACGGGCATCGCCGACGCTCAGTGTCGAATACGGCGATCTGCGACTCAGCGGGGCGCTGCTGGACTTTTGGGAGAAGTTTCCGAGCGGGCTCCGTTGCCGCGAGAATCATCTCTACGCCGAGCTGTGGCCTGAGCAAGAGAACCTGTTGCATGAGCTGCAAGGCGGGGAGCACACGACGCGCGTCGTCTGGCTGCGATTCGCTGCGATGGATGAGCAATCCGGCGCGGCGCTGTCCTGGGTTCACGAACCGTCACTCGCCAAGGTGTCTCCTGATTGGACGTCGGAGTGCGAAGTGATTCCGTGGTTCCCGGGCGAGGACATCCCTCGGCGCGACGCGTACCGACAGGTAGTTAGCGCATCGCTTGACGGGCCGCGCAACTTCTTCGCGAAGCGGGAAGCGATCGACGAATTCGGCTGGCGCAACTTCGGCGACGTCTGGGCCGATCACGAAGCAGCCTACTACCAGGGCGCTCCGCCGATCATTTCGCATTACAACAATCAGTACGACGCGCTGTACAGTTTCTTGGTCCAGTATCTGCTGACCGGCGACCGGCGGTGGTGGGAACTGGCTGATCCTCTCGCGCGGCATGTGATGGACATTGACGTCTATCATACGGACCGCGACAAGTCGGCGTATTGCGGCGGCATGTTCTGGCATACGGCCCACTATCAAGACGCTGGGGCCTGCACGCATCGCACCTATGGACGCACCATGGGTGGTGCGAGCGGCGGCCCCGCGAACGAGCAGCAACGCAGAGATCAATAAGAACAGGGCCTTCTCCTCCGGCTTGCTGCTCTACTACTACTTAACGGGCGATCGGCGTGCGCGCGACACGGTACAGCGTTTGGGGGACTGGATCATCGCACTCGACGATGGGGCGAGACATCCCTTCGGTCTTGCGTGCGATCAGCCCACGGGACATGCCTCGAGCACCGCTACGCCTTCGTACCATGGACCGGGTCGAGGGGCAGGTAACGCCATCGGCGTCTTGCTTGACGCCTGGCAGTTAGGCGGCGAGGAGCGTTATCTGGACTTCGCCCACGCGCTAATTCGCCGGACGATTCACCCCACGGACGACATTGCCGCGCGCGATCTCAACAACTTTGAGCTGCGCTGGTCCTACAGCGTTTACCTCTGGCAACTGGCGCGCTATCTGCGAATCACGGAAGGGAACGCCAACGCCACTGAATTGCGCGAATACGTCCGAACGAGCCTGCTCCGCTACGCGGAGTGGGTGGCGGATCGAGGCCTGTTTTCCCTGGACTTTCCTGATCAACTGGAATTTCCGACGGAGACCTGGGCAGCCCAGGAGTTGCGCAAGGGAAATGTGCTCCTGGCAGCGGGCGAGTATTGCGACGGCGCATTGCAACGGAAGCTGCGCGCGCGCGGCAAAGACATCCTCGATCAGGCGTGGGATTCGCTGCTGTCGTTTGAAACCCATTCCTATGCGCGGCCTCTAGCGATCGCGTTGCAGCAAGGATACGTGGAAAGTTATCTCCAGTCCTCGAGCGCGAGCGCGCAGAGCAGCGCGGAGAAGCCAGCGACCGCCTGGCCGGCGCCCGTGCCGTTTGTTCCGCAGAGCCAACACGTCCGGGGCATGCTGCGTTCGCCGTCGGCGTTGCTCGGCGGCATGGGGAATTTGTTAAAGCTGAGTCGTTGGAGCAATCTCGCGCGACGAAGCTGGGCCGCGGAAGCGCTTCGCCGCGCCGCGTCCGCTGTTCGCTGAAACGTAACGAATGACCATTCGATCCACACAACCGACGGTCTGCCACGTGTTGCTGTCGCTCGACGTCGGCGGGGCCGAAGTCTTGGCGCGGCAGTTCGCGCAGTCGCTTCAGGAGCAATTCCGACCGGTGTTCGCGCGCCTCGACAGCCAGGGAGCGCTGGGAGACGCCCTACAGCGCGACGGCGTGCCGATTTGCGTGCTGAATCGTCAACCGGGCATTGATGCGCGCTGCGCGTGGCGGTTGGGGCGTTGGTTGAAGAAGCAGAAGGTCAGTCTGATTCATGCCCATCAGTATACTCCGTTCTTTTACTCGGCGCTGGCACGCACCGCGACCGGCGGAACCCCCATCCTGTTCACGGAACACGGGCGTCACCATCCCGATCAAAGGAGCTCGCGCCGAGTTTGGGCGAATCGCCTGTTGACGCGCTCGGGCGACCGGATCATCGCCGTCAGCGAGCATGTCCGCGAAGCGCTCATTGCCAACGAAGGTTTCGCTCCGAACCGGGTGAGCGTCATTCAGAACGGCGTGAGCGAAGATGTATTTCGCGCTGACGTTGCGGCCCGATGCGACGTGCGACGCGAGCTGGGTTACAGTGACCAAGACGAGGTCATCATCCAGGTCGCGCGGCTGAACCGCCTTAAGGATCATGCCACGGCGATTCGCGCGATCGATTTGCTGCGGGCGTCGAGGCCGCAAGTCCGGTTGCTACTCGCCGGGGATGGCGAGCTGCGTGGGGAACTCGAAAGCCTGGTCGCCGAGCTCGGACTCGGCTCGATCGTCCGTTTCCTGGGCACGCGCAGCGATGTGCCGCGGTTACTGCAGGCTGCCGATGTGTTCTTGCTGAGCAGCATCTCCGAGGGGATTCCGTTGACGCTGGTCGAGGCCATGTTGACCGGAGTGCCATGCGTTGCCACACGAGTTGGCGGAGTTCCGGAAGTCATTCGGGATGAAGTCGACGGGTTGCTGGCAAACGCGGGCGACGCAGCGCAGTTGGCTGGCCAACTGCGGCGACTGCTCGACGACGGCGCGTTCCGCCGACAAATCGCCAGGAACGGAACGGAGCGCGCCCAATCGCAGTTTGGCGCCGGCGCGATGATTTCTCAGTACGCGCATGTTTATCACGAAATGCTACGGACCGGACCTTCAATCCTCACGCAACGTAATGACAAAGCTCGCGTGACTTTGGAGCCATCGGCGCCGGCGTCCCTGCAAATGAGCGGCAGCGAGGCTATCTGACGGTACGATGCGGATCTTGTTCCTATCCGAAGCGTTTCCCTTCCCGTTGCACGACGGCGGAAACCTGCGCACCTACCACCTGTTGCGCGGGCTGGCGTCGCGCCACGACGTCTGCTTGTTGTCGCACGCTCCGCGAAAGCCGAGCGACACGGCCGCGTTGTCGGATGTTTGCCGCGTGGTGGAGGCGCCTTCTCGGCCGAAATTGCGCCGCATCGCTGCAAATGCTCTGCGACCGGGAGGTTGGCGGCAGCCGTTTTTCTTGTGGAAGAACCGCGCCCAGGCTTTGCTGGACGCCGCATCGCGATTGCTTCAAACGGAAGGTTTCGACGCGATTCATTTCAATCACCTGGACACGGCGTGCTTTGCCGTGGAGCGCCGCTGGACGCAGAGGCAGGTGTTCGATTCGCACAACTGCCTCTCGGCGATGACCGCCCGCATGCGGACCGGCGAAAACACCCGGCTGAAGGCAGCGCATCTGGCCCGGGAATACGCGGCGCTACGCGACCTGGAAGCGACAGTCTGCCGCCGCATGGATGTCACGTTGACCTGCTCGGTTCAGGACGCCGAATCGTTTCGTCGCCTGTACTCGGCGGCCCGCACCGAGGTCGTGCCCAACGGGGTCGACTGTGATTACTTTCAACCAGGCGATGCCGCCGCGGAAGAAGCAGGCGCCCTCGTGTTTACCGGCACAATGGGCTATTGGCCTAATGAGCAGGCGGCGATGTACTTCTGCCGCGAAGTGCTGCCGATCCTGCGCGCCAGCGGAAAGGCGACGCGAGTCTACCTCGTGGGGCGCGATCCGTCGCCGCGCGTTCGAGCGCTTCACGACGGCCACTCGGTGATCGTCACGGGCGCCGTGGACGACGTGCGCCCCTACGTTCACCGGGCGCAGGCCGTGGTGGTGCCGTTGCATCACGGCGGCGGCACTCGACTGAAGATCCTCGAAGCGTTTGCGATGCAGAAGGCGGTGATTTCCACGTCACTCGGCGCCGAGGGGATTCCGGCGCAGCACGATCAAGAGATCCTGCTTGCGGACGACGCCGCGAGCTTCGCGCGGAGGACGCTGGACGTGCTCGACGACGCGGCGCTGCGCGATCGGTTAGGGCGTCAGGCGCGCGAGTTCGCCGTCGAGCAGTTCGATTGGCGAACGATTCAGCGTTCGCTTTACGAAGTTTACGAAAGCTTGTTCGATCGCGCGGCGTATGCAACGAGCGGGCAACATCATGAGTGAACCGCTGGTACTTCACGTCCGCTTGGTGACCGGCACCGGCGGCGGCCCGGACAAGACGGTGCTGAACAGCCCGCGGCATTTGCGCCGCTTGGGATATGACTGCATTTGCGCCTACTTGCATCCGCCGGGAGATCCTGGTTTCAGCGTCCTTGAGGAACGGGCGAAGAAGTGGGAGGCCCCGCTCGTATCGATCCCCGATCGCGGTCCTTGGGATCTCAAGGTGCTGTACGATTTGGCGCGGATCTGCCGCGAGCGCCGGGTGGCGATCTGGCATGCGCATGAATACAAGAGCAACGTATTTGGATTGCTCGTCCGGCGGCTGTGGCGGATGAAGTTGGTGACAACGGTGCATGGGTGGGGCGTGCACGAAGGTCGCGCTCCGCTCTATAACCGTATCGATCGCCGCGTGCTGAAATACTACGATCACGTCGTGTCCGTTTCGGCCGACTTGCACGACGAGTGTCGGCGCTTCGGCGTGCGGCCCGAACGCAGTAGTATCATCCACAACGCGATTGACACCGACCAATTCCGACGGACGATGACGACAGCCGCGGCGAAGCAGCAACTGCAGGCTCCTTCCGATGGCGTGCTCCTGGGGGCGATGGGGCGGCTCTCGGAGGAAAAGCGGTTCGACCTGCTGATCGACGCCGTCGCGCAACTCCGTTCGCAAGGGTTGGACGTTCATCTTTGGATCGCTGGCGAAGGGCCCGAGCGTGAAAAGCTGACGGCCAAAATTGCGGCGCATTCGCTCGGCGATACCGTGCGGTTGCTGGGCATGGTGACGGATCCGCGCGTCTGGCTGCAGGCGATCGATCTCTTCGTGCTGAGCAGCGAGCGCGAGGGGCTTCCCAACGTCGTGCTCGAGGCGATGGCCATGGAGACGCCGGTCGTCGCCACGCGGATTGCCGGCGTGCCGGGGTTGCTCAACGACGGCGACCTCGGAGTGCTCGTGGCGCCGGGTTCATCTGCGGCGCTGGCGGACGGCATCCAGTGCCAATGGGCAGACTCGGTTGCGCGGGAAAACATGGTCGCAGCGGCGTTGCAGAAAGTTCACGAGACGCACAGTTTTGAGCACCGGATGAATCGCATGGCATCTTTGTACGGGCGTCTGCTCGGACGCACCGACGCGGCCCGTCACGAACCGGTGCTCCAATCCGTATGATCGCCGACGCACCTACTATTGCCGAAACCACCGAACGCATCGTCGTTGCGCCGCCCGTGCGGACGTCCATGGAACTGCGCGTGAAGCGCTTCGTGCAATTCTTGTTTGGCCTGTGGGTGGCGCCGCGCCGCCTGGTGTATCGGATCGCACGCGTCTGCTGCGGCAATCGCGCGTTTTCCGCCGCCAGCGAGTCGATCGCTCGCGTGCCGGGGATGCGGGGCGTGTACTCGCGCCAGGCCTTTTACCGGCGGACGCTCGACCGTTGCGGGCAGGACATCTATTTCGGCTGGCTGAGCGTGTTTTCAATGCCGGAGGCGCGGATTGGCGATCGCGTTTATATCGGGCAGAAATGCAGCGTCGGCTTTGCGGACATCGGCGACGACGTGATGTTGGCCAACGGCGTGGAGATTTTGAGCGGCGGCCGCGAGCATGCCGTCCGGGGCGACGATGGCGCGGCGATGCGAGAGCAACCGCAGACGTACAGCCGCGTGCGGATCGGGCGCGGCGCGTGGATTGGCGTGAATGCGATCATCATGGCCGATGTCGGCGAACACGCGATTGTCGGTGCAGGCGCGGTGGTGAATCGCCCCATTCCCGCACGGTGTCTGGCCGTCGGCGTGCCGGCGCGCGTAGTTCGACGTCCTTCAGATTCGAGCAGCGAGTAACCCTATGTGCGGCATTGCCGGAGCAGCCTGGAACAGTCAGCGCGGATTCGTCGACGCGTCGTCGCTCGACCGGATGACCGATGCGCTGCGCCATCGTGGGCCGGACGATCGCGGCACTTATTCACGTAGCTACGAAGATGGCCGAGGCGTCGGGTTGGGGCATCGTCGACTGTCCATCATCGATCTGGGCGGCGGCCAGCAGCCGATCAGCAACGAGGACGGAACGGTCTGGATCGTGTTCAACGGCGAGATTTACAACTACGTTGAGTTGCGCGAGGAATTGATCGCGCAGGGGCATCGCTTCCGCACGAAGTCGGACACCGAGACGATCGTTCATTTGTACGAACAACATGGCGTGGCGTGCCTCGACAAACTGCGGGGGATGTTCGCCTTTGCCATCTGGGACGAGCGAGCGCGGCGGCTGTTCCTGGCCCGCGATCGCATGGGACAGAAGCCGCTGGTTTACGCCCAGCATGGCGATCGGCTCTTGTTTGCCAGCGAAATCAAGGCGATCTTGCAGGCGCCAAACGTCCCGCGCGAGCTGGACCCCGAAGCGCTGGACGCGTACCTAACCTACATGTACGTGCCGCAACCGCGGACGATTTTTCGCGGCATCCAAAAACTTCCGCCGGCGCATTACGCCGTGTTTGAAGATGGCCGCCTGCGGATCGAGCCCTATTGGCGCATCGATTTCCAGAAGGAGTCGACGGAATCGATCGAATCGTTGCAGGAGCAGTTGCACGCTCGACTCGATGAAGCGGTGCGACTGCGCTTGCGCAGCGACGTCCCGCTCGGCGCCTTTCTTTCGGGCGGCGTCGATTCCACGGCGATCGTTGGTCTGATGCAGCGGCATCTGCCGGCGCCGGCGCACACGTTCACGATCGGCTTTCCGGTCTCGGAGTACGACGAATCGGCGTATGCTCGCTTGGCCGCCGATCACTTGGGGACCGACCACCGGGAATTGGTGGCGGAGGCCGAGACGGTGGATTTGTTGCCGCGCCTTTGCTGGCTGTTCGATGAACCGTTTGCGGATTCCTCGGCGATTCCGACGTACCTCGTCTCGCAGGTGACGCGCGAGCACGTTAAAGTCGCGCTGACAGGCGATGGCGGCGATGAGTTGTTCTGTGGCTATCCGCGCTATCGCACCGTGCAGCAACTGGCTGCGTTCGATCGATTGCCACGCCTGGTGCGGCAAGCCCTCACAAACCGCGCGTGGGACTGGTTGCCGGCGACGCAGGGGAGCGGCTCCCTTGCCGCGCGCTTGCGCAAGCGCATCAGCGTGTTGCGCGAGTCGGCGGCGGAGCGCTACGTTCACTGGGTTTCTTTGATCGATCAAGGGAGAAGACTCGCGCTTTATAGCGAAGGGTTCGTGAACCAACTGACGAGCGACGCTCCGGAGACAATCGTTGAGCAGGCCGTCGGCGCGAGTTCGCGCCGCGCCCCGGGCACGCAAGCGATGATGGCCGACTTGCAGACTTACTTGCCGGGCGATCTGCTGACGAAGGTCGATATCGCCAGCATGGCGCATGGGCTGGAATGCCGCAGCCCGTTTATGGATCACCACGTTGTCGAGCTCGCGGCGTCCATTCCCTTCCGATATCACGTGAGCGGCGACAGTGCGAAGCCAATGTTGGTCGGCGCGCTCGGGAAGATCGTGCCGCGGTCGATCGCCACGCGACCGAAAATGGGCTTCTCCGTGCCGCTCGATCGCTGGTTCCGCGGGAAGCTTCGTAATCTGGTCGAGGAAACGCTACTGAGCCGGGAATTCGACGCGCGCGGCTACTTCAAGCCTTCCGCGGTTCGCGCGATGGTCGCGCAGCATACGGAAGGAATCTGCGACCACAGCCAGGAGATTTGGGCGTTGCTTTGTTTGGAACAATGGCACCGCACGTACCTCGATCCGACGACGCCGCCGAGCGATCCGCCCGGTGCGCCGCCGAAGACGTACCGCGCCGAAAAGGGCGCAGCATCGTTGGTCGCTCAATCGGCTTAGCCAGATTACACGCGGACGTACAAGCAATACAAGAATGAACACGCTTCCACGAGTCAGCATCGATCCGACTTTCGGCGTTACGTGGCCGATGGCCGTGACTGGGATTTCGCTGGCCGATCCATTCTGGCCATTTATTTTGCGTCGGCCGAGCGAGGGGACACGGTGAGGGCATCGCACGCCATTCGTCGCAGAATGAGCGCAGGGCGCAGTTTCTCGGGCGACCATGCCTTGGACGTCCGTACGGCGCTGACGGCCGCGGATCTGTCGGCGGCTGGTCGAGACCTGCACCAGTTTATTACCGCGCTCTATCCGATTTGCCGCAGCATTACCGGTGAAGGGCTGCGTGAAACGCTGCGAATCGTGCAGCAACGAATCCCGCTGGTGATTCATGAAGTGCCGACGGGCACTCAGGTCTTCGATTGGACGATTCCCAAAGAATGGAACATTCGCGACGCCTGGGTAAAGAACTCGCGCGGCGAACGCGTGATCGATTTCCGACGGTCGAATCTGCACGTGCTGAATTACAGCCAACCGATTCGCGGCAAGCTGCCGCTGTCAGAGCTGAAGAATCATTTCTTTACGCTGCCGGGCAAGCCGGATTTGATTCCCTACCGCACGTCCTACTACCGGGAGGACTGGGGTTTCTGCGTTTCGGAAAACGATGTCCTCCGGCTCGAGGATGGCGAGTACGAATTCTGTATCGATTCCAGCCTTACTGACGGTTCGCTGAGTTACGGCGAGTGTTATTTGCCGGGTCGTACGAAAGACGAAGTGTTATTGTCGTGCCACGTGTGTCATCCGGCGCTTTGCAATGACAATCTTTCCGGCGTCTCGTTGCTGACGAAGCTCGCCGAGATGCTGGATGGCTCGCCGCGCGAATACTCCTATCGCATTCTTTTCCTGCCGGGGACCATCGGTTCCATCGCCTGGTTGGCACGCAATGAGCATCGCACGCAGCGCATCCGGCACGGACTCGTCGTGGCGTGCGTGGGAGATCCGGGCGGGTTTCACTATAAGCGATCGCGCCAAGGCGACGCACCGATCGACCGGGCGGTCATCCACGCGCTGAAGCATCTCGGCCAGCCCTATGAAGTGCACGACTTCACGCCGTATGGCTACGATGAGCGTCAGTTCTGCTCGCCAGGGTTCAACTTGCCGGTGGGCTGTCTGTCGCGAACGCCGCATGGCCGATTTCCGCAGTACCACACGTCGGCAGACAACCTGGAGTTTGTCCGCCCAGAGGCGCTCGCCGGTTCGCTGAACGCCTACCTGTCGATCGTTCGCATTCTGGAACACGATCACCGGTACTTGAATCAGAACCCCAAATGCGAGCCGCAACTTGGCAAGTGGGGACTTTACCGCACGCTCAGCGGCTTGCCGGACGCCGGCCGGATGGAACTCGCAATGTTATGGGTGCTGAACCTCTCCGACGGTACGCATTCATTGTTGCAGATCGCGGAACGCAGCGGCCTGGCCTTTTCACTGATTGAACAGGCGGCCACCGCGTTGTGCGATGTTGAACTGCTGAAGGCGGCCGATTGAACGGGCTCAAACGCCTACCGAAGCCGCTTGCATCCGAGCGGTTGGGAAGCAAAGCCTGCTGCACGATTTGCCGAGCCGACTCAAGGTCGCAGGTTGCCGTTGCGCTAGCGAGAGGCGGCCGGCGCTGAAGTGATACCCACGTGAATGACCTTTTTCAACTCCTTCAACAACCGACCTTCCTGCTGTACGTAGCGGTAGGCGTGGCGATTGCGTGGATGTGGCGCAATCGAACCGAGTCGCGGAAGAAACTCTTGGCGTTGACGATTCCCTACGTGCTACTCGGCCTGGCGACAACGCGCCTCGCAGGGTACTGGGTGCAAGCGACCCTGGCCGCACCGTATCCTCCCATCGCTAGGCTGCCGGACGATACGGAGGCTGTGGTGGTCCTGGCGGGATACGCCTTTTCATCGGGCAATATTTACCAACACGCTGATCTGGGGAGCGATACGCTTCATCGTTGCGAATTGGCGGCAGAGCTCTGCACCAAGGATCGCCAAACTCTATTGGTGACGAGTGGCGGCCCGGTGCAGGGAGATGCGTCGCAGCCGGCCATCGCTGCGCTAATGCGAGATTACCTGGTGAAACGGGGGGTCGACGCCGACCGTATCATCGTGGAGTCGGCCTCGCAGAACACGTATGAAAATGCCGTGGAGTCTTGCCGGTTACTCGGCGAACGAAAGATTCGCCGCATCGTGCTCATTACGGACGCAGAGCATATGAGGCGCTCGGTTGCGTGCTTTGAGAAACAGGGGATGGAAGTGACCGCGGCGCCCACTCGGTTTCACGAACTGGCGCTCGGCCGCACCGCCGTCGATTACCTGCCCAATCCGCGCGCCGCAGAAGATTTTGAGATGGGTTTTCACGAATGGTTGGGCATCGCCTACTATCGGCTGGCAGGCAGGCTTTGAGTTGACGAAGCGATCGCCAACGACGTGTTAAGCAAATTCAAAGCTGGATGCAGCATCGACTGGCAAAATGCGTTCTCAATCGCGTATAACTGCATGCCGCGCCGATTGAAGATCGCGACAACTGTGAAGCGAGCCGCCTTTAACAAGGCTTAACGCGGAAACGGAAACGCGTCTTTTCCGTCCGCAATGTGACGAGCGAATAACTGCCTGGATCCACAGGCGGCGTGGATACTGCCCTCCGCGTCGTTTGGCCGCCGGCCTCCTGCTTGTCAGGCAGGCCGGCGGTTTTTTTATGCGTCGGAGTGGGCCGGTAAGTCGCCGGCTAGGTTCGCAATTCTTCCAATGCGGCGATGCGCTGACGGATTTCTTCGTCGCTCGGGATCTCGCCCCGCTCGCGGCGACTCGCGTAGACCAATTCGAACTCTTCCAGCGTTGGACGAACGTCGGCCTGGCCAGTTGCGCTGAGGCGGTCGACAAACAGTTTGCCGTCCAGGTGATCGGTTTCGTGCTGGACAATTCGGCTGAAGAGGCCGTCGAGATCGAGAGAAACCTCTTCTCCCTTGAGATTGTAGGCGGTGATGCGGACCCGTTCCGGGCGATTCACCGGCCGGTACAGCCCAGGAAGACTGAGACACCCTTCCTCGGCCTCGACCGTCCCCTTGGGTTGGCTGATCACCGGATTCAGGAAGACGTATTCCAGGTCTTTCTTGGACGCGTCCCCTTCCGGGTTGGCGACGAACAAGCGGTACGGCAAATCGACCTGGTTCGCCGCCAGCCCGACGCCCTTATGTGAGTACATCAGCTCGAACATCTGCCGAATCATCCCCACCAACTCGGCATCGACGCGGCGCAAGGGCTTCGATAGGTAGCGCAGCGTGGGGTGGGGATAATGGACGATTCGTAACGCGGGCTCGGTGGTCGTGCTCATTACGAAAGTATAAGGGCGGCCCCGCGGGTTTTGAATCGGCGCAAACTCGGGACGGGGCTGTCGCCTCCCCGGCTCCCGCTAGGCGCGCGATCGACCGGGGATAAGATCGAAAGAGGGCGTAGTTCCGCCCCGCCCGTCCCTCGGTGCATGGAGGCCAGTCTCAATGCCGGAACTTCCTGAAGTCGAAACGATGCGTCGGGGCGTGGCGGCCGTGCTTGGGAGCCGGATCGTCGACGTAGAACGCTTCGCGGCGGATTATCAGCCCATCGTTATCGAGCCGACCTGGCCGACGTTTCGCCGCCGGTTGCGCGGCAGGCGAATTATCGGGCTCTCGCGGGCTGGAAAGCGAATCGTGCTGGAACTGTCCGGCGACGATCGGCTGGTGATCGAGCCGCGGATGACGGGTTTACTCTTGGTTGCCGATCCTCCGAGTGAGGCGCATTTGCGCCTGGCGTTGACGCTGCGAAATGGCCCGGCGTCGAAGTTGCTTTACTGGGATCGCCGCGGCCTCGGCCAGGTGCGCTTGCTTTCGATCGCCGAATTCGAAAGTCGTTTCGGGCCGGATCAGCTTGGTCCTGACGCGCTGGAAATCACTTCAACCGCCATGCGCGAGCGACTTTGCGCGAGTCGCCGGGCGATCAAGGTGGCGCTGCTCGATCAGCGCGCCGTGGCGGGGATCGGCAATCTCTACGCCGCGGAAATTCTTCACCTGGCGGCCGTGCACCCGGCCCATCGTTGCGACCGGCTTTCCGGCATCCAATGGCAGAGGATTCACCTCGCGATGGTCAAGGTGTTGCACGAAGCGATTCTCTACGAAGGTTCCACGCTCTCTGATGGCACGTACCGCAACGCCTTGAATCAATCGGGGAGCTACCAGAACGAGCACCGCGTTTATGACCGCGCGGGACAGACGTGCCGGACGTGCCGCGAGGCCGAAGTGCTCCGCATTGTGCAGGCGCAGCGATCGACCTTCTATTGCCCAAACTGCCAGCCGAAGCGAGGGGCGCCGCGTCGACCGCCGCAACCGCGTTAATTGACGGAAAGTGTGCCACATTGCGCGCGGCGACTGCGCCGTGCACGCACATCGCGCGCCTAATTGGCCGATGCAGGTCGGCCCCTCGGGCCGGAATTCCTTTGGCGACAACGCGTTGCAACGGCGCGGAAAATCGTGGAAATGGTCCCACGTTTGCATCACTGTCTTACGGAATCGTTAAAAGCATATCTCGCACGGTACGGCGAGAATGATATGCCGGCCGTAGCGCGATCCTCGAAGGGTGAGTCAAACCACATTTCGAAGGAGGTGTAACATGGCACGCACCATGGTTCCTTGGTCGGAGAGGCTCCCGCGCACGCTGGGACGCCTGGAGAAGGATTTCGGCCGCATGTTCGAAGGGTTTCTCAGCGAGGATGATCGCTGGATGAGCCTGGAAGGGGCGTTCGTCCCCACGATCAATGTGGTGGAGACCGCGGACGGCGTCGAAGTCACCGCGGAGCTGCCGGGCATGAAGCCGGAAGAATTCGCCGTCGAAATCAAGAACGGCGCGCTCTGGATCTCCGGTGAGAAGAAGAGCGAGAAGGAAGAAAAGGGAAAATCGTATCATCGGGTGGAACGGACCTATGGTGAATTTCGCCGCGTGATTCCGCTGCCGGCGACGGTCGCGGAAGACAAGGTGGCTGCCGAGTACAAGGCGGGTGTTCTGCGCGTCACGGTTCCGAAGACTGCGGAAGCGCGACCGAGACGGGTCGAAGTGAAGAGCTGACCGTCTCCGCGCACGCCTGGAATGCCGCGCCTTCGGTAGGTGGGGGGGCCGCGAAACTGGGAGTAACGGCCCCCCGGCACGCGACAACCATGGGCGAGTTTCGTCCGTAGAAGGGGAGAGCCGGGAACGGAGGCCTCGGTCAATCCCCCAGGAGGCTCCCCATGTATCTGATCATTGAACACAACGACGACGCAATTCTGGCCAAGCTGGTTGATCGGCGCATCTGCGAACTGCGAACGATGCTGCGGGACGAATCGGATGAGTCCTGCCATGAAATCGAGCAGGAACTGGCGGCGCTGGAACGTCTGGTGCATCGGCTGCACGAAGCCAGCTATGACGTCCGCTGCTAAGTTGCCGGTGAGAGCATGAAACGAATCTCCGGCGCTTAGGAACGCGAACGCTCAAGAGCGATGGCGGCTCGCGTCGTCCCATCGACGAAGTGAAACGAGCCGGTCAGGCATGCCTGACCGGCCCGCTTCTTAATTCTTTTCACTTCGTGCAGGCTAGCGGCGTCGCAGGCGGCGAGCCACCAGCGGCAGTCCGAGCAGCGCGAGACACCAGGTGGCCGGCTCCGGCACGGAACTGGGGGCGACCGCGCCAAAGTTATTCCGGACACCGTTCAGGTCGTCCAGGTTGACCAGGCCGTCGAACGGAAATGCGTCGCCCGGCGTCGATCCGATTGGGCCCGTCGTCCCGAAGTTGTTCCGCACGGCGTTCAAATCGTCGAGATCGACGTCGCCGTCGGCATCGGTATCGCCGTTCTGGCCGACCGGCGGCAGCACGACATCACCATAGAGGACGATGCCATTGTAGGCCGTGCCGTCCGCGAAGGTGAAGCGAATCTGCAGGTCCTGCGTCCCGCCGACGGTAAAGGCCTCGCCGATTTCATACCCCTGGCCGGGCGCGAACGCGGAACCGCCGACAGGGAGGAGTTCACTCAACCGCGTGTCGGTGGGATTCGCTTCCGCCCAGGCGCCGATATTCTGGTCGTCGAGGCTGTTCCATCCGGCGGGATTCAAGGAACCCGAAGCGGAGGTGATGGTGTAAAAGTCGAGCGAGATGTTGAATGTCGACTGGTTCTGGATGGCCGCTTCTCCCGTTTCAGGATCGACCGTCAGCACCAGGTTGTTACGCAGCCCGGTGTACTCCACGATGCCTTGCTTCGTGGATCCATCGGGCGAAAAGTACCGGAAGGAGACATCTTCCGGGACTTCCGTCCCAAACGGAACGGCGGCGGGAGCGAACGCCGTTCCCAGGTCGAAGACAGTGCCGCTGGCGACCGAGGTTGAACCTGTCGGATTCAATTCACTCAATCGGTTCGTGCTCGGGTTGGCCTCCAGCCAACCGGTCGGGGCGTTGGCGTCGTCCAAGCTTACCCAACTGCTGGGGGCCATCTGGCCCGCGGCGGAACTGATCGTGTAGCCGTCGATGGTAATCGCCGGACCGATCGCGTTCGACAACGTGGTGTGTCCGGTGCGCCGATCGATCTGCAACACCAATCGATTGTCGACGGTCACGGAAGCATCGCCGTTGGCATAGTCGTAGGCCGGCGTCAAAACGAGCCCGCGTGCTAGGTCGGTCGCCGTAACGCTGGTAAACGCGCCGGTCAGCGAACCACCGGGCGCATCGACAATCTTCCAACTCTGGCCGACGGTCGGGACAAAGTCGTTGTTGAACTCCATGGTAAACGCACCGGCCAACGAGGCCGCGCCGGTCGTTTGCACGACGCCGTTCGAGGCGCCGGAGACGCGGCGGGCGATCGTGCCGTTCAACTGAAATGTGTCGGTGGTAAGCTTGCCGTTGCCGCCAATGTAAAGCGTTCCCGCGGCACCGACGCGCGTCAGCCCAAAGGCTGTGCCCCCAGCGGTAACGACGGTCAGCGATCCGTTATTCCGCAGGTCGAGACCGCCGTTGTCGAGTAACAATCCGTCAATCGGAAACTGCGCCGCCGCGGTCAAAAATGCGGTGCCGCCGTTACTGATGCCGGCCACCTCCGCGGGGAAGTTGTCCCCGGGAATAAACGGGCCTGCCGTCGAGGTCCAGTTGTCCTTGAGATTCCAGTCCCCTTCGCCCGGTACGGCGAATTGAATGGAGGCCGCTGGCTGCGCGGCCGCCGTCGCCGCGAAAAGCGGCACGCCGAGCAGCGCGGCGAAATAAATTCTGCGCATCATGTGTTGGTGCTCCTCAAGCAAGATGAAGGAAGGATTGAGGAGCTAGCGAGCGCGGCGACGCACGTACGCCGCAACGCCCAGGGACGCGCCGACCAGCAACACCCAGCTCGACGGTTCCGGCACGGAGTTCGGCCCGCCGGCGCCGAAGGCGTCTTTCCAGATGCGGAAGTCGGTTTCCGTCACCAGTCCGTCGAAGTTTAAGTCGCCGGACTCGCGCGTCGTTCCTTCATAGAAGTTGGCGCGGATGATGTCGAAGTCGTCGATGTCAACCACGTTGTCCAAATTGACGTCGCCGATTTTGCCGGTGACTTGTGAAATCCGGAAGTCGACGTTGTCGACATAGCCGTCGAAGTTGGCGGACGTGCCGCCGGAGAGTTGAATCCGGACCTTCGCGGTGCCGATCGGCAACAGGCCCGACTGAGTATCCAGGCCCCAATCGCGGCGATCACTGACAATGGGCAAAGTCACGCCAAATTCAGTCCCACCCGCGGACGCCGACCCCAACGCCACATCGGAGGCGTTGAAGAACACGGCATCGACGGAGGAGAACTCGTCCTGCAAGAGATAGGTCGAGAAGTACCCGCTCAAGTCGAACTTCGCGAGCCCCGTCGCGATCGCAGTACCGGACGGGCCGGTCGACACGTCGATGTCCTGATAGGTCGCGCCGGTTCCGGGGGCGAATCCGCCGGCGTAGTGGTGATCGCCTGCGCCGGGAGGAGTCGTCGGCCCGGCATAATTCGACGAGTAGGGGTAGGCCCAGTTGTCGTCCGTGTCGCTGACCCATTGATTCAGCCGCACGCTGGTGAAAGGTCCATCACTCGCCGGGTCGACATTTTCAAAACCTGGATCGACCACCAGATTGGTGTCGAGCGGCGCTGCTTGCGCGGCGGTCACGAAGAACAGTCCCCCGGCCGCCAGAGCGGCGGCGATGGAGGCACGAAATCGCTTGATTCTCATGGCTGCTCCTGAAGAGTCACAAATCGCCACAGGTCGTACGCCGCGCAACCGTCAACGCAACGCCGACCTGTGCTGAGTTTTCACTACCGTCTACTTTGCGCGGCGACGCAACACCGCCGCTGCCGCGAGCGCCGTTCCCGCCAGCAACACCAGCGACGAGGGTTCCGGCACTTGAGTGATCGTGAAGTCGACCGAATCCACATAGCCGTCGAAATTGGTCGCGTCGCCGTCGGCGGACAATTGAATCAGCACGTTTTCGGTTCCGACCGGAATCAGACCGGTGGTTGCATCGAGGCCCCAATCGCGGCGGTCCTCGACCACGGGCAGCGTCTGGCCGAAAGCCAGACCGCCCACGGACGCCGTGCCGAGAACAACGTCGCCAGCGCCCAGGAAGACCGCCTCCAGCTTGGAGAACTCATCCTGCGTGAAATAGGTCGAGAAGTAACCGCTCAGGTCGTACTTGGCGCCGCCGCCGGCGATCGCCAGCGCGGAGTCTCCGGACGAGACGTCAATCGACTGGTGCGTGTGACCGGAACCAAGTCCCGCGTCATTGAAGCCACCCGAGAAGTGATAATCACCGGCGCCTGGCGGAAGCGTCGGCCCCGAGTAAGCGGAGGAGTACGGGTAGGCGAAGTTGTCGCCGGTTGAGCTGTCCCAGTCGTTCAGCAACACGCTGGTGAAGGGACCCGCGGTCGCGGTGTCGACGTTTTCGAAGCTCGGGTCAACGACCAGGTTCACACCAAGCGGCGCTGCCGCCACGGGACCACCAAAGAACAATCCGCCGGCGGCCAAAGCCGCGGCCACGGAAGCGCGGACACGTCGAATTCTCATCGTCGCACCTATCTGGCATTTGCTGCCGGCAAAACATGGATGTACGTCCCAGGTTGATTCGTTTCACCCGGCAGTCCCCCGAGGTGCGCCCAACACGGCGGCCCGCCGCAATTTCGCGGCGGCGAATCGCAACAGAATCTGTCCCTAAATTCCGCACAATCGGCCCATCCAGTCTACGCTGCATGTACGCAAAGCGCCAAGCAAGAAACAAGTAAAATACGTGGTACAATTGCGCAAGTCGCGCGGGTCTGACCAGGCTTTGACTTTCATCGAACGCCTTGCAGCGGCACGCGTTACGTGAAAGACTCGATCGCTGCAGGCGGCCTTGGCGACGACCCAAACCTGCCGCTCATGCGGCGCTCATGTGCGTTGCCAAATTGCAACGCGCCAACTCGCTTTTCTTGATGCTTTGTCATGGCTCGGCGACCACGCCCCCCACAACGTTCGACGATCCAGCCTGCGGATTCCCCACTGCTCCAGGCGGCGCGGCGGGCGTTTATGGAGCACCGCTACGACGACAGCCTGGAGCAATTCGATCTGGCCGTTCAGTCGCTGCCCAAGAACCCCGTAGCCCTCGTCGATGCCGCCCGGGCCCATGCCCTGCGGCACGACCGGGCGCGTGCCGCCGCGCTGGCCGGGCGCCTGCAACGACTCGCTCCGGACGATCCGGAAATCCAGATTCGCGCGGGCGAGCTTTACCGGCTGATGGACCTGCGGAGCGAGGCGGTGGAGTGCTTCGAGCGCCTGGCGACCTCCCCACGCCCCCAGCCGCGGGCGCTGCTGGAGCTCGCGGCGATGTACGAGCGACTGCACCGGCTGGACGAGGCCCGCGCGGCGGTGGATCGGCTCCTGCACCTCGATCCGCAGCACGCGGGTGGACAGATCGTCCGCGCCCGTATCGAGCGCCGGCAAGGCGCCCTTGAGGCCGCGATCAGCACGTTGCGCCAGTTGCTCTCACGCACCGAACTTGAGCCACGTATCGTCGCCGAAGCCTGGGGGGACCTCGCCCGCGCGCTGGATGAGCAGGGGGACTACGACGCGGCCTGGGAGGCGATCCTCCAGTGCAAAGCGGCGCAGCTTCCGCGAGCTGAGCCTGCGCAAGTCGCGGCGAGGCACGTTGCCGCGCGATGTTCACGGATGCTCGATGAGCTGACCACGGCGCACTTTCGGCGCTGGAAGGAACCGCCACACGAAGATGCTCCACGGCGTCTCGCATTGCTGACCGGCTTTTTGCGCTCCGGTACCACGCTGCTGGAGCAAGTGCTCAAGGTACAACCAGACGTGATCAGCACCGAAGAGCGCGATATCTTTTCGGCCAACATTTTCCCATTTCTCGGCCGTGGGAAGCCGAATGACTTTCCGGTGGTGCAACTGCTCGATGAGCTCGTGCCGTCCACGCTCGTCGACGCGCGGCGGCGGTACGAGCGCGTCGTCGAGGCGTATCATCGCGAGCCGCTCGCCGGGCGGCTGCACATCGACAAGAACCCGGCGATGAACCTGATGATTCCGCTGGTGACGCGCGTCTTCCCGGAAACGCGGCTACTGGTCACGCTGCGCGATCCGCGCGACGTGATACTCAGCTCATTCTTGCGATACCTGGCAATCACGCCGGTGAGCGTGAATTTCCTCTCGCTGGAAGGAACCGTCGACAAGTATCTCTTCGACATGCAAGCTTGGCTGCGGCTGCGCGAGTTGATCGCCACGCCTTGGCTGGAAATCCGCTACGAGCAGGTCATCGAGAACCTGGAAGCGGAAGCCCGGCGCGTGTTTGAGTTTCTCGGGCTCGCCTGGAATCCGGCGGCGCTTGCGTTCCACGAAGAAGCTCGCCGCCGCCCCGCCACGTCTCCCAGTTACGCGGAAGTCACATCGCCAATTCACCGCCGCGCGGTCGCCCGATGGCGCCACTACGAGCGCCACCTCGCGCCGCAACTCGATCGCCTGGGACCGATTCTCGAGGCGCTTCGGTACGCCTAATCGTGGCCTGGCAATTGCGCAAGTTGCCGTGACATCCCATACCACCTCGCTCAGTCTCTTTCTTATAGGCGTGCGGTGGGGACCGTAAACATTCCTAGCTTTCGCTGAATGCGGCTCGACGATCTCATTCCGTCTTGACGCTTGCCGGCTGCCGACCTAGCCTCCGCGGCATGATGCAAACAATCCGCTATGTGCCTGGCGTGATTACCCTGTTGTGCCTCGGGTTCAGCACCTTCGTGCGCGCCGCGGAACCGATCGCGCTCGCTCCGGAAGAGGGGATTCTGATCCTGCAGAACGGCGAAGTGATCGCCGGTAAGATCACGCAGTCGGGCAATCGCTACTACGTCGCCCTGCCGAACGGCGAGCTGCGGTTGCGGGCCGAGGATGTCGCATTGCGCTGCAAGGATCTGGCGGAAGGTTATGCCAAGAAACGCGCAGCGTTGAACGGCACGAGGGTCGACGAGCATTTGGAGTTGGCTCAATGGTGCCTTTCCCACGGCTTGCTCGACGAGACAGAAGCGGAGATCCGCTATGGCGCGACAATTGACCGCGGGCACCCGCGTCTGCGGTTGTTGGCGCGGAAACTGGAACTAGCGCGCTCCAAGCCCGAGGTGCGTGCGCCGCTCGCGACAACGCCTCCCCCGGCAAGCGACGCGGAGGCGCTCGAAGCGCTCACGAAATCGGTTCCGGCGCCGATCATGCAACGTTTTGCCACGACCGTGCAACCGTTGTTGACGAACTCCTGCGCCACGACGGGCTGCCATGGCGTGTCGGGAAAATCGACGTTCACCCTGACGAAGATTCGCGGGCAAGGGGATCGGGCGCGACGGCAAACGCTGCGCAATCTGATGGCGGTGCTCGACCAGATTGATCGTCAGCGCCCGCAAGAGAGCCCGCTGCTGACCAAGCCGATCGAGCCGCACGGCGGCGGTAAGGCGGCGATCTTTACGGCCAAGAACAGCCGCCAATACTACGAGCTTTATGAATGGGTGCGACTTGTGACGGGGGAGCGGCCGCCGACCTATGCGACCGCATCGCCCACGCCCTCAGGTGGCCAGGAAGCGGAGGTGGCGACCGATGGAGACATTGAGCAAGCGGCATTCGCGACGGACGTCGAGGAAGGCTCGGACGGCGGATCGGAGGAGAATCCTTACGATCCCGAAGCGTTTAATCGCGGCGCCGGAGCGGCCGCGGGAGACGCCGGAATGCAGTAACGCGCTCCGTTGCGAAAGCAGTCGTCACTCCGGGCGCTGACGCTTACCGCTCCAGGGATCTTAGTCGTCAGACTCGCTGGCAGCGGCCGCCAGCAACGGGGCCGCGGCGTCTTCTGCCAACACTGTCGTGGTGCGGCGGAATCTTCCTTGCATCAGCACCAGTCCGGCGACGGTCAGTACGACCCCTGACTGCAGGGCGAACGTGATCGGTTCGCCAAAAAAAAGTACGCCCGCCACGGCTGCCATCGCGGTTTGCGACGCGTTCAGCAGGTTGTACTGCAAGATCGGGAGCATCTGCAGGCTTTTGGATAGCGCATAGAACGCCCCCGCGTTGAACAGTCCCGCCAACAGCATGGGGCGGTACTCGAGCCAGGTGGTGTCGAGCAAATCGGCAGCGCCGAGTCGGAAAAGGCTCATCGGCGCAAGACTCGCCAGTCCGACGACGCTTACCACGACGAGCGTGGCCGGCAGCGTCGCGTGGCCTGTTACGGCGCGACGGATTACGGCGCCGAGAAACGCGTACGTGAATCCGGACACGCAAGCCGCTGCGACCGCGGAGGCGACGATCCCGGCGGTATGCGGCGTCTGGCTCGTGGCTTCCACGGCACGATGCGCATCTCCGGCGCCGAAGCTGAGCACCACGACCGCGCCGAGCAGCACGACCATCGCGAATGCGGAGCGCAGCGTCACCGGCTCACGGAGCCACAATCGCGCCAGCAGCGCCGTCCCGAATAGCAACGTCCCCAGGCAAAGGGGCACGGAAAGCGCCATGCCGATCACGCCGAGCGAAAACTGAAAGCTGACGTTGCCGACGACTTGCCCCAGCAGACCGGCGATCGCCAGACCGTACGCGGCGCGGCGGGAGGTCCACGGGGGAATGCCGTGAAACCACTGCCAGAGCAGGTAGGGGCCGAAGAGCACTGTCGTCGGCACGGCTTTGATACACGATACCCAAACTGGGTCGGATACGATCGAAGCTTCGCGCAGAAAGGCGTTCGCGCCGGTGTAGCCGACGGCCGACGCGAGGCCGCAGACGGTTCCCCAAAAGGCCCGGCGCCCTGCGGAGGCAGCGTCCCCAGGGGGCGAAGTCACGGGCCACGGCCTTTCATGAGATTGCGTGGGGGGAAACGCGGCCGGCTGGCTCAGGGCCCGAGCGTGACGCGGGCGACGCTGGCCACGACCACGAATAGGAGGGCGGTGATAATGAGTATCCCCAAGAGAGCCATTCCCATGTACGCAACTCCGATTTCGACCAATGCCCGGCAGCAACGGCGCCCCTTGGCCCGGGCCCCGGTGGGAAACCACCAAATTATCGCGCCGGCGCGAGTGAGGCCAGGGCTGATTGTGCGGCGGTGTACTAACTGACCCCAGGGGAGTCCGCTTGCGCCACTGTGGACGAAACTTCCCGCGTGGTGGCCACCCCTGGGCTTAGTTGGGGAATGGGTACAATCCGATGGTCGCGATTCTGGCACCTGACTCCTGGCTCCGTCTTCTCATGCCGCGCGTCGTTTATTTCAACGGTCGATTCGTTCCCGAACGCGATGCGCGGGTCTCGATTTACGATTCCGCGCTGCTGCTGGGGGACATGGCGTACGAGGTGACGCGGACGATCCGGCAGCGTCCCTACCGCTTGCGGGAACACTTGGAGCGGCTTTGGCATTCGCTGGCGGTGCTGCGGATCGAGCCGGGAGTACAACTCGAGGAGCTGGAAGCGATTACTCTCGACATGCTGGCCAGGAATCTGCCGACCGAGGCGGGCGACGTGGATTGGAACATCGTTCACGATGTTTCTCGCGGGCCGTCCGCGGAATATCGCGATGCCTTCGCCGCGGACGAGTTTCGTCCGACCGTGATCGTGAGTTGTTATCCGATGACGGATAAACTCGCTCGTTTGGCGGGCAGCTATCGCGAGGGAATTGATTTGGTCGTTCCCGCGCAGCGCTCGCTCCCTTCGGCGGTGCTGGACTCGGCGATCAAATGCCGCAGCCGGGTGCATTTCCAACTGGCGAACTTGCAGGCCCGAGAGATTCTGCCGAGTGCCACCGCCGCGTTAATCGATCCAGACGGTTATCTCACGGAAGGGACGAGCGGCAACTTATTCTGCGTCGAGCGCGGCGTCGTGCTGACGCCCACGACGCGGAACATCCTGCCCGGAATCACCCGGGATACCGTGCTCGATCTCGCGCGGCGGCTTGGAATTCCCGCGCAAGAGACGGACATCACGCCGGATCGCGCACGCTACGCCGAGGAGATGTTCGTCACGTCGACGAGCATCGGCATCCTGCATGCGCGGAGCTTTGAGAGGCAGCCGTGCGGCGACGGGCGCATTGGCCCTGTGACGGCGCAGTTACGCGCGGCGCTGTTCGCAGACGTCGGTCTCGACTTCGCGGCGCAGGCGCGGGAATGCGCGCTACGCCGCGGTCTGTGATGGTGTGAAGTCAGTCCAGCTTGATCTCGAGGTCGTCGACCGCCTCTTTAATCTCGATCCGCAGCTTCTCGCCCATGCCGCCGTATTTCTCGACGATGGCTTGCTCTTCGGGGTGGTGCTTCACCTTCACCTTGCCGGTTTCTTCGTCCAGGCTCATCGCCTTGAAGCGAACGACGACCGTGTGCATGCCGACCTTGGCGCCATCGCGTTCGGGGTCGTAGCTGAGCTTGAAGTAGCCATTCTCATCGGACCGGCCCCAGCTCGGGCGGCCTTCATCCGGCAAGAAGGTAACGGTCAGGTTCGGCACCGGTTTGCCGCCTCGCGTCAGGCGTCCCTCGACTTCCACGACGTCGGGACCCGAGCCGCCGCAGCCGGCGGTCAGCAGCAACGAGAAGGAGGCGAAGGCGCCGGCAATTGCTGCGAAGAAACGAGGAGCTTTGGTTGTCATGGGGATTCGGTAGTTGGGAAAAGTCGCTTGGGCGATGGGAAATCTCTCAACACGGACGACAAACAACAGGCGTCAATTAAACGAGAAGCTGGAGGCGAATGCAACCATTCGCCCCCAGCGTTTTCGATTGGTCGGAATGACACTGCGTGTCGAACTAGCGGAAGAACAGCAACCTCATGTCGTCCGTGCCCATGGCGCGCGTGAAGTTGGCGGCGTAAGTCAGCATGTTGATGTCGTTGCTCACGAACTCGACGCGTCCATCGCAATACGACACCATGACTCCGCCGACGTGCTTGCTCGCGGCGCCGCGGTGATTGTAATCGGTGCTGTTCGGCGGGGTCGGGAAGCCGATGTTGATCGGATTGTTTTCGCCCGACGGGTGTTCCGCGCAAGTCACGTACCCTTCCGAAATGTGGTGCGTGAAGATAAACGAATTGCAACCGGCGTCGGGCGGGCAGAAGCTGTGCGAACCGGTATGGGCGAACTCCAGAAACATGTAGGTGTTGCTCATCCCGTCCTTGATGTCCTTGATCTTCACCTTGCTGTCGAGCCAGGAGATGCCTTTGTGATTACGAGCCAGTTCCTTGCCGCGCCAGCGTTCCGGGCAGCAGTTGCCGGTGCCGTAATTGACGCCGTAATCCTTCATGATGCCCGGGCCGATCATCAACGGCACGGAGGGGCAGGCGAACGTCGCCGGCATACTTTCACAGGCCTGCTTGTTCTTGACGTCCCCACCGACAATCGGAGTCGGTTTTGCGCCATAACCGATCCCTGATTGGCCGACCTCGTAGATGTAACCGGTGTAAGCCGGAACGCGGAAGTCGATCGCTTTGTAGAGACCTTGCTGTTCCATGAACGGAAGGATGTGCGCGCTCCAGTTGAAACTGCCCCAGGGCAGGCCGCCATTCTGAAACGCCGACGAGGGATTGTCAGTCGGCCTCCCACTGCGGTCGGTCGTCTTCTGATACGTGTTGCCCGGGACGATTTGCTTGTACGTGCTTTCGTACGTCAGCATGGCCAACGACAACTGCTTCATGTTGTTGGTGCACTGCGCGCGCCGCGCGGCCTCGCGGGCGACCTGCAGCGCCGGCAAGAGGAGGGCGATCAGAATCCCGATGATGGCGATCACGACCAGCAACTCGACCAGCGTGAAGCCGCGTGCATGACGGCGGTTCATAGAAAAACTCCTCAATGACATTCAATGAGACAAGTATGACCAAGCGCCGGCCGCGCGAACGCGCAACCGATGGACTCTGCCGACTGGCCGCGGACTGGGGTGAATCGCCTCCTTGCCGACGATTCCTGCCTTGACTAGGACCCCCGGGTTCCACCTTCAAAGTCTACCAGCACCCTAACCATTCGACAATCGAATAGTGCATTTAGAATTGTAAGTTTTGTGTTTGCGCAGCGTACGTGAGTCCTCACCCAACCGGCCATTTCGAGCCTGGCTGATCGCCGCGCGGCCAACACCGGCGGCAAATGCCCACTTTGGGGAGGACAGGGGCGACTTGCTATGAAACGCCGCGGCCGCGCCAACGTTTCGGGCGTTGGAACGCCAGGGCCGCCGCGCCGATCAAAACAATCAAGATCGTGGCCGGCTCCGGGACAGCGGTCGCGGCGCCGCCGAAGTCGTTACGGACATTATTGAGGTCGTTTAAGTCGACGATGCCGTCGAAGTTGGTGTCTCCGAGGCCGGCGCCACCGAAGTTGTTCCGCACGTTGTTGAGATCGACGAGATCGACACGGCCGTCGTCGTTGGTGTCCCCCCATAATGGGAGCAATTTAAAGACCTCGCCGCCGAGATCGACGATGTACAGTTCGCCCGCGGCGTCTTCGCCGAACGAAGAGATCTGATCGATGGTCCCGATGTTGGAAATGATGCGCCGGGAGCGGTTTTGGAACTCCGTCTTGGTCTCGCCGTCGTAACGGAACGTCCAGAGTTGTTCGGTCGCGTAATCGGCGAAGAAATAAGTTCCGTTAAGATAAGGCATGGCGTCGCCTCGGTAGACCGGTCCGCCAGTGACGGCATAGCCGCCATTGGGCGTCGATTCATGGGGATATTCGTGGATCGGCGGCGTAAACCGCGGATCGTTGCATTCCCAACCGGAGGCCGTGTTCGCGCAGGAGGTGCCCTCCATGACCTTCCAGCCGTAGTTCACGCCTCCAGGACTGTCGCCCGGTTGGAAATTGACCTCTTCCAGGTCGTTCTGACCGACATCGGCGATATAGAGGGCGCCGGTATCGCGATCGAAACCATTCCGCCAAGGATTGCGAAGCCCGTAAGCCCAAATCTCGTCGTCTCCTTCGACGCCGACGAAGGGATTGCTGAGCGGGATTCCATACTGGCCCGTCGGCCCGTCGCGACCGTCGACGTCGATCCGCAGCATCTTGCCCAGCTTTTGCTGCGTGATGTCGAGGGCGCGGTTGCCGGGGTCGTTCCCCGATCCGCCGTCGCCCGAGGCAATATAGAGGTAGCCGTCGTTGGGCCCGAAGCCCATCCAGCCGCCGTTGTGGTTGGAAAAGGGCTGCGCGTATCCCATTACCAGGCGCATGCTGTTGGGATCGGCGACATCAGGGTTGTCGCCGACGGCGTACTCGCGAATCTCCGTCGCGCCGCTCGATAGCGTCAAGTTCACATAGAACTTGCCGTTGTTGACGAAGTCGGGGTGGAAGGCCAGGCCGAGCAGGCCTTGCTCGTTTCCTGTTGAGAGCCCGCTGAGATCGAGAAAAGGCGTGGGATTGATCGCGCCGGTGGTTTGATTGCGGATCTTGATGATGCCGGTGTGCTGCTCTGCGATGAACAGCCGGTTGAAGTCGCCCGCCGGCGAACCGGCGTAAATCGGGCGTGCGAGGCCCGAGACAACGCGTTGGGCGGTGACCGAAGCGCCCTGCGCTTCCCACACCCCCCAGGTATAGAACGCCATCGGGACGATCGCCAAGGCGATCGCATGCAGCAGTTGCCGGCTCATAGGTGGTCCTCTCCGTTGCCGCCGAACGCCCCCGCAATTCGGCGGAGCCCATTGTCCACCGGCTGGGGAGCAGTCGCAAGCGCCTGTGGGAAGGCGTTTCAGCAAGTTCCGTAGTCCGCGTTAACCCCGAACCTGGGGGACTTGCACCGGGCGAAATGACACAGGGGAACTGCGTGAAGCGGGAAACGCAATTCCGGCGAGAATCGAGTCGCATGACGCAAGCCATTGCGATTAAGAGACTTACGATCACGCAACCGATATTGACTCGATTTTGACCCTGGCTATAATTGCTCGGCGTGGCAAATCCGGCAATTCGGGAAGAAGCGGATAAGCCTGCGGAATGCGAAGGTGTCAACGAGCAAAGGATTTGGGAATTCGGCACCTGCGGCCGTCTTCCAAGAGAGGGCGGACCCTCGAAACGTTGGCGCCGAGGCTAGCGAGACACGGATGACCGGACCTCCGCCGGGCCGCTCTTGTGGACAGAGCGACCTTGGAGGTTGACTAGACTAGCCCACCATCGGCTAGGAGAAGGGTGGTAAACCCATGAAGGATGTCTACACGACCGGCGAGGCGGCCAAAATCTGCAAGGTGAGCCAGCAGACCATTATTCGCTGCTTCGATTCCGGCCAGTTGCGCGGCTTCCGCGTACCAGGAAGCCGGTTCCGCCGCATCCCCCGGGCGGAGCTGTACCAATTCATGAAGGACAACCAGATCCCGACCGATGCCCTGGAAAGCGGCAAGCGGAAGGTGCTGATTGTCGATGACGACGTCGAGTTGGTCGAGCTGATCACCGAGGTCCTGGTCCGGGACGGCCGGTTCGAGACCCGCAGCGTGAACAACGGCTTCGACGCCGGCATGATGGTCAAGGAATATCGCCCGGAATTGATCGTTCTGGACGTGATGCTTCCGGACATCAACGGCCGCGAGGTCTGCCAACGGGTCCGCAGCGACAGCACGATGGACTCGGTGCGGATCATCTGCATCTCCGGCATGGTGGAGGATGACAAGATCGAAGACCTCCGCGCTGCCGGGGCGAACGACTTCATGCATAAGCCGTTCGAGATCGAGCAGCTCGTCGAGCGGATGTGCCAATTGCTGGATATGGAAGCGGCGAACGTGTAGGGAAACTGCGTGCGATGAAGGATGAATGATGAACGGGAGGCGCCGCCCTCCGGTGGTTCTTCATTCCGCCTTCGCCGTGTTCCCTCGCTAAGCAGCCGCTGAATGATGACGAACGAGTCTTCCAGCGGCGCGTGTGAATGGCCGGCCTGGAGCGCGGAGTGCTATGCCGCGCTGACCGACGCGCTCGTGACGGACGATGCGGACCGCTGTCGCCGCCTGATGGGAGCGGCGATGGCGGCGGATGCGGAGTTTTCCGCGTGGTTCGTCGCGCGACGTGCCGGCGATGCGCTCATCAACTCGCAGGAACTGGCGAGCTGGCTAGCCCCGTTCCGCGCGTGCCGAGCGCGAAGTTCCGAGCAAGTGCGATGTGCCGAGGCGCTCGCGTTGCGCGGCGCGCTCATGGAAAGCGTGAGCGCATTTCAAGCGGCGCTCGACGACGCCAAGCTCACGGCCCTCGCCGAATTCGCCGCCGGCGCAGGGCACGAGATGAACAACCCGCTGGCGGTGATTTCCGGGCGGGCGCAGTTGCTTTTGCGCGGCGAAGCGGACGACACGCGGCGGGCCGACTTGGCGCTGATCAAAGCGCAGGCGACGCGCGTGCACGAGATGATTGCCGACCTGATGCTCTTCGCGCGCCCGCCGGCGCCGGTCAAGAAGACGACGGATCTCTGCGAACTGGTGCGTGGGGCGATCGAGAAACTGCGCGAAGCGGCGGCGCAGAAGCAGGTGCAGTTGATCGCCAAGTTGCCGGACGCTCCGGTGGTGCACGAAGTCGACGCCTCGCAGTTCGAAGTGGCAGTCCGCGCGTTGATCGAAAATGGCGTCAACGCGATGAAGGCGGCCGGGCAGGTCGTCGTCGAGATTGATCAGTCCCCGGCGCATGTCACGCTCACCGTCCGCGACGACGGCGCCGGCATTTCGCCGGCAGAGCGGGAATTGATCTTCGACCCGTATTATTCGGGTCGCCAGGCGGGGCGGGGACTCGGAATGGGGCTGCCAAAATGCTGGAAGATCGTCCAGCAACACGGTGGCACATTAACCGCCCGCGAAGCCCCCGGCGGCGGTGCGGAGTTCGCCATCACACTACCAGCCAACCTGTAGCTGGCCTCTATGAGGCCGGCGCGTTGGATGTAGATCCCTGAAACGATCCGTTTGATCTGTGTCTGCTATGTTGGCGCGCCAACTCCGCGAGGTCACAGACCTCGGCTACAGACGGACATCGGCAATGACACTTCTTTACTCCTTTTCTTCTCTTCTCCTTTTCTACTCCCCACCAATAAAACAAGGCCGCCCGGGAGACGGCCTTGGGACATCGGCTGCCGGCTGG
>CAZUBB010000010.1:0-10097 GCA_964618485.1 uncultured Pirellulales bacterium
AGAACTCATCCGGGTCCACGGCCAGTATGATATGGATACGACGATTGAGCATGACAAGCGCGAGAAGGTGCTCAACGATCGGAAAAGGGATGTCACGAACAACGAGACGATCACGATCGGCGTCGACCGGACCGAGGAAGTCGGCGGCAACCAAACGAATACCATCAAGGGACACGAAACCTCGACCACGTATCTGACGCGCACGCATTCGGTGGGCATCAACGACATGCTCAACGTCGGCGGGCTGCGCGAGGTGACGGTGATTGGCGCGATGGCGCACACGGTCGGCGCCGGTATGGCGCTGACGGTGGCGGGCGGCTATGCCATCACGACCGGCTCGGGAATGGATGTCGCCGTGGGGGGCAATCACAAGGAAAAGACGAAGAAAAGCCGCAAGATCGAGGCCGAGGATTCGTTCGAAGTGACGTGCGGCAAGAGCAAGCTGGTGATGAAGAGCGATGGCTCGATCACGCTCGAAGGGAGCGAGATCAAGCTCTGCGCGACAGGCGATGTAAAGGTGACTGGGACGATGATTGAGCTAAACTAGCTGGGGAACAGAAGAGGATTCACCACAGAGGCACGGAGGGCACGGAGGTAGGAGCGAGGCGAAGTGCGAATTGAAACGCAGGGGCGCGGAGACGCTGAGGTGAGACCGTGCGAGAGCGAGGAAGAGTTTGTGTTTAATCCATTCGGACGATTGAACCAGACGTTGTTTTTCGATGGGATGCTGCCCCTGCTCAATCATGAATTAGAGCAGCAAACCCTTCTCTTTCCCTCTGCGACTCCGCGTTTCAAGTAATACGTCCAACTCTCGCTCCTCCTACCTCCGTGACCTCTGTGCCTCTGTGGTGAATCGTTCGAGCTAAGCGCCGGATATCAGAACCAACGCTTCTACCCTCACCCCGGCCCTCTCCCTGCAAGGGAGAGGGAGGAATGCAATACGATGCGAAACGCCGTTCGACAACTCGATATGCACACCTGCATGTTCGCCAAGCCGGCGCCGACGCCGATTCCGCATGTCGGCGGGCCGGTGACCGTGGTGGGCAATCGCACCGTGAAGATCAATAAGCTCAAGGCGGCGACGTTCGGCGATGAAACCGAATGCACTGGCGTCGCCAGCGCGCCGCCGAAAGACCCGATCATGGCCGGGTGCATGAAGGTGTTCATCAACGGCAATCCCGCCGCGCGGATCATGGAGAAAACGATCGGCGGCACGGTGAATGCCGGGAGCCCAAACACTTTCTATGCCGATAAGGTCGCGGTCCTGAGCGAGAAAGCGGCCAACTGGATGCATCAGTTCATGGCCCAGCAGAAGGATATTCCGTTCGCGCACGCGCAGGACGGCTGCTACGCACGGGCTCACGAGATGGCGCGCATCCTGGAGCAAAACTTCAACGTCGAAGTGCAGAAAAAATTCGTCTACGGCAACCTGCTGCCCGAGGCCGGCAAGGTGACATATCTCGATCCGGTGACGGGCATTGCCAAGGTCGGGCCGCCGATCAATTGGGGATATCACGTCGCGCCCATGGTCAAGGGCGTCGACAAGGCCGGCAAGGCCGTCAACTATGTGATTGACCCGGCGATCAGCCCGCGGACGGTGCTCAAGGAAGGCGAGTGGACGAAGCTGGCAGCCGGCAAGGGTTCGATCTCGGCGGAGATGACGACGCCGTCGGACGTCTATTACACACGTCCCGGCGAAGCGGCCGCGAAGGATAAAGGGTATCTCGACACCGATCGCACCAACGAGAAATTCTCCAATGACGTGGCCCAAGGCGAAAAAGCGACCGGCGATCCCGACATCGACGCGAAGGTCATTCCGAAGCTGTCGTTTCCTACTCCCAAAGTGCCTGTTCCTCATATTCCTTAGTACGGGGTGCAGCGCCGCAATGGAAGAAACCAAGTCCGCCAACGTGAAAGTGTTGCCCGCGACGTATGCGGAAGAAAACGGCGTCGCCGTGGTGCTGCTGGCCGACGGCGGCAAGCTGATTCTGCCGGGCAATCTCAAGACCCGTCTCGAACCGGTCGTTAAGCTGGCGCTCGACAATAGCGTTCCGATCGAAGTGACGAAAGAGTCCGCGACTTCCGATCGCATTGCGGACATCCCGGCGCCAAATATCGAAGAGGCGGCGAAGCTGATTAAAGAGGTCACTCCGCCGGACGACCGCGACTACACGGCCGAATACTGGAAGACTTCCTACGAGAAACCGCGCCGCGCGGTTGAGGAAGACCGGCTGCTGTGGATCGCGAAGATTCCGGACACGGCGTTTTATCGTGTGACCTTCGAGAAAAGTCACGCCGTGCATTACCTGCACGAGCGCCATCCTCGCTTGCCGGCGATCCTGAAACTCGCGGGCGAGGCGATTCGCGACCGCGAGCCGGTTTCCGTGCTGTTTGGCGGGCCATTCGTCTGCGATGTGCGCGAAGCGGCGCCGCCGAGATAACGCAGCGCCGCGCGGATTGCGCTGGTTATCGCGGTTTGCGGGCGCAGTTCTGCGACCTATCTTTCCTGGAGTCACCCGGTTCACCGGTCTAACGTCCAGGAGATGCGCGATGTGCGATTCGCTCTTGTCCCGTCGGCAGTTATTCGCGGCGGGGGCCGCCACGGTGTGCGCCAGTCAGGTCGGCAAGCGCGTTTGCGCCGCCGAGACATCGGCCTCGCCGGAACCGTTTCCCGCCGACGCCGAGGCGGCGCTCGCGCGATTGATGGCCGGCAATGAGCGCTTCCTGTCGGGCGCGGCGCGTCACCCGCACACGGAAACGGCGTGGCGGCGCGGGCTGGAAGAATCGCAGAAGCCGTTCGCGACGATCATCAGTTGCAGCGATTCCCGGGTTCCGCCGGAGTTGCTCTTCGACCAGGGCTTTGGCGATTTGTTCGTGATCCGCGTGGCGGGACAGGTGATTGCCACGTCGACGGTCGGAAGCTTGGAGTACGCACTTCTGCACCTGAAGACGCCGCTGGTGCTCGTGCTCGGTCACGAGAAGTGCGGCGCGGTCACCGCGGCGGTTCAGGCGCTGACGGGCGAGCATCAGGAGCCGAAGAAGATCCAGGCGCTGGTGGACTTGATTGAGCCGGGGTTGAAGTCGGTCGACCTGCAAGGCGAACGCGACGGCGTGATCCGCGAGGCGGTCGAGGCGAATGTCCGCTGGACGCTCGAACAGGTGAAAGCAATCCAACCGAACGACGACGCGACGCGCTTCGTTGGCGCGGTGTACGAGTTGGACCGCGGCGAAGTGCGCTTGCTCAGTTAATCGCTTGGAACCGGCCGAAAAAACCGCCGTACCCCGAATAGTTGACATGCGTACAGTAGTGCGTATAATCCCTTTCACCGGGCAACTTTTCCCAGTGCGAACGGAGGCGACAACGATGACGCGCAGCATGGCGCCGCGAGCGGAGTATCAGTGTGAACCGCCGCGGCCGGGACGGTTGGTTTCCATGGGCGAGGCGTTGGAGGAGGTGCTCGGCGCCTATGCGGCGCGGAGCATGCAGGCGGCGCGAAACGCCGCCCGACCCAGTTATTCAGCGGGCTTGGACGCTGGCGGTTCGATGAGCGCCTGCGGATCGCTGAGCACGAGGTAATGCCCGTGATCGGCGGTCAGAATGACGGCGGTGTCGTCCCAGTGATTTCCAGCTTCGGCCCATTCGGCAATGGCGCGAAAAGCGGCGTCGCCGGACTTCACCGCGCCGATCGAGTTATCAATGTTGTTATCGTGGTTGGCCCAGTCGACGTCGCCTGACTCGACCATCAGCCAGAACTTGTCGGAGCGCGCGTCGAGGACTTTCAGCGCCGCGCGGGTCATCTCGACGAGCTTGGGGTTTTCGCTGAGATCGGCGTCGCTGTATTTTTCGGCTACGCCGCGGGCGCCGACCGTGGGCTGGTAGTCGCCGTCGGCCGTGGCGAAGGGGAGGTGTCCGCCTCCCGCGCCGAAGTAGCCAAAGAAGCGGGTCTTATTGTCGACCGCTTTTTGAGCGCCATCACTGAGAACGTCGGCGCCGGACTTTCCGGTCGTGCGCTGGGCGATGGTGTAGCGCCCGCCTTGCGCGACGTCGACCGCCGCCAGGTCTTCCGCGGTGATGTAACGGTTACCTGGCACGAAGTTACGGCCTTGCCCCGCGTCCTCGACGACGTTTTCGCCCCAGCCGGCGCCGATCAGGACGTCGACGCCGGGGAGCGGCTCGGTTCGATGTGCGACGGAGCGCAGGCCGAGCAGGTCGCGAGTAAGGTCCTGAAAGTCATCGCGCGAGACGTTGTGCGCATAAGCGGCAGCGGGCGTGGCGTGGCTGATCGGCACGCTGGTGACAACGCCGACGGCGTAGCCTTCGCGCTGGAGTTGTTGGGCAATGGTGTCGTGTTGTTTGGCGTCGACATCGACGTTGATCGAGGCGTTAAACGTCTTGATGCCGGTCGTCATCGACGTCGCGGACGACGCGGAATCGGTCACTGCGTCCTTGCGGACGCGCGACTGGGCGATGATGTAGTTGGGGTCGATGCCGAAACTCCAAGGGGTGTCCCCGGCGATCGCGGCGTCATATCCGCCGCCGAGTTTTCCATTGGGGTCGAGAATCGTCTGCGCATCGACGTCTTCGCCGAGGCCTTGATTCCAGGGGGCGGAAACGAAGTAACCGAAGTCGGTCGGGGCGCCCTGGTAGTCTTGCCAAAAGAGTCCCGTACCGCGGCCATCGGTGTAGCCGACGCGCCCGGCGTTGTGCGTGGCGGCGGCCCAGGTGGTCCACCAGTCCATGCCGTCGAAGACGATCAGGATCAAGTGCTTCTTGCCTGCGGCGGCCGCCATTTTCTGCAAGCGGTAGACGTCGGTCTGATCGAGATACTCGGCCGAGGAGTTCACCGTGCCGTCCGGAATGCGGCCGTAGAGTTCCTTAATCTTTTCGGGCTGACGATAAAGGCTGTTCGCGCCGCGGACGGCATCGAGGTTAATGCCGTACGTGTAGACCGGAATCAACCGGTTCGAGTGGGACGTCCAGCTTGAATAGACTTCGGGGGTCGGTCCCCAGTGGCCCCAATCGGCGTGCTTGCCTTTGACGGCCGTTTCCTGAAGTTCGCGGACATGGTCGGCAGTTGCGAGCGGTGCGAAAACCAGCGTGACGATCAACGGCAGCACAGTTGAGGCAGGAAACCGAGAGGCCATGAGAACTCCAGAATGGGCGGAGCGGGCAGGTGCTTGGCAGGGAGACGAGCAACCTCTAGCGTAATTTGCGATACGCTACGAAAACAGGGTCGGTTGCCGCGAACATCACGGGAACCAAATCTGCGCGGCGCGCGTCGAACATCGGGCAGAAGTGCGGCGCATGCAGGCCGTTGGGTCTGCTTCCTACCGGCCGTGTTGGCGGCGTTTCGGCGAGTCCCACCGCGCCGAAGAATAAAGTTGCCCAAGTTGACTGGTCGGTTTATTCTGGATTGCCGATCCCTGATTTCTTGGAGTTTTTGGCAAATGCTGCGCAATCGTCGCGACCTGCACGTCGAAGCGTTGGAAGTCCGTCAACTGCTTTCAGCGACCCCCTCGCCGGGGTGGTTTCAATCGCTCCCCAAGCCGGCGGAGATGGCCGTCGAGGCGTCGCCAGCCCCCTCCAAGTACGTGACCATCGACTGGCAGGGATTGTCGGTCGAGACACGGCGCGGGGAATGGCTCGTCCGCTTTACGGACGAGGCCACGGCGCAGATGGAATCGGTCGCCGATGCCCAGCAATTTCTCGCTGATGCGCCGTTTCCGCTGCGGGTCGAGAAGGGACTGGGGCTTCCGGGCATGGTGATGGTGTCGACCAGCGCGTCGGCATCGGAGGCCTCGGCCTGGTTGAGTTCGGTGCCGACGATTCAGTCATTCGACCCCAATGCGATCCGACGGTTGCACATCGAAGAGCCGAACGATCCAGGGTATGAGTTCGATTACGCGCTCGATAATCCGGGCTTCTTCCTGGATACGTTCGGTCCGTCGGTCGAAGACGCCGACATGGACGTCAAGGAAGCGTGGGACATCACGACCGGCGACGCGAGCACGATCGTCGCAGTGATGGACACCGGCGTGAATTATCTGCACGAAGATCTGGCCGCCAATATGTGGGTGAACCCTGGCGAGATTCCGGGCAATGCGCGCGACGATGACGGCAACGGTTTCATCGACGACATCCACGGCTTTGACTTCGGCGAAGGGGACGCCGATCCGATGGACGAAGAAGGACACGGCACGGCGGTGGCCGGGACGATCGGCGCCGTGGGAAATAACGGCCTCGGCACGGTGGGCGTCAATTGGAACGTGCAAATCATGGCGTTGAAGATCGCCGATGAAAGCGGCGCCCTGAGCGTAGCGGCGATCGATCTGGCCACCAACTACGCCACGATGATGCGGTTGCGCGGCACGAACGTCGTCGCCAGCAATCATAGCTACGGCGGGCCGATGGCCAGCGACACGGAAGCGGCAGCGATTGACGCCCACCGCGCTGCCGGCGTTCTGTTCGTCGCGTCGGCCGGCAACGATGCGGTGAATAATGACCGCGTGCCGAGCTTCCCGGCGAATTACGTCTTTGACAACGTGGTCTCCGTGGCCGCCACCGACTCGCGCGACCTGATGGCGTCGTTTTCCAGCTTCGGCGTGAACAACGTGGATGTCGGCGCTCCTGGCGTGAATATCTTCACGACGATGGTCGAAGGGGGTTACGGCTACATCGACGGCACGTCGTTCTCGTCGCCTTACACGGCCGGCGTGGCCGCGCTGGTCGCCTCGCATGCACCGACCGCCACCTACAGCCAACTTCGCCAGGCGATCTTCGATGGCGCCGACCGAATTCCGTCGCTCAATGGCAAGGTGTTCACCGGCGGGCGCGTGAATGCCCACAATGCCCTGTTGCGGATCGAGGAACTGGCGCCAGCGGTGCCGGTCGTCAGCGGCAATTTCTTGGCGATTGCCGACGGCGACCTCACGCCCAACACGGCGGACAACACCGATTTCGGCAGCTTGAGCGCCGCCAACGGCCGCAAGGTGAACACCTTCACCTTGGCCAACAACGGCGGGGTGCCGCTGCAATTGAGCGATGTTCTGGCGCTCAAGATCACCGGTCCCAATGCGGCCGATTTCCAGATCAGCTCCGTGCCGGACCGCGTGGTGAACGGCGCCGAGTCGACGCAATTCTCGATCACGTTCGATCCCATCACGCCAGGCGTGAAAGACGCGCTGGTGACCGTCGATTTTGCGACCGCCGGCTCCTACAGCTTCGCCATTCGCGGCACCGGCCTCGCGCCGGCGCCGCCGTGGCAGAACCCGCGCGACCAGCACGACGTCAATAACGACGGCGCCGCCTCGGGCCTGGACGTGCTGGTGACCATTAACGAGCTCAATCGCAACGGGGCGCACGAACTTCCGCCGGTCGGACCGGGCACGACACCGCCGCCGTACTATGACGTCAACGGCGACGGTTCGATCTCGCTGCTCGATACGCTGAAAATCGTGAATTTCATCAATGCACGCCCGCCTGCGACATTCACCGCGAGCGACACGCCGGCAGAGGAGACGCCGTCTCCATCGCCTTCGACGTCGTTGTCGGCAAGGATTGAGGCCGCGGACTTGCTGTTCTCGACGAACTGGCAAGCTGCGACCGACGAGGTGGCGAGCGGCTTCGGCCAGGTGGGACGTAGCGGAGGACTGCGCTCGCGCAAGTAAGCGGCTGTGGGCGAGTGTTTAACATCAAAGCGTCTTCGCGCGCGCTCATCAGAGTTTGGCCAGAATTTTTCTTGCCTCCCGTTCCGGCTGCCCTTATGCTCTGAGGCGCGTTGACGATCCGAGTGCCCGTAGTATGGAAAGCGAGCCCTGACCGATGAAGTCTTTCGCCACGCTTTGCACCGTATTGGCCGTGTTCGCATTGATTCCGGCTGCTCAAGCGGTGCCGATCGCCCCCGGTGAAGCGCTCGTAACCGGTCCCGCATTCCGCCAGGATTCGATCGGCGGGACGAAGATTGCCGAGTTTGAAACGGCATTCACCGGCGACGGCGGTTTCGGCGGCGTGCTCATCTCCGAGGTTTACGAGGATGTGCCGAGCAATCCGTTGGGCGGACTGACTTTCATTTACCGAGTCCGCAATGACGCGGCCAATCCAAACTCGATCGGCCGGGCGTCGTTTGCCGGATTTGACGTATACGTGACGAACGTGCAATACAGTGCGGATGCGCGTTCGGGTGTCATTGCGCCGGCCTATGTTTCGCGCGATCCTAATGGCGATGTCGTGGGCTTTAACTTCTACCGCCAGCCGGCGCCGGCCAGTGAAACGGTCGCGGATTTCTTGCTGCCTGGTCGGCCAGCCGCGCTTTACATTCACACACGCGCTGAAGGGTTTGCATTGACAGGGACGGCGTCGTTCATTGACGGTGGCGTCGCATCGGTCACTACGTACGCGCCGATTCCGGAACCGACGTCGTTCGTGCTGCTGGGGCTCTGCGCTGCGGGGATGGTTGGGCGGCGGTGGACGGCGCGGCGGTAATTCGCCCAGGGCATTTCGATCAGCTGTGAAGACAGCGCAGCTCTATCGCGCACAAAGAAAGTGTCGCGGCAATGGCGTTGAGGAAGATCCACGCCGTCAGGACGCCCGTCGGAGGTTGCCGGTCAATGGTCATCCAGACCGCGAGGATGACGACCGGGACGAAGAAAACGCGAGCGCCCAGTTGCAAGTAGGATTTTCGGCACCTGCTGCCGTCGGCGCAGCGATGCAGCGCGAGCAGCGATTGGATGCGACTGCGGGGTTCCTCGCGGCTCGATTGCGGCGAGCGGTAGGGATTTTCGTCCATACGGACGATTCTAACCGACGCCACTGGCGCAGGCCCATTTGCTGAAAAAATACGCGATGGCGCGAAAGCGGGCGTGACTCCGGGCGCTGGCGCTTCGGGCTCTCGGTTGGGTAACATTGCGGGGGCGCTTAACCCCCGGCCCGGAGTTCCGCGAGGTGTTGGGCGGTGCCCACCAGCTCGTCCCAGTGCTCGTTGATGTACGCCGGCGGGCCGCCGATTTGGGCGACCACCTGGGCCACGTTCTCCGTCGGCACCATTTCGATGGCGTTCCAGGGGCAGACCGTGAGTTCGTACGGGTCGGACTTTTTGCGCGGAATGTGAACGCAGACCTCGCAGCCCACGCAGCGCTCCAGGTCGATCTGGCAGAAGCTCTGCATATTCGGCATGCCGTCGAACTGCTGAATCTTGACGATGCAGTCGACCGGGCAGACCTCAAGGCAGGCCTCGCAGCCTGTGCAGTTGTCGGCGTTGATGACCGCCAACTCCTTGGGCACCTTTTTACGCGGCCCTTGCTTAGCCATTCGACTTCCCCAGGCGTCTACCAATCCGTGTCCAGCCGGGCCGCGCCCGACATTGTGAAAATTATAACACAGTCGCCAGGAAGGTTGAGGGCCAGTTGAGCGAAATGACTAAACCGACGGTCGGCGTCTCGCCCAGGTTAATCCGGCTCGCTGGGCGCTGGCGGGAGGGGCGTAATCAGGAGGCGGTCGATGCGGCGGCCGTCCATGTCCATGACCTCCAGGCGGAGATTGTTCCATTCCGCGGTATCGCCGATCCGCGGGATCCGACCAAGCTGGAAGAGCATCAGCCCGGCGGCCGTGGTGAAGCGGCGCGAGATGCTGACGTCGTCCGGCTTGACCCCCAGCTTGATAATGAGATCGGCCACGCTCAGCCCGCCGTCGACCAGGAAGCTCCCGTCCTCGCGGCGGACGAAGTCTTGGTTGCGGTCCTCGCGATGCTCGTCGCGGATTTCGCCGACGAGTTCCTCCAGGACGTCTTCCAGCGTGAGCATGCCGTCGGTGCCGCCGTGCTCGTCGAGGACGATCGCCAGTTGGGTTCGCTGCGCCTGGAACATCTCCAGCAGCCGGTCGAGGTGCAACGTCTCGGGGACGAAGAGCGGCGGGTGGAGCATCTTGCGCAGGTCGATTTCCCATCCCAGATGGAGATACCGGACCAGGTCCTTGATGTGGACGTAGCCCAGGATGTGGTCGAGGTCGCGCTCGTAAATCGGCAGCCGCGAAAACCCGGCCATGGCGATCGTGCCGATCACCTCGTCCGGAGGCGTATTGACGTCGATGGCGTCCAGATCGG
>CAZUBB010000010.1:10107-19481 GCA_964618485.1 uncultured Pirellulales bacterium
GCGCATAATGTCGCGTACCGTGCGCTCGCCAAGGCGCAAGGCGCCCATGGCGACCTTCTGCTCCAGCGGCTCGACCACGCCTTCGGCGGTGCCGGATTCGATCATGTGCTCGATGTCGTCCATCGAGACCGTCGTGGCTGTTTGGCGTCGAACGCGGAACACGGCCAGCACGAGCGATGTCGATTTTTCCAGCACCCACACCGCCGGGCGGCCCACCTTGGCAAGCAGATACATCGCCGGAGCCACGAACCGTGAGAGCTTCTCGGCGCTACGTAACGCGACCTGCTTGGGAACGAGCTCGCCCAGAATCAGCGAGAAATAGGTAATCGCCACCACGACAACGCTGAACGCAATGCCATGGCGATTGTTTCGCACCAGCGAAAACGGCGAGGCTTCGAGCCACGTCACCAGGTAGGTGACGAGCCGCGCACCGCCGAACGCCGCCGCGACCGTGCTCACCAGCGTGATGCCGACCTGCACCGTGGGCAGGAACCGATCGGGATCGCGGGCCAACTCCAGCGCCATCCGCGCCCGTCGATCCCCTTCTTCGGCCAGGTCCTCCAGCCGATTTTTCCGCGCGGCGATGATCGCGATTTCGGCCCCGGCGAAAAAGCCGTTCGCCAAGATCAACGCCAGGATGAGGAGGATTTCCCAAACGTAGGCGGGCACCAGGACCTTCCCTCAGCGGCAACGAGCGGAACAACGCGCCGAACCGGCGGCTGCGACAGTGTAGCCCGTGAACGGGTCGGAGCGAAAGCACGGCTTCGGCGGCAGGCAGGGGCCGCGGATAGCCAAATGGAACTCCAAATCCCCACCACGCGCCATCCGTCTGTAGCTGGCCTCTGTGAGGCCGGCGCGTTGGACGCTATCCCGCGCACCATCCACCGAGGTCACAGACCTCGGCTACAGTAGAGCTTCGCTCATTCCGAAATGATGGCTTGGCCCAGAGCTACGGCTCCAGGTCGCGGAATGCTCGTAGGCCAAGGTGAAGCGGGATCGCCGTGGCGATCGCGCCGAGGACGAGGCTGGCGCTGACGCCGCCGGAGAGCCACCACCGGGCGCGGATCGCGCGCTCGGCCCACTGGGCCCCGACATGTTGCGAGACTTCCAGATAATAGTGACACGGCACGGCCACCAGTAAGACCACGGCGACGATGTACGCGGCGCTGATCACCAGGTTGAGGGTGCCGCCGAACCCGGCCGCGATCTTGGAAGGAGATTCCTCGCGCATGTTGGGCATCCGCGCTCCCAGGCCTACGGCGATGCCGGAGAGCCCGGTGCAAAGAATGGCGCAGATCAGCAGGTGAATCCCGATGACCGTCGAGTTGACGTCGAGCATCAGGTCGCTCAAGAGCACCAAGACCGTGCAGGGAATCATCGAACCACAGGCGGCGAACCAGAACTTGCTCCAGAGCACCGTGCTGCGCCCGACCGGCATCAGGCCGAGAATCCAGAAACGGCGCCCCTCCAGGCTGACCATCGGAAAGATGAATCGCGTCGTAAACGTGGAGAGAATTAATCCGACGACGGCGAGATTCAGAAAGCTGATCATGTTCACCCAGGTGATCTTCGTTTCGTCGTAGGTGAGCCGCCGGGTGTTGAGAAAGTACATCGCCAGGAGCGCGAAGAAGATCAAGAACTGCGACCATTGCAGCGGGTCGCGGCGGAAGAGCCGCACGTCTTTCACGATCAGCAGCCGCATCTCGCGGGCGAGAAACGGCGTCGCGTACCACACGAGCTGATCGAGCCACCCCCAGCCGGCGCGGCGCCGGCCGGAGCGCTCCGCATGCAGCAGGCTATAACCGGCCCGGTAATAACGCGCGGCGACGACCGAGGCGATCAGGTGCCAGAACAATGCATTGGAAATGGTGAGCGAGAGGAACAGCACGCTGTCGCGCCATTGACCGCGCGAGGCCTGCAATAACCCGACGCTGAGCCACCAACTGGGCAGGAGCTTATGCTCGCTGAATTGGAGCCGAGAGATCATTTCCTGGAACCAGTTCGGCGTCAGCAGGTCGTTCTGGGGGCTGTTCGCGACGGTCCAGATGAACCACAGCCCGACGGCGACGACCGTGAGCAACGTGGCCGCGACGACATACTGCCGGCGATTGGTCAGGCGGTGAATCACCAGCACGCAGGCGATGGCCCCGAAGCTGCCGGGAATATAAACGAACGAGCCCATGAACGCCGGGAGCAGCAGGTAGTAGTACCAGGGCGCGCCGGCGACGACGCCGTAGGCGATCAGCATCGGGCTCCCGAGCAGCAGAAAACCCCAACTGGCGAAGAACATCGCCTCCTGGAACTTATGGAAGAAAATGCGCTCGCCCCGGGCCGGCAGCGTCAGCAGGAACTGCGCCTCGCTGGCGCGGTACATGCTGCCGTAAAGAATGACCGCCGAGGAAAACAGCAGCATCAACGTGAGCGAGGCGAAAAACACGCGGAACACGACGCCCACGGTCTGGTCATGCGTCTCCGGGTGCTGGATCGTCGTGGCCAGGAAATGGAAGCCGTCGGCGAACATGACGAACAGGCCGAACCACAGCAGCGCGCTCAGCAGCAAGGCCAGCGTGACGCGGAGCCGCGATTTACGCACCGCTTCTCGGATCTGATTGGCCGTCAGCCATTGGCGCAGCCGCCAGAAAACTGACGCCTCGGCGTTCGGGGGCAAGAGTCGACGGCGCTCGGCGGTGGACATGCGGTGGGGGCCGGGGGCGGGAACGACGCGGCAGCCGCGCGCTCCATCATAGCCGAATCCTGGACGGATGTTGCGTGGGCCCGCGGCCAGGTCGCCTCTGCTTCCTATTTTGCCAAGACCCTCGGCGAAACGAGCTGACCTTGATTCATTTCCGGGAACCGACCTATCTTCCGACCGGCTACCGGGAAAATCGTTCACTTTGCCGACGCACTGCGCCTGATGGACACGAGCTCCGCCGATCACGAAACGACGCCGAGCGAGACCGCCGAACGGTTGGGCTGGCCGCGCCTGTTTGCGGCGATGTTCGACTACGGAGTGCCGTTGCTGGCAGTGCTGTTTTTCGCTGCGATCGGCGTCGTGTTCCTGCTCGAGGGGAGCGAAAGCGAGTGGGTGCAGTGTTACGTCAAGGCCTCGCGACGACTCCAGCAAGCGGAACCGATTCACCGCGTCGAACCGGTCGCTTACGCCTATCCGCCGGCGATGGCGATGCTCGCGGCGCCGCTCGCGAACCTGCCGGACGACTGGTCGATGATCGGCTGGTACGCGGTGAATGTCTGGGCGACGTGCATTACGTTTAGCTGCGCTTGGAGGCTGGTCGGCGGCCCATCGCTGCTCGGGTTTTCCTGGAAGTGGCACGCCGTCTTCTGGGTCGGCGTTTTGCTTTCCTTGCGGTTTCTCGTCGCGCCGCTCGAAAACCATCAGACCGACATGGTGATCGCCGCGCTGGTGATGATCGGCGCTTGCCGCGAATGCCGTGGGGGCCTCCGTCTCGTGGGGGATCGCCGCGGCGATGAAATGCACGCCGCTGCTATTCGGCGCGTATCTGCTGTGGCGCGGACGCTGGCGCCCGGCAATGGTGATGGGCGCCGTGGCGCTGTTGCTGAATCTGCTGCCGGATTTGCTATGGCCGCAGGCGGACGGCGGGTCGTACCTGGTCGATTGGTCGCGCACGTTTCTGGCGCGGGTGGGGCAAGATGCGCCCGGCGCGTGGTTCAGCGACGTGCTGCTGAACCAGTCGCTGGCCGGAATGGTGAATCGCTTTGCTACGTTCGGCTGGCCTTGGAGCGCGGACGCGTTTCTCGATCGCGCGGCGAGCGCCCCGGCGTGGCCGCCGCTCGTGATGCGGACCATCGTGTATGGGGCGGGACTGGCATTATTGGCAATCTCGGTCGCTCATTGGGGTGGCTTCGCGCGGCAGCAAGCGCCGGTGTATCGCTTCGAACCGCGGCCGCTTCCCTGGTATCGCCTGCACGTCGGTTTGGATACCGCGATGATCGTCTGCCTGATGCTGCTATTGAGCCCCATGAGCAGCAAGGCGCATTACGCCGTGATGGTGCTGCCCGCGTTGTTCGTGGCGCGGCGATGTGTGGAAACGCCGACGCGCGGCTGGATGTTTACGCTCGCCGGGCTGGCGCTCACGGGGCCGCTGTCGGCGAAGGGGCTGCTCGGAAAATCGCTCGGGGACCTCACGCTGGCGTGGGGATTGCCGACGATGTTCGTGATGCTGGCGCTCGTGGCGATGTGGCGGTTGCGGATGCAGTCGAACGACCGTTACCCGCAATTGGGCGTTGTGCGGAATTCACATCCGTCGCACATCGAAGCCACGAAACCGCATCGCTCGGCCGCGGCGTAGCAAATCGGGGCGAGCGATCTCGAACTCCCCTGGACTTCGCTCGCGAAAAGGCTATTATTGGTGCGTTGATCCTCTCGCCTGTTGGGCCATTGGATTCTCGCCAGGTCCAATGGTTTTTGTAGAACGCCGCTTGCGTTCGTGGCATTCGGTCCTGGGATGTTCTTACCCCTGGACTACGAATGAATTTTGATGCGTTGGGGCTCTCTGAGTCCCTGTTGCGTGCTGTCGTTGGCGAAGGTTACACCGCTCCCACCCCGATTCAGGCTCAATCGATTCCGCACGTGCTGGCCGGCAGCGACGTGTTGGCTTCCGCGCAGACCGGCACTGGCAAGACCGCAGCGTTTTCGTTGCCGATGTTGCAGCGACTGGCGCCGGAGAATCCGAAGCAACGCCGGAACTCGGTCGTGCGCGGCCTGGTGCTCGCGCCGACGCGCGAACTGGCGTGCCAGATTCATGACAGCTTGCGCGTTTACGGACGGCATCTCTCGCTGCGCTCCACCGTGGTCATGGGGGGCGTCGGCATGGAGCCGCAGATTCGCGCCCTGCAGCGCGGCGTCGACATTGTCATCGCCACGCCGGGACGCCTCTGCGATTTGATCAATCAGGGCGTCGCCAAGCTGAGCACGGTTGAAATGCTGGTCCTCGACGAGGCGGACCGCATGCTCGATATGGGTTTTCTGCCGGACTTGCGCTACGTGATTCGTTGCCTGCCGACCGAACGGCAGACCGTGATGTTCTCGGCCACGTTGCCGCCGGCGATTGCCGAGTTGGCGGCGGGGATTTTGCGCGATCCGGTGCGGGTGCGCATCGCGCCGGTCCAATCGACCACGGCGCTCATCGATCACGCGGTGTGCTTCGTGCCGCAAGAGCATAAGACCAAGCTGTTGACCGGAATGCTGACGGCGGAAGCGACGGGGCGCGTGATTGTGTTCACGCGGACCAAACGCGGCGCCGATCGCGTGGCCGAGCAGTTGAATCGCTCCGGCGTGCGCGCGGAAGCGATGCACGGCAACAAGAGCCAAGGTGCGCGGCGGCGGATTCTCGATAGCTTCAAGTCGACGCGTCCCCCGGTGCTGGTGGCGACAGATCTCGCCGCGCGCGGGATCGACGTCGACGACGTGTCACACGTATTCAACTTCGACTTGCCGGATGAACCGGAGACTTACGTCCACCGGACTGGTCGCACGGGACGCGCCGGCGCGGCGGGCAAGGCGATGTCGTTCTGCAGCGGCGGCGAGCGCTCGCAGTTGAACGCGATCGAACGACTGATGCAGCGCAAACTGCCGGTCCATCGCGATTCGATGGTCGCAAGCCTTCCGCCCATTGCAGCGAAGCAACCGGTCGCAGTGCCGGCCGCGCGGGGCGGCTCACGCGCGAATGGCCGACCGCCGTTTCCGCAGAACCGTCCGAAGACGGGCAAGTTCGGCGGCCGCCGGAATTCACGTCGCGCGCCTTCTCTGTAGGGCCCGGCGCGTATCGAGCTGATCCATTCGCCCCCAGGAATCAACCTGGGGGCGAGTGCGTTCGAACTCAATGCCTTATCAGGCTGCGGGCACCTCATCCGTCCAGACGCGAAATGCCGCCAGCTTGTTTTCGCCGAAGGTCGTGGTGATGGCGACGTCTGCCGCGTCGCGGCCGCGGGCCATCAGCACCCGGCCAGTGCGGGGCACGTTGTTGCGGGCGTCGAATGCGTACCATTGTCCGCCGAGATAGACTTCGAACCAGGCGCTGAAGTCCATCGGACTATCGGACCGCGCCACGCCGATGTCGCCCAGGTAGCCGGTGCAGTAGCGCGCGGGAATGTTGCAATTCCGGCAGAACGTGATGGCCAGGTGCATGAAATCGCGGCAGACGCCAACGCGCTCGCGATAAACTTCGAGCGCGGTGCGGTTCGCGCGGGCCTTCATGTAGTCGAAGCGAATGTGCCGATGCACGAAATCACAGATCGCCTGTACGCGGGGCCAGCCAGGCGCTGTGCGCCCGAAGAGACTCCAAGCCAGGTCCTTGAGTTCGCTGTCGACTTCGCAGTAGCGACTCGCGAGCAAGAACAGCAGCGTTTCATGCGGCAGGTCCTGAACTTCGGCCTGCCATGCTTGCGGCACTTGCAAATCCGGCAGCCCGCAATCTTCCACGAGGGCCTCGTTGCGAAACGTGACCTTTCCCGTGGGAGCGACCACGCGACCGCAACGGTTGCCGTAGAGATCGAAATAATCGATCACCGGCAAGCGGGGCGTAACGACCAGCCGATCGGCCTGACGCGTGGTCAGCTCGCGCGTGGGATGCAAATAAAGCATCAGCAGCATCGGCGCCGGCCGGGGAGACTCGAAAGCGATCTCATAGCCGACTTTGATGAACATAGAACGAACCGTGGGTGGGGAGAAGGAGCTTGCCAAAGTGCGGGATCCATCCCACGAGAGCGATGCGGCAACGCTTCCGCCACGGCGTCATCGAGCACGGCCGCAGGTAGTGTAGCAGGTTTGGGGGCAGACCGATGCGCGAAGGCGTTACGAGTTAGGAGCCGGAAGCGTAAGCGCCTGGAGTTGCGGGCGGGTCGCACGTGGATCAGAATCTGTTCACGGGTGAAGTGGCGACTTGGTCCATTCAGAGGGTGTGATTCCGTGCGTATTTCTGATGCGAGTATTTCGCGCCGAAGTCTGATGGGGACGTTGGCCGGAGCCGCGGCGGGTCTGGCCGTCGCGCGGGAGGGAGCGGCGATGCAAGTCGGAGATCAGCGGCCGTTCAAACTGTGTTTGAATACCAGCACGGTGCGCGGGCAGGACCTCGGAATCGTGCGCGAGGTGGAGCTGGCGGCGAAGGTGGGCTTCGAGGCGCTCGAGCCGTGGGTCGATCAGTTGACGAAGCTGGTCGAGGGGGGCGGGTCGCTCGCCGACTTGCGCAAGCGGATCGGGGACCTCGGGCTGACCGTCGAAAGCTCGATCGCGTTCACGGCGTGGATCGTCGACGACGAGGCGCGGCGCAAAGAGGCGCTCGAGGAAACGAAGAAGGCGATGGACCTGGTGGCGCAGATCGGCGGGAAGCGAATTGCCGCGCCGCCCGTGGGCGCTACTGACGCGCACGACGGCGATCTCGCAAAGATCGCGGAGCGTTATGGCGCGCTCTTGGAAGTGGGCGCAGCGACCGGCGTCGTGCCGCAAGTGGAGCTGTGGGGATTCTCGCAGACGTTGAGCCGCCTCGGCGAAGTGGCGTACGTGGCGATCGAAGCGGGGCATCCTCAGGCGTGCATTCTGGCGGACGTGTACCACCTCTATAAGGGCGGTTCGGACGCGGCATCGTTGCGCCTGCTGAACGGTGCGGCGATGCATTGCTTGCACGTGAACGACTATCCCGACCTGCCGCGCGACAAAATCGTCGACGCCGATCGCGTGTTTCCAGGCGATGGCGTGGCGCCGTTACCGATGATTCTGCGGACGCTTTATGACTCCGGTTTCCGCGGAGCGTTGTCGCTCGAGGTATTCAATCGCGAATACTGGCGGCGCGATCCGGAAGAAGTGCTGAGAGAGGGAGTCGAGAAAATGAAAGTGGCCGTGGCCTCCGCGATGAAATAGTCGATTGCTGAGAAACGGGCGCTCACGGCTGTTGGCGCCTCGAATGCGCTTACCCATGCGATTTGGAGATCCACATCATGACATCGCGAAGCTTGACACGGGCGGCGTTGATCGTCGCCGGCGGCTCGCTCGGTTGGTTGTTTGCGACCGATCAACTCAACCTGGGCCTGGCCAACGAGCGACAAGCGCCGGCCGTCAAGGCAGGAACGCAGATTCCGCAGCCTGATCCGGCATTTACCGGCAAGATCGGGGAGACCTACAAGGACTCGACGCCGAGCTACCCGTTGCCAATCACGGCGCCCAAGGGGGCGCCAAACGTGTTGCTCATCTTGCTGGACGACGTTGGCTTTGGGATGTGCTCGTCGTTCGGCGGTCCCGTGACGCCGCATATGGAAAAGCTCGCGGCTAACGGATTGAAGTACACGCGCTTTCACACCACGGCGCTCTGCAGCCCGACGCGCGCGGCGCTCTTAACCGGCCGCAATCACCACAGTTGCGGGACGGGCGTGATCATTGAAATGGGGACCGGTTATCCCGGCTACACGGGAATCATTCCGCGCAGCACCGCGCTGGTTTCGGAGACTCTTCGCGACCACGGATATGCGACAGGAATGTTTGGCAAGTGGCACAATACGCCGGAGCCGGACATCAGCCCCGCGGGGCCGTTCGATCGCTGGCCCACAGGGTTGGGCTTCGACTACTTCTACGGCTTCAATCAAGGGGAGACGCACCAGTATTACCCGGTGATTTATCGCAACACGACGTGGACGCCACAGCCCAAGTCGCCGGAGCAAGGCTATCACTTCACGGCCGACATGACCGACGAAGCGATCGCCTGGACGCGTAACGTGCGCGCTGCCGATCGAAGCAAGCCGTGGTTCGTTTACTTCAGCACTTCCGGCGTACACGCGCCGCATCATGCTCCGACAGAGTATCGCGAAAAGTACCGTGGGAAGTTCGATCACGGCTGGGACAGGCAACGCGAACTGACGCACGCCAGGCAGTTGGAAATGGGCGTGATTCCGAAGGGCACGAAGTTGACCGCGCGGCCGGAGAGCATTCCTTCGTGGGAGAGTCGCTCGGCGGATGAAAAGAAGGTCTACGCGCGACTGATGGAAAACTATGCCGGCTACATGGACTACACCGACGCGGAGGTCGGCCGCTTGATTGACAGCCTCGCGGCGTCTGGAGAGCTCGATAACACGCTCGTGATGTATGTCGTCGGCGATAATGGCGCGAGCGCCGAAGGGGGCCTGGAGGGCACTTTCAGCGAGATCGCCAGCCTGCTCGGCACGCAACTCGGTCTTGATAGCACGCTGAACCGCATGGATGAGATCGGCGGCCCGACGAGCGAACCGCACGTTCCCGTCGGCTGGGCCTGGGCGATGGATGCGCCGTTTCAATGGACCAAGCAAGTGGCGTCGCACTTCGGCGGCATCGCCGCCAAGCAGCACATCGTTTCCGCGCTGATGCAGGGGCC
>CAZUBB010000010.1:19491-32723 GCA_964618485.1 uncultured Pirellulales bacterium
TCGGCGGCACGCGTAATCCGATGGTCGTCCACTGGCCGCGCGGGATCAAGTCAAAGGGCGAAACGCGCATGCAGTTCCACCACGTAATTGACGTCGTGCCGACGATTCTCGAGGCCTGCCAGATCGCGGCGCCCACCACCGTGAATGGAATTCCGCAAAAGCCGATCGAAGGGATTTCGATGGTCTATACGTTCGACGATGCGAAGGCGAAGGGGCGACGGACGACGCAGTACTTCGAGTTGGCAACCAATCGGGCGATTTACGACGCTGGCTGGGTGGCCTGCTGCCACTATGGGCTGCCCTGGGAAACGCTGGGGAAGGGGGACGACTTCGATAAGGCGCCGTGGGAGCTTTACTACGTCGAGGATGACTTCAGCCAAGCGGTCGATGTCGCGTCGAAGAACCCCGCGAAGCTGAAAGAACTGCAGGGCAAGTTTCTCGCGGAAGCGAGCAAATACGGCGTGTTTCCGCTCGATCCGCGGTTCAGCGAGCGCATGGATCCCAAGCTGCGCGTCGCCGGTGAGCCGCCGAGCAGTTGGACGTATTTTGGAAACAGCGTTTGGCTGCCCGAACCGATTGGCCCGCAGCTTTTTCCGCGGGCTCACACGGTCACCGCGGAACTGGAGAATTCGGACGCTGGCGTGGAAGGCGTTGTCGCCTGTGCTGGCGGATTATCCGCTGGGTGGACGCTCTACGTGCAGGACGGGAAGCCGATGTTCCGTTATCAGGCCTTCGAAATCGCCGACGTGGATGTTCCAGGTACTGTCGCAATCCCTAAAGGCAAGGTCGTGCTCAAGACCGAGTTCACGCCGGATCCGAAGTCGAAAACCGGCGGCGGTAAGCTGCAGTTATTCGTCAACGGACAAGAAGCTGGGTCCGCGGAACTCACGCGGACGTATCCTCGCCACGGCCTGGAACCGTTCGAAATCGGCCGGGACTCGATTACGCCGGTGGCGCCGTCGTACAAGGAGCAGGGCGCGTTCGAGTTCAACGGCAAGATCGACTCCGTGACGTTCGAGGTCAAGAAGTAGTTCGAGGCTGGTTTCAGGCCGGGATGTGGCTCGGGGCGGCCGTTGTCGGAATCGTCGCCGGAACGTTCGCGTGTGAGCGTCCCGGTCGCAGCCGGAACGCGATACCACGGAGGACGGCACGGTCGAGCGCGAACGGGAGGCGGACCGGTCCGATGAAGGTGAACGCGAGCTACAGCGCCCAGCGTTCGTATTCCGCGGCGTGTACCAGGACAACGAGCAGCGCGCACCTCGGGAGAATGTAGCGGGCCTTGTTCCCGGCGATTGGTTGTCGGTCTCCAAGGTCGGTCTCTTCCACGATTATGCCGAGCGGTGGGGTGATGACGACGATCGCCGCTTCAGTGATCGTCGACCGCTTCGCCTGAAGCTCGGTCTGGATCTGCCTCGCCTCGAAATTCCGGCCGGCAGGTCGCTCCCCAGTGGAAAGTTGTCGCATCGTGGTCGTGGGTCAAGCGTTTCATAGAGGGGCAATGTGCCGTCGAAACGGATTCCATCGATTCCATGCCCTGGGAGGCCTAACGTCGGCGGTCAATGTGAATTCCCTGCTCGCAGCTGGCATTTGCCCGAACTTCCTTTCCGAACTAGGTTTCAATGAGGTCCGAAGGCTCCAGATGCGCTTGCGCGGCTCACTGCCTTGCCGATGGGGGCAGGTCGCGCTTGATTTCGCGCCGGGAGGACGGGGACCGTGGCTTCCATCGGACCGCAGGAACGAACGGCCCATCGATGAGCAACGCGGCGACCCCGACGAATTCGTTCCCGACTCCTGCGGCGACCGCGGCGGCTGTTGACGCGACTGGAAAGATTGCGGAGTTGAGCGACTTGCTCGCCGAACTCGACGGCTGGGGCAAAGCGCGGACCGGCTCGCAGCGGATGGAGTTGTCGGACGACGAGCATGACCGTCTGGCACAGGCCAGGCTGGGGGTCGCAGGCAGTCTCTTCCTGGCGCTCAAACACAAAGACCCGGGGACCGCGCGGCGTTCGCTGCGCGTGGCGTTGGGCTGCTCGGCGTGGTCGCTCTGGATGGAGCAGGACCCGCGGTTTCGCGAGCAGCTCGAACTGGCGGCGCTCGTTCACGACGTCGGCAAGATCGGTGTGCCTGACCGTGTGTTGCTGAAGCCGGGCCCGCTCAATAGTGAAGAAGCGGAGTTGATGAATCGGCACCGCTCGTTGGGACTGGAGATCCTGCAAGGAAGCTGTGCGACGACCGAAGTGCTGGTGATCATCCGCGACGCGAATCTTTGGTACGACGGCTCGAACCTGCCTCAAGGCGCGGCGGGAGAATCGATCCCGCTGGGCGCCCGCATGTTGTCGATCGTCGTGGCGTACGAAGCGATGATGGCGGACCAGGTATTCCGCCGGCCGCTGACTCCCGAACGTGCGCTGCTGGAGATCTATCGCAACGCGGGCCGGCAATTCGATCCGACGCTCGTGCGCAAGTTTACGGAGTTCCACCAGGCGGACCGTCGCCGCTACGAGGAAGAAGTCGCCGGCGGTTGGCTGCAACCGATGCTGGGAGAGTGGACGCAATCGCCTTGGCAACGCATGTCCTGCACGAATGCGACTTCGCCGAGCCACCTGGAATCGTTGATGCATCGCCGGCTGGTGGAGAACATGCACGGCGCGGTCGTGGCCATCGACCTGCGGCATCGCATCACGGAATGGAACCCCGGTGCGGAACGGCTCACGGGCATCAATGCTTCGGCGGTCGTCGAACGGGAGTGGTCGCCGAGCCTCGTCACCATGCGCGACAACGAAGGGCGCCGCATCGCCGATGCCTGTTGCCCGTTGATTTATTGTTTGCAATCGCGGACGAGCTGGCATCGCCGGCTGATGCTGGAAGGGCGGACCGGCGATCCGAAGACGGTCGATGCGCACGGCATTCCGGTGCTCGGCGCCGACGGCGCGCCGCAGGGCGCGGTCCTGCTGATGTACGACGTGACGCAACAGTTGACGCTCGAAGAGCGCTGCCACGATCTGCACGAGATGGCGTTCAAAGATCCGCTCACGGGGCTCGCCAATCGCGCGGAGTTCGATCGCAAGCTGGAATCGTTCACCAGCGAGCACGCGGCGCGCGACGGCGTTTGCGCTTTGGTGATCTGCGACATCGATCGCTTCAAGCACGTCAACGACACCTATGGCCACCAGGCCGGCGACGCGGTCATTCAGTCATTTGCGCAGTTGATCGCCTCGCATGTCAGGCAGCAGGACGTCGCGGCACGGTATGGCGGCGAGGAGTTCGTGCTGCTGTGCGAGGACTGCGACAACGCTTCAGCCGCCGAACGCGCGGAAGCGATTCGCGCGGCGTTCGAGGCGATCCCGCAATCGGCGCTAGGCGGCGCGAACGTTTCGGCGAGCTTCGGCGTGACAGCGCTACAGGCCGGTGATAGCGCCGCGACGCTGTTGCGCCGCGCGGACCGGGCGTTGCTCATGGCGAAGGACAGCGGGCGTAACCAGGTGGTGCAGCTAGGCACCGGCGTCGCTCCACCGGAACAGAGTTCGCTCGGTCGCTGGCTGCTGGGGCGCAACGGCGCGCGGGACCAGATGATCGTGCAGTCAATGGTCAGCGCGGTGCCGTTGCAAGTCGTGCTGGAAAAACTGCGAGGCTTCATCGCCGATCACCGTGCCGAAGTCGTCGTCGTGCAGGGATTCAAGGTCGTGCTCCGCGTCGGAGACGATCTCGCCACGCCGGTTCGGCGCAATACCGATCGCCCCGTGCGCTTCGAGATGGAAGTCGACCTCGAAGAAGAGCGCGAAGGGCTGCCGGGGCACGACGGCATGTTTATGTGCACGCGCGTGCGCGTGGGCATCTTCCCGATGACGGGACGCGATCGCCGCCGCAACGACGCCTTGGACCGCGCACGGCATCTGCTGGTGAGCTTGCGGGCATACCTGATGGCGACGCTCGAAGAAACGCAAACCACGGTCGCCCCGCCGGGAGTGTTGCAGCGGGCGTGCGAGTGGTTGAATCCTTGGAAATCCCCGGAGGTGTGAGGGGAGAAAAAAGGTGAGAATATAAGTAGGTAAGAAGATGAGAAGTTAAGAAGGTCTCACGCGACCGATCCGCCTGTGGCGACTCACTTCTCAACTTCTCAACTGCTTACATTCTTACATTCTCACCTCCTTACATTCTCACCTTCCGCTTCCGTCCCTACCGCCTCCCCCCTCCAGCCTCCCGCCTGCCCATGTCCCGCATTGGCGCTACTCTCAACGGGATCGAGCGGACGCTGTTGAATCGGCTGGGGGAGTCGCGCGCAGCGGCGACCTTGAATGCGTTGCGGCTCGCCACCGGAAAGAAGATCAATGCGGCGAAGGACGATCCGTCAGGGTTGATTGCGCTCTCGCGATTTGAAACCGAGCGCGAGGTCGTCAACCGCACGCTGACGAACGTGGCGGCGGCCTCCAGCATGGTCAGCAAGACGCAATTGGCGCTCGACCAGATTCGCACGCAACTGAACACGATTCGCACGAAGGCGCTGGAGGACCAGGATCAGGCGTTGTCGCCTTCACAACGCGCGGCGAATCAAGAAGCGATCGACGGCGCGATCAACGAGATCAATCGCCTGGCCGGCACGACGATCGACGGCCGGCGCGTGCTGGACGGCTCAGCGAATTTTGATTTTTCCGGGCGTGACGCCGCGCAGATCGTCGACCTCGCCGTTTACAACACGGACGGCGGGCGGCAGACGGTCTCGCAGCAGAGGGCCGAACTGGTTTACACCGGAACGGCGGGCTTCGCGAGCGCCGCGGCGAATATCACACTCACGGGCGACGTCGGCGCGCAGACCTTTTCAGTGACAACCGGCACGAGCCTGGCGCAGATTGCCTCTCAGATCAACGGGCAGACGGTGACCACGGGGCTCACGGCCGAGGCGTCTGGCAATCAGCTTGCGATTCGCAGCGCCGCATACGGCGCCGGAGCACGCGTCATCCTGGAGGTGAACTCCGGGGCGTTCAGCGTGACGGGCGCCGACGATTCCGGCCGGGCGTACGGGCGCGACGCGGTCCATCAGGAGACGCCGAGTATCTCGGGATCCGTCGATCGCGCCGCCGAGCGCGCGCGGCTGGTTCACGACGCCGGCGGGGGAACGATCGCCGCGAACGCGACGTTCACCGTTTCGGGCGATCGCGGCAGCGCGAGTATCGCCGTCACCACGGCCGATACGCTGGCGGCCGCGGCAACGCGAATTAATGCCAAGAGCCACATCACGGGCGTTACGGCGACGGTCGACGGCGATCGACTGCTGTTCGAGAGCATCGCCTATGGCGACGACGCCGAGGTAGGAGTTGCGGTCACTGCCGGGACGTTTGCCGTCACCGGTGGTAACGGCGATGGCACGGCAAACGGCGTCAACGCCGTGGCGACGATTAACGGCGTCACCTACCGTGGCAATCAGCCGGCCGCGGCGGCGCGACTCACGCATCATGAAAGCGGCGGCACGATCGCCTTTAACGCCACGTTCACGCTCACCGGGTTGCTCGGCACTTCCACGCCGATCGTAATCACGGCCGGCAACAGTCTTAGCGCCGTCGCAGGGCTGGTCAACGCGCAGTCCGGCGCAACCGGCGTGAGCGCCCGCGTCGACGGCACGCAGTTGATCTTTGAGAGCACGACGACCGGCGCGGAGGCGGAGATTGCGCTCGACGTGACCGCCGGCAAGTTCGCCATCGACGGCGGCCGCGGCGACGGCACGGCGCAGGGCGAAGACGCGATCTCTGACAGCGGCCGCGTGCGGGGGAGTCGATTCTTTATCAGCGACAACCGCTTTCGTTACGAGGTCGAGTTCGCCGGCGGCTTCGAGGGGGAGTTCGACACCGTAACGGTCGAGCCCGGGGCGCTGCAGTTCGCCCTCGCCCCGGACGTGCAGCAGCGTTCGACGCTGGCGATTCCGAGCCTGCATGCGGCGCGGCTGGGAGGGCTCAGCGGAACGCTCGCCGAACTGGCCACCGGGCAGATTGCCGGGGGACTCGGCGCGAATGCCTCGCGGGCGATTCGCATTGCGGATGAAGCGCTGGGCGACCTGGATCGCATCGAAGGACTCGTGGACGGTTTCGCCAACGCGGCGATCAACTCATCGGCGTCGTTGATGACGGCGTTCAGCGATCAACTCGCGTTGAACATCGACGCGATCAACAAGGTCGACGAGGAAGAGGAAAGCATCTTGCTCGCGAAGAACGCGGAACGCATCGACAACGCCGTCGCCAGCCTGGCAATCTTGAGCCAGCAGCGCTCGTCAATTCTCGACCTGGTCCGCCAGGCCGCGGGGCTGAGTGGCTAGCGCGAACGGGGATTAGCCGCGAAAAATACAAGAAGGCGCGAAGAAGGAAAAACCTTGTTAGGCCCCGGTCTCCTGACCGCGGCACGATCGGGAGACCTTCGGTCGCGTGAGTGTCATGGTCGGGAGACCGTGACACAACAAGCCCAAGCGCGATCGCACCAAAGGGAGCGCATAACATAACCCGCCCAGACGGTTGGCGTCTGGACGGGTTCTGTGGGTCTCCGGGGCGAGGTTTTCGCCCGGAATGCGGTGGTGAGCGCTACGGCGTTATTTTTCGAGCGGGGCGGCGCGCCAGGCGGAGTCGAGCGGCTTTGCTTGGGCTCGCCGGGCTGCCGGTCGGGCTGCCCGCCACGTGGCTGGGGCCAGCAATCGCGAGCGAGTCGGGGGGTGGATGGCGGTGTTGCCGTCTTCCGGTCCGAGCCGCGGGCCGGTCTCGGCGGCTTCGTCCTTCGCAGGCGTTTCGGTCTTCGGCTTCGAAGCCGGCGGCGTGACGGGGACGAGGTCTTCTTCCTCCGGGACCGAGATATCCAAGTCGGGTTTAAAGTACTCCGAGGCGGGCGCTTCCGAGGCCCCGCTTTTCGGCGTCGTCTTGGCGGCTTCGCTGGACGGCGCGGTTTCGCCCATCACCGGCGGCGGTGGCACATTAATTGGCGCTTCCGACTGAATGGGTGCGTAACCGCTCCAGGTCGGCAGTTGGTCGGCCGGCGAGATGGTGGTGCTCGTGGGCAACTCCGGCGAACGCGTGGCTGGCATGGGGGCTGGCGTCGCTGGAGCAAACGTGCCCGGCGTCGGGAAGGTCGGCGTTCCCCAGGTCGGCGCCGCGGGGACGACGGTGGTCGGCGCCGCTGGCATGACGGTCGTGGGACCGATGACTGTCGTCGTCGCCGGCGCAAAGGTCGCGGGGCCGCACACCGTTCCACAGGTGGGCACCGCGCCGCAAGTGGTGGGCGGGGCGTAGGTCGTAACCGGGGCGTAGGCGACCGCCGGCAGGACCAGACCTTGGCCGGAGTAACTCACGACCGTGCCTGGCGCCATCGTGGTCGGCGCCATGTAAGTCACGACCTGTTCGGTCGCATAGCCGGTGGTCACCGGGGGCGGCGCATAGAACGTGTACGTGGTCTGCGGCCCGAAGATGCCGCCGTAGCCAAACCAGTTCTGCAGGGCCATCGCCGGGCGCGCCGTCTGCGTGGCGGCGGCGAACACAAAGAGGGCGGCAACGACGTGTCGGATGGTGTGCAACAAAGGAGGCCTCGGCGAAGCAATGCGGAAAATGGCGATCGTTCGGTGTAACATTTACGCGGAATAGGCGTCAAGCTTTCGCGCGGCCCTTCGCGGCATTTGGCAAGACTTTACCGTCGTGCCGATTATGCCGGTCATGCGCTCGAACCGCATTCCGCCTCAGTTTCGCGTCACTTCACAGCACAAGGCTAGCTCACACGGCACGCAGGTACGTGCGTGGAATACAAACCGGCGTGGGCGAACGAACGCGGCCAGCGCGTCGCAACGGCTTTGGCAATCGCGCTGTGCGAAGCTTATGCCGATGGGTCCGCGGCGCGGCGGCGCCGTTCGTATAGGTCGTACAACTCGAACCACGCGCTGCGCAAATCCGTGGGGTGACGGTCGAGGGCCGCCAAGAGATCGGCCACGCTAATCGAGCTACATCCAAGTGGTAGCAGCCGCGCGAGGAGAGCCTGCGCGCGATCGGCGTCCACGGTCGTGGTCCACAGCCGAGGCAAGCCGACGGAATCGTGCGCCGTCACGAGCAGCCCGCGGTTGGGTCCCTTCATGGCGCGGCGCATGCGCCAACGTTCGAGGTGGCCGAGTTGCTCGTAACCGTCGATGACAAGAAGCGTGGGCAAGGCGGAAAGCCGACTCAGCCATCCGCGCGGTAACCAACGTTGGCCGTCGTGGAGATCATAGCGCTGAATCTCCCACCCACGCGTCGCGACAAGCGGCAAGAGGGCCGCGAGTAACGTCGATTTCCCGGAGCCATGCGGACCGACGATTTCGCCGCGCCACCCGGAATGTTCAAGCCGATCGACAAGCTGTTCGGCACTCACGCCGGCAGGAAATAGGAACTCCAACGCGCCGGGCCGCACAAACCGCGTCGAAAAAGGATTCCCGCCGTCATCGCTCAAACCATCAATCTCCTGGCTCCTGGCTCCTGGCTCCTTCCTCCGGCCTACAGCCTCCCGACTCCAGCCTAGCTAAACGCCGCAAAATCTTTCCCCAACAGCGCCGCGCCGATCTTCAGCTTCATGATCTCGTCGGTCCCTTCGTAGATGCGGCAGACGCGTACGTCCTGCAGATGGCGGCCGACGCGGTAGAGCTCGCTGTAGCCGCGGCCGCCGAAGATTTGCACGGCGTGATCCGCCGCTTCCCAGGCAGCGTTGCTGGCGAAGAATTTCGCCTGGGTCAGCCGTTGCGGCAAGCGCAGCGTCGTGCGGCGCTTCGTCGCTGTGTTGCTTGGCGTGCGCGGCGCGTTCGATCATGGCGTCGCTCGCGGCGCGGGCCATTTCGATCGCCGCCAGGTGTTCCTGCACGAGCTGATGCTTACCGATCAGTTTGCCGTGCTGGAAGCGTTCTTTGCAGTAATTGATCGATTCGGCGAGGCAGTCTTCGATCACGCCCAGGCACCCGGAGGCGACGCTCAAGCGGCCGGAGACTAGGTTCCCCATCGCGATGCGGAAGCCGTTTCCTTCCTCGCCGAGCAGGTTTTCCAGCGGCACCGGATGATCGGTCATCTGGAACATCGCCGTGTTGGCGGTGAACATCCCGAGCTTCGAAGGCAGGTCTTCGATCTCGAACGTGTCGCCGGCCGTTTCGACGATGAAGGCGCTCATGCGCCGCTCCGCGCCGGTCGCCGCCTCAGGATAGGCGAGGACAATCACCGCCTGGGCGATGCCGCCGTTGGAGATAAGGTACTTCACGCCGTTGAGCAGGAAGCGGTTTCCTTCGCGGCGATACGTGCTCGTCATTTCCAGCGGGTTCGAGCCGGCGTCGGGTTCGGTCAGGCCGAACGCCATGATGCATTCGCCGCGCGTCGACGCGGGGAGATAACGCTTCTTTTGCGCTTCATTGCCGTAGCGGAGGATCGGGTACTGGCCGATCGACGTGTGGCCGGAGAAGAACGTGCGAGCGCCGGTGCCTTCGCGGCCGATGCGGGCCAGGGCCCGGGCGTAGGTGACGGCATCGGCGCCGCGGCCGCCGTATTCGCGTGGAATCGGCATGCCGAGGAGGTCGAATTGCTTAGCTAGCGTGGCGATCGCCTCGTTTTGGCGATGCTCCACGTAGCACAACTCCTCCGAGGGACGCAGCTCGTGGCAAAAGGCGTCGACATCGGCCAGCAGTTTTTCGGCGTCAGCGGGGTACACGGGCGCGGCTCCTTTGACGCGGCGGGAACGTGGCGAAGCACTCTCTTATTGTACCTATTACGAATCTTAGGCCGCCTCGGGAAGCAACTTTGCTCACGATTTCGCGAGCCGAATTCGCGTTCGGGGCCGGAACCGAGCTTGAAAAGCGATTTTGCGGGCGGTCTTTGTCCCGGCGGACGCTTCCGTTGCGAGGGTAGTTGAGCGTAAAATGGCAGTTTCCCGGAACCGGGAATTTCCCATCCTGCCCATTGTCGCTAGACCCCACGTTTGCCGCATGCTGCAGCCCTTTTTGCGCCGCTTGCTCTCCGCACTGCCGACCCGGGGTCTTGTGTGCCTCCTCGCGGCGTCACTTTGGCTCGCGATGGCGGAGGTCGCCGCCGCGCAAGTGCCGGGCACGCCCCCGCCGAGTTCGAAGGACTATTACCTGCAGTACTTGCTGGTGATCTTGTGCGTTGCGCTAGGACTGCTGGCGGCGCTGCGACCCTCGAACCGAGCCGATCCCGAAGGGGGTGCCGTGGGCTGGTTCGGCATGGCGATGGGGAGCGGTCACGGCGCGGAAGCGCCGGCCAAGCCCGGCGAGCGGAAGAAGACCCCGCATCGTGGCCCGAAGTTGCTCGCGATGAGCATCCTGGGGACGTTCATTTGCCCCATTATTTCGATCGTGGCGATCCTGATGGCCAAAGAGGACCTGGCCGCGATGAAGGCCGCCCGCATGGACCGCAACGGCGAGGGACTCACGACCGCCGCCTTCTGGATTGCGATCGGCGGCCTCGCCCTCAATGTGCTCGGCTGGATCATCATCGTCATCATGGTGCTGCGCGGCTGAGCGCCTCATGGCGCTCGTGCCCCGTCGTCGCTGGCGTCCCTATTCAGGGATCTCTCCCTCGAAATCGGGAATTCCCGAATCGGTATCCGTTTCCGGAATCGGATCCGACTCGGGGATCGTTTCCGGGATCGACTCTGGGATTTCTTCCTCGGTGGACGGAGGAATTTCCGTCATTGGATCGGAGAAAGGCGTTTCTTCGGTCTCGGTGTCGCTCGGCGACTCGGTTTCCGGCATATAGGTCGGCTCTTCCGGCTGCGGCATCGGCTGAGGAAGCTCGGCGTCGGTGCGCGGCTGTGCCGGCGTGGGGGCGAGTCGTGGCGCGCGGGTGGGCGTGGCTTCTTCGTAATACATCGTTTGCGTGCTGTAGCTGCCGGCCCGAGCCGTGGAGGGGCATCCACAGCCGCATTCTCCGTTGCAGAGCGGCCCGCATTCGTCGAACGGGTGGCAACACATCGAACAGCCCAGGCCCGGTAAGAGCAACATCGCGCCGATGATCGCACGCAGCCCAGCCATAACGTCGTTTCCTTCTGCGGACCTGTTTTCAGCTTCGCGAACCAAACTCGCCTTCGACCTTGCGGCCTGTAGCGATAAGATCGGCCGGACGGTTTGACGAACCCGCATATTTTTTCCCGCTTGCGAGTCTTCCGCATGGCGACGGCATGCCCTCCCGCCGCAAAGCTCGTAGACTGCCGAGTTTCCGGTGGATGGTTGCTGCCAATCATCCTGCTGGCGGCGCTGGTGATTCGCTTGCCCGGGGTTACGCGACCGCTGGTGGGCAACTTTGCTACGCGGAACGTGGTGCAGGCAATGGAAGCCCGCAACTGGATGCGCGGCGTCGCTCCGTGGTGGCGTCCGACGCTCGACACCTTGGCGGACGGCGAACGCGCCTGGCACCTGGTCGAGGTTCCGTGCTCCGCGTATCTCTCCGGGATGCTCTGGGCCACGTTCGGCGGTTCGCTCGACGCCTGGGGACGCGCGACGTCGATTGGCTGGAGCTTGCTCTCGGTCGCGATTCTGTTCCACATCGCGGAACGTCGCCTCGGCAGTTCGAGCGCGGTCGTTGCTGCACTGGGCATGGCATTGGCGCCGATCGGCATCATTTACGGGCAGAGTTTCCTGCTGGAGCCATCGGTCGTCGCGTTTGCGCTCTTAGCCTGGTGGAGCGCCGAAAACTACGCGACCGACGCACGCCCGCGCTGGCTCCTGGTGTTCGGCGTTTCGCTCGCGCTCCTCTGGTTGAGCAAGATCTACATGCTCGCGATCGCACTGCCGCTCATGGCGATACTCTGGCAAGCATCAATTCTGCGAGCCGGAAGCGTGAGCGCCCGGAGTGACGGGCGCTTTCGTGACAGAACTGCGTACTTGGTTTCATGCACGCACCTGGTCGCGCCCCTCACGGCGATGTTTCTCGCCACACTTCCCGTCGCCTGGTGGGCCTGGCAAGTATGGCAACTGGCCGCGCCCGGCGCGGCAACGTCCGGCCGCGTTTACTATTCGTTCCTCTCAAGTGCCGCGGAACACCGGTTTCCCCATCCGCTGCTTGCGTCGCCTGGATTCTATGTACATCTTGCCCGTGATCTGTTTACGGTCGTGCTGACGCCGATCGGCGCGCTGCTGGTGCTTGCCGGTGCGGCTCGAGTCGATTGGCGTCGGTGGTGGCCGCTCGTTGCGTCGGGTATTGCGCTGGTGATTGTCATGCCACGTAAGTTTCATGAGATGAACTATTACCATCTGCTGCTGCTTCCCGCGTGGTGCGCGATGCTGCCACTCGGCTGGCGGGCCGTGGCGCCGTGGTTCGAGCGACGGCCATGGCGCATCAGCGCGGTGATGGCCATCGCACTGGCGTGCTCGCTGCGCTACAGCGTACGGCCGGCATTTGTTACGCCTGCTGAGGACCGCAGCGTCGTCGCGGCGAGCGTAGCGCTTCAAGCGGTTGCCGCGCCTGGCGATCGCGTCGTCGCGGCGCACGGAAGTTCGCTTGATCTGTTGTATTACTGCGATCGCGCCGGCTGGGCGCTGGACCTTGATCGCGCCGATGTAGCGGAGCAGATCGCTGACAAGCAAACGCAAGGCGCGCGATGGTTGGTCGTGGCGGGCGAGGAGTCATTACCGCTTCCCGTCACCGCGGAGCAAACACTCTGCGAGTTGCCGCTCGTGCGACAGGGTTGGGGCTATCGCGTTTACGCGCTGCCGGCGGCGGGCGATGAATCTCGCGCCGCGGCCATGACCGCGATGCCGAAGGCGCCTGGAACGAGGTAGCGCAGCGCCGTGAGCAATCCCACGGCGGCCATGGCGGGGGCCGCGGCGACATCGGCGAAGAGCCAGACGAGCGCCGCGTCGCGCGTGCCGACGCCACAGAAGGAAATCGGCAACAGGCCGGCGAAGATCGCCACCGGCAGCCGCGCCGCCACGACGTCCCACGGCGCGATCACGCCAGCCGAGCGCATTAACAACTCAATCTGCCAAAGATGTAAGCACCAGAGCGTGAGCGTTGATGTGGCCAGCAGCGCGAGCCGTCGCGGCGAGACCGGGAGTTCTGAAATGCGGCGCCATAGTTTGTGCAAGGGGTTGTCTTGCGTTGAAGTCGCCACCACCGCGGAGAGCGCGAGCGCCATGACGCCTTGTTGACCTGCGACGCCGATCACGATCAGCATGGCGAGCGCCGCAACGTCGGCCAGTTTTTCCAGCACGACGAGTCCGCCGGCCGCCGCGCGTTGCGACGCGTTCA
>CAZUBB010000010.1:32733-45135 GCA_964618485.1 uncultured Pirellulales bacterium
AGCTCGGGCACGAGCGCCGCTTTAGAGAGGTCGCCGAGCTTCGAAGGGAGGAGCAGGTTCCACGCCGAGGCGATCGCCGTGTGCTGAATGGCCTCCGTCCACCGCAACGATCGCAACGGCGCGGCGAGCATCCGCCATCGCCAGGCGCTCAAGAGCGTTTGCGGTACGAACAAGCACATCGCCGCGGCCAGGTAGCCGGGGTGCAACGTGGCGAGCGTCCGCCCGACTTGCCGCCAGTCGGCTGCCAGGTAGAGCATGGCCAACAGCACGAGCGCCGCCGCGATTTTCCACGCACGCTTTCGCCAAGGCGAATTCATGCCGGGTACTCCCGGACGATGGTGACGCGCCGCTCGCGGTTGAGCGTTCCGACGAACGCCTGCAAATCCTCCCAAGTTGGTAAGGCGGAATCGTGATAGACGCCGCTGGCGGCCGTGTAAGCGGCCTGAAAGTCGACGGCGCGCGCAATGCGGGCAACCTTCAGCCTGGGCGACACTAATTCGAGTACGTCGGTGACACGCAGGCGCGCGTCGCCGTCGAGGCGCTCGAGGGTGCGCGTGAATTGGATCGGCAATTCGCGCTTTGCCGAGATCAGGCGCCGCTGGAGCAGGCGGCGCGTGAGCCCACGACACCAACGACCGAGGGTGACCATGCCGACGTGTAATGCGGCCTGCTTGAGCGGCGTGGCGGTTTCCCAGCGGCATTGCGTGAGAGGGCGCTGAACCATGATGCGCCAGGCGACGGTTGGCTCATCCGCAGGCCAACGTTTGCAGCGTCCTTCCGCCGGCAGGCGATGCGTCTGCGATACGCCGACGCGGCCGTCCGTAAGTTCCACGACGAGCCCGGCGTCGTTCACGGGCGAGTGCTCGCAAGTAACATGCTGGAATACGCCGCCGCGTGCGAGTGAAACCACGGTATACGTTTCCGGATGGCGATCGACGACAATGCCGGCGCTGTCGAACGCGCGGGTTTCGGCGCGATGCGATTCGCTGACCGCTCGTTGCGGTGCAAAGTGATCGAAAGCCGCGCCGAGGCTGACGAGTCGATGTGCAAACAGCCGGTCGTCGTCGAAGGCCGCTTGCGTGCCGCGCTCGAGTTGCCCGAGGCAGGCGGCGGCGAGGTCCGCGGCGTCGGCGTCCTCGCCGGCGAGGAGCTCGAACCCGTGCGGGTAGAAGTGAAAAGTGCCGCGGCTGCCATACGCGCCGCCGTAGGCGCCGTCGGGACTGAGGAACCAGCGGCTGAACGCACAGGCACGCCATAGCGGTTCGGTCAGGTCTTCGCGGCCGGTCAATGCGCGATACTCCGCCAGGCAGCCGATCGTGACGCTCTGATAACCGGGATCGGCGCCGTCGTATTCCGCGAACCAGCCCTCGGCATGTTGCCAGGAAAGAGTGCGATCGAGGCGTTCCTCCGCCGCGGCGAGCAACCGTCGATCGTTCGCGATGCGCGCGACGCGGAGTAGTGCGAGTCCGGCCAAAGCCTGGTGATTCGCCAACTTGCCGGACTCCGAATGCGCCGCGATCCAACGCGCCCGGCGCAATAGCCCGGCGAGCGCTGCGTCGTCATGCAATTCCAGAAGTTCGTAAGCGACGGCGCAAGCGTTCAGCGAGAAGACCGCGGCGCCGAGGGCTCGTTCGTAGGGATAGTAATCGTCGCAGGAGCCGTCGGCATGGCCGGAGCGTGCGGAAAAACGCAGCGCCGCGACGGCCCAGTCGCGTAACGATTCGCACGCATACCAGCGATTGCCGGGGACTTGCCGCGCGAAGACCCACGCGAGCGGCGCGACGGCCTCCTGATACATCTCCGAGGGAAACGCCGCCGTGCGGTAGTGCCAGAACTGGCGATCGAAGCAGCCGTACGTTGGCCGCAGCGGATTGCGATCGAGGCTGCCGATGATACGCGGGATTTCCGCGAGCACGGCGCTCGCATAGTGTTGCCGCAGCGCGGCGTCGCGCAGAGTCGTGCTGGCGTGCGCGTCGCGGCACAGCGTGTTACTCATCGGAACTTCCCAGGGCGCTGTGCGGCGTAACTCCTAACGACGATGATGCGCCACGATGACTTCGGCGAGCAGCCCCAGCATCGCGGTCATGAATCCCGCCGTGAGCACCACAATGTCGGATTCCTGCATGGAGCCGGTGCCGACGAAGCTGGCGACGCTCTTTGCCGCGCCGGCCGCCATCATCGCGGCCGACATCGGCAGAAACACTTTCAGCGGCCGGAAGTACATCACGATGCGCAGCACGGTTCCGAGGTAAGCGAAGGTGTCTTTCAGCGGGTGGAATTTGCTGCGGCCGATGCGGCGACGGTAAGGGATCGGCACGTACTTCACGGCGTAGTCGTTGGTGAGGAACGCCAGCGTCATCGTGGTGACGCAACTGAAGCCGTTCGGCACGACCCAGAGCCACGGGAGCATCGCCTCGCGCTTGAAGGCCTTCAGGCCCGTGTTCAAGTCCGGAATGTTCACTCCGGTCAGGTAACAAGCCAGTTGGCGGATCAGCCATTTCGCGGGACGGCGGAGCCAGGGCCAGGTTCCTTGTTCGCTGGTCCGCGCACCGTTCACCTGATCGTAGCCGGGGAAATACTTCAGGAGTTCGGGGATCATCGCCGCGGGATAGGTGCCGTCGGCGTCGAGCATCACGACCACATCGCCCCGCGCCGCACGCACGCCGACTTTGCGGGCCGCGCCTGCGCCGCGATTTTGCGGACATCGAATCACGCGCACCTTGCACTGCCAGCAGTCGACGGCAAAGCGTTCGGCGAGTTCCGCGGTCCGGTCGGTCGAAGCGTCGTCGACGACCAGGATCTCGTAATTCAACTCCTGCGCGGCGAGCGCGGCGACGACTTCTTCGAGGACCGCCTCGATCGCCAGTTCTTCGTTGTACGCCGGCAGCAGCACCGTGAGCGCAAGCCGCGCGGGTGTCTCGGCCTCGGCATGCGGCGAAGCAAGTAGTTGTGTATGCCAACCTTCCATGGTCGGTCGCTCCTGATCGGCGATAGCGCGGAATCCTCCCGCGTGGACCTCGTTGTGGCGAGGTCTCTTGACCTTGCCACGTTGTGGGAGACCTGCGGTCGGGGCGGTGGCACGGTCGGGAGACCGTGCCACAACAGAAGTCGGGGGACCGTGCCACAATAGCTCCCGCGAGTACCGCGGGTTATATCCGCTATTGCGAGGACGCTCCAAGGCCGATTTCCCGGCGCTTTGGGAAGGGAGTCAGGAGTCAGGAGATCGGTGGTCGGAACCAGGAGATTGGGCAATCTGCACCGAGTCGGGGCCGCTGGCTCGCTCGACGCGATCGCTCGCGCGTAGCGATTACGTCCGAGCGACACCGTCGACATCGTCAGCCGCCGCCGCGGACCGGGGTGAGGAGGCTGCGGAGCGTGGGGCCGTCGAAACCGCTCTCGAAGGCGTGCAGGCCGAAGCGGTCGGAGAGTTCCTGGAAGACCTGGATGCCGCGGACGCTGTTCCCCTTGGCGTCGAGCGGCGGCGAATAGACGCCGATGCCGAATTGGTCCGGCACTGCGCCGACGATGCCGCCTCCGACGCCGCTCTTCGAGGGAATGCCGACGCGGAACGCCCATTCGCCGGCAAAGTCATACATGCCGCAGGAATGCATAATGCTGAGCAGGTACTTCACATATTTTCGCTCAATGGCCCGCTCGCCGGTCAGCGGATTCACGCCGCCGTTGGCCAGCGTGGCGCCCATCACCGCCAGGTCGCGGCAGTTCACCAGAATGGAGCATTGTTGAAAATAAAGCTCCAGCGACTCCTCCATCCGCTCGCCGACCATCCCGAAGTTGCGCATCAGGTGGGCGATCGCGCGGTTGCGATGGCCGGTCATGCGCTCAGACATGAACACGGAATTGTCGATGTACACCTCGCGCCCGCAGTACCGCTTGAACATGGCGAGCATGCGGCCGACGCGCTCTGGATAGTCTTTTCCCTCGATCAAGTCGGCCGTGGCAATCGCCCCCGCGTTGACCATCGGGTTGAACGGCCGATTCGAGGCCTCGTCCAGAACGATGGCATTGAACGCCTCGCCCGTCGGTTCTACGCCTACTTTACTGAGGACGTGCTCCAGCCCATGGTCCTCGAGCGCCAGACCGTAGACGAAAGCCTTGGAAATCGATTGGATGGTGAAGAGTTGCTGGCTGTCGCCGACTTCCAACACCTGGCCGTCGCTCGACGCAATGGCGATGCCGAACCAGTTGCGGTCGGCCCGGGCCAGTTCGGGGATGTAATCGGCGACTTTACCGGCGTCGTTCGCGGCGTGCCGGCCGTGGATCTCGCGCAGCACTTCACGAAGCGGGGCAGCGGCCGTTTTCATCCGGCCGACGAGGAGATCGAGCTCACGATCGTTCGATGGCGCAGCCACGTCAGAAACTCTCCACGGGATCAATGGAAGGCCGCGCCCTGCCGCGCGCAAGGCGTTGTCAGCGGACGATGCGATCGACGACGGACTTCAGTTCCAGCGTCAGCGGGTGTTCGGGATAGCGATTCGAGAAGATCTCGCCGCTTGCGGTATGCGCCATTTCCATGCTCAGCGGCAACACCGCGGCGACATCGGTCGAGTACATCGCCTGCACTCGGGTGCGGAGCTGCTCGCGGTCCATCCCGGGCGGAACCTTGTTGATGACTACGAACATCTCCGGCACTTCCAGTTTTCGCGCCAATTCAACGGCCACCGCAGTGCCTTGAAAGTCTTGCTGATCAGGGCGAACGATGAGTGCCAGGATGTCGGAGACGGCGATCGACAGCAGCGTTTCCTCGTTCACGCCGGGGTGCGTGTCAATGAACAGGAAGTCAAGCTTCAATCGCTTCAGCAGATCTTGCAACCCGTCGTTCAGCCGGCCGACATCGTAGCCTTCGCGCAGGATCCGCGCGATCTCGCCGGTCTTCAGGCTGGACGGAATCAAGAACAGTCGCGGACGGTCCGCCTCGGGCGAGGCGCTTCCGATCGAACGCTCCGTGACGTCGTACGCCACTTCCTCGATGCCGCATTTTCCCCACAGGTAGTCGTTCAGCGACCGGGGGATCATCTCCTCGGTCATCTGAAACAGCACGTGAATGCCGGGAGATTGAATGTCGGTGTCGACCATGCCGACGCGATAGCCGCGCCGCGCGGTGAGGACCGCCAGATTGGCCGTGGTGTTGGACTTTCCCGTTCCTCCGCGGAAGGAATGCGTGGAAATAATCTTTGGCAAGCGAATGACCCCCGGACGGAAAAGGTAAACGGATGGGGCCGTCGTGGGCGCGACGGAAAAGGACGGGTATTACTGGGCGCCGCGTTGGCGGCGCATTTTCTTAGCGCGTTCCTGCAACTCCTGAAAGTAGTCACCCGTGGCGATCTCGCCAACTTCGGCCTTGATGCGCTGCTCGTCGAGATGAAACTCCGGCGCCGGCAGCGTTTCGATCATCGCCGTGGACAGCGCCTCGGCGCGTTCTGGCTCGGGGTTGAACCTGAGAGTAGGCCCCTGCGATCCCAAGCGAAAGCGTACTGTTTCTTCGACAGAGATGTCAGTCACGGGATGATTTGCCACGAGGACGCCATGCCGTCCCTTGGAGATCAGCCGCCAGAGGCCTTCCCGGTAAGTCAGCTCGACATGATGCCGGGAGACATAGGGATCGCTCAACTCGACGTCTTGATCGGGCGAGCGGCCGATGGTGATCCGTTCCCGATCGGTAAAGGTCCACGACTTAATCGGGTGGAACTGCGCAGAATCCAGCAAATGCACCGACACCTCACCGCTCGGGTGAGTGCTTTGGAGTAAGTCAGACATGAACCTGCCGCCTGTCGGGTACCGCAACGCGCAACGCGGAGTAGGACGATGCCACGCGCGGCCGGACCGGAGAGCAAACGCCGCGCCAAGCGTTTTACGCGGGAAGCTCGCGTTCGCAACTACTTATTCATAGACATGTTACGGCGTAGCCCCAGGGCTTTGCTTCACAATTTGCTTGGCAATTGGGCAGCGCCTGCCAGATTCCCCCGCAAACCGGTGGGATGCAACCGACGCGAGATTTGCCGATCGAGCTAAGTGCGCGGCTTCGGCTCGACGGCGGGGAGGCGTTCCAATTTCGACGCCGGCGGTGGAGCGTTCTCGAACGTTTGCGGGAACGGCCCGCGGCTCACCGTGGGGGAGCGGCGGCGGATCGCGTAGTAGAGGAGTGGCGACGGCCGCGTGAGCGCAGCCCGGCGCGCGGCGTCGTAATAGGCCTTGCTCGGCCAAGCGCCCTCGGCGAGATAAACCTGGTTCGCCTCGAGCAGCGAGCCTTTTTCCAGATGGACGTTTTTCACCGCGTAGGCGTGTTCCGTGAGCGAACGGTGATAGCGGCTATCGGCGTCCGCGAGGCGTTGCTGGGCGTCGAGGAGCAAATCGAGTAGCCGCGGGCGTTCCGCCTCGTCGGCGTTTTCAAAGATCGCCTCGAGCGCCTGCAACTGCTGAAACGCGGCGAGACGGCGGTTGTAGTTGGTCTGCGCAACCGCGTAAGAACGATGCGTTTCGGCCACCGCGTTGCTTAAATCGGTGATGATCTCCTGCTGTTGCTCGGCGAGGATGATCCGCTCGCGCGCCAGCCGCAATTGCGCGTTACGCACCGCGGCGTGCGCTTCGCGAAAGCCCAGGGGCATGGAGAGCTCGACGCCGAGGTCCCATTCCTGGAAGTCGCCGCCGGTGAGGTTTTGGTACGCCGTTTCGTAGGCATAGCTGCTGCGCGTGGTGTCGAGCAGATCGTGTCCCAAGCCGCGGAAGCGCTGCCGCGCGACGGCGTCTAATCGCGGCATCAACGTGTTGCGGGCCGCGATCAGTTCCAACTCGCGCTTGCGAATTCGCCATCCCTGCTGGCGAAGTTCCACGCGGCGGACGAGCGCTTCGTTCACCGACGTGCTCCAATCAAACTCGATCTTGGCATGCAGCGGTTCGGTGACCGGGCGGAGCAACATACCGTCGTTCGAGGGAATTCCCATCGCGCGGCGCAAACGGCGTTCGTTCGTGTAAACGCCGCCGGCGCCGAGAAACGTCGTGTAATTCGATTTCTCAATCGGCCGGCCGGCGAGCGCCGTCTGCACGTCTGCGTTGAGACGGAAGTACTGTTCGCGCGCCTGGGCCTCCTGATCGGCGTCGCCGCCGCGACGGCCGGTGAGGTAATACGCATGCACTTCTTGCCAGGTCTTGAGCGCTCGATCGCGCGCTGCCATCCGCGCGTCGAGGTCGCGATAGGCGAAGTACAGCTCCCAGTAAGCGCCCTCGGCGTTATTGACCAGGTCACGGACCCCGCTTTCAAACTCGGCGAGGCTGATATCGGAGTTGATCCGCGCGATCAGCACGCCGTTATAAAGACCCGGCAGACCGCGCGAGCCGACGCCCGCGATGCGGTTGTAATTGACGCCGGCGCCTTGCAACAACGGCTGGCGGACTTCCCCTTCGACGTATGCGCCCCAGGGCAGATTCGGATCATTATTCGCGGGGGCATTGTTGAAGTCGTAATTGACCACGTGGCGCAATGCCATCTGGGTGCCGGCCGCACTGCGCTTCGCTAGCTCAACCTGGTACGAGTTGATGTCCTGATTGAACAGCGACGGCGTACCGTCCGGCCCAGGCGGAACGCCCAACGCGGTGAACTGGTTATTCAACGGGCGATTGTTCTTCTGATAGAACATCTGCGCCGCGAGCGTGGCGTCAAATGCGCTCAACGCCCCTTCCACGCCGAACCGCGGGTCGGAGACGGTAATCGCCGGATCGTGAATCGACCGCACGCCGTCCGGCGCGCGGAGCACCTGCCCGCTGAGATCGCGGAGCACCTGCGAATTGGCCAGCGTGATCTGGACCACTTCTTCCAGCGTCAAGTCGCGAAACTTGGGCGGTTGGCTGGCGTCCAGCTCGTTCGGCATCGGCTGCTCGAGCGAGGCGGCGTCGATCGGCGGGCAGCTCTCGGGATATTCGAGCTGCAACTCCGATCGGTGCATCGACGGAGCGTACGACGCGCACTTCGCCGCCGGCTTCGCCTTCCCGGCGCAACCGGCGAACGCGAGCAATAGCCCGAACGCGGCGCATCGCAGGAGCGACTGAGGCGTAATGATCGATGCCACCTGCTGGTTCCCGGCGACGGACTCCGGCCCCGAACCGCGCGCACAATCGCGCTGGTCCGCGTACCTGGTATCATCGGGCAATCGCGTCGAACGTCAGAACGGGAATTGGCGGCATTCCAGGCACGACGTCTACGATTGGACCCCGCCGCTATCGGTTATTCCGGTTGGCGGGAGGTTGCGGTCCCTTGGTCCATTGAGCGACCAGGCCGCCGCGGCGCCCGGGCCGACGCGACTACCGGGTTTGACGCCCGGGAATCGCATTTCGGCGGCTACGCAAGTCGCATTCACCATGCGCCGCAGCGGTTTGCGGTTATATTGAATCTTTGCCACGGCTCTTGGCGCTCCTTATTCACGAGCGGTTCCGGCCGCATTTTTCGCCATGCCCGGTGACTTTGTCGATACTTCCGGCCGCGCAGACAGCGCAATGTGGCGAGAGATTGACGAGCTGCTGGCGGCCACCGCGACGGCGGCCCGCGAAGGCGGCGACGCGAGCGCCTTCTACGACGTTTTTCTCAAGAGCCTGGCCCAGGCGCTCGGCGCCACGTGCGGCGGGGTTTGGCAGCCGGACCGCGACGGCGGCTATCAACTCGTTAGCGAGCTGCGTTGGCACGCGACCACCGGCGACCGACCAGGAGGATGGCCCGATCGTGAATGGCTGTCGGACGCAGCGCTTCACCGCGCCGCGCAACTGCTGCCGCCTCGTCGCCGCGCGACCGGCGCTCTGGTGAATCCCGGCGACGACGCACTGCTCTCTGGCGCGATTGAGGACGACTTCGGCCGCTCTCTGGCGGTCGTAATCCTGTTCGTTGAACCGCGCGACGCCGCGGTGAGGCAAGAGCAGGCGCTCGAGGTCTTCGATGCCTTTCGCGATCTGGCCGCCGACTACCACCGCCGCGCGGCGCTGAAAACGCTCGTCGACCGCCAGCGCCGGCAAACCGGCGCGGATGAATTCGCCGAGCGCGTTCACCGCGGCAAAGATGCAGACACGACTGCATACGTCATCGTCAACGATGGACGCAGCCTGATCGGTTGCGATCGCGTGTCACTTGTCACCGTCGAGGGCGGCCAACCGAAAACCCGGGCCGTCAGCGGCGTCGACAGCATTGAACGGCGCGGCGCCGTGGTCCGCGCCTTAGAAACGCTCGCCGTCCACGTGGCGGCGACTGGCGAGCCAATCGAGCTCGATCGGGCGGCGCCTTCGAGCGACATGCCGGTACGAGACGTCGCCGAGGCGTATCGCGACGAGTCGCTGGCGGCGTCGCTCATCGCGCTTCCGCTGTTTCAACCCTGGCGCGGCGATGACGCCGCGCCGGCCCGTCCGTTCGCGGTCGTCGTGCTGGAGTGGTTCCAAGCGCCGCTTCCGCAACCAGAAGCGCGCGCGACGATTCTCCAACCCTTTCAACGCCATGCGGAATCGGCATTCGCCCAATCGCTCGCGCAGGAGCGCATCCCCTGGGCGGCGTGGTGGCGGCGGATCGATCCCTGGTTCGCGGCGCAGAATTCAACGCGTTGGAAACGAGCATACGTGATTGCTGGCGCGATCGGTGCGGCGGCGCTGCTCGGGTGGTTGATTCCGGCTGAGCTTACCGTCACCGCGCGGGGGCGATTGCAACCGGTCGAACGCCGGGCGATTTTCGCCCCGGCCGACGGCGTGGTGCGGGAGGTACTCGCGGAAGACGCGAAACCCGTGGCGGCGGATCAATTATTGCTTCGACTCGACAGCCCCGCGCTCGACTTGGAAGCGGCCCGCATCGCCGGCGAGTTGGCCACGGCGGAAGAGCAGCTTCGCTCCGTTAAAGCCGAACGTTGGAGCGCTGCGAACGGTCCTTCGCGCTCCGAACTCGACGCCAGCGAGCTCGCCGCGCAGGAAGAGTCGCTGACGGCGCTCGTAGCGAGCCTCGGCGCACAACAGGCATTGGTCGCCCGGCAACAGGCGGAGCTGGACTTGCGGAGCCCGCTTGCCGGAAAGGTCGTCACGTGGCGCGCGACCGACTTGTTACGTGGGAGACCGGTGGCGCGGGGACAAGAGTTGCTCACCGTCGCCAACGAAGCGGGACCGTGGCGGTTGGAACTCGACATCCCCGATCGCGAATTCCGCCAGGTCTTATCGGCGCAACAATCAAGCGAGCAGCCGCTCGAAGTATCGTTCCGCCTGGCGACTGAAGCGAACACGGTGTTCACCGGGCAACTCAGCAAGCTATCCGGCGCGACACAGACACGCGACGACGCGCAGCTCGTCGTCCCGGCGGAGGTGACGTTCGACCGCGCCGCGGCGCCGGTGCTCCGCACGGGAGCGCAGGCCACAGCGAAGGTTCATTGCGGGCGTCGGCCGATCGCCTACGTCTGGTTTCACGAAATCTGGGAATGGCTCGCGGCGCGAGTCTGGTAATTGGGGAGGTAGCGACGATGCGTCGATCGATCGGGTTGGCATTGCTCATCGCACTGTCGTCGATATCTGCATGGGCGGAGGAGGTCCGCATCGAAAACGTCGGCCTGACGTTGATCGACAAGGCCGATGTGCCGGCCCTCGAGGCCGGCGCGCTCGCGGAGCTTTGCGTTCGCGAAGGAGAACTCGTCGAAGCCGGCCAGACGTTAGCGAAACTGGATGATCGAGAAGCCCAACTGCAACTCTCGCGGGCCCGCATCGACGCCGACGAGGCGCAGCATCGCGCGGAAAATGACTTGCCGCTGCGGCTGGCCGAAACCGCCATGCAACTGGCGGAATTGAACTTGCGCCGCGCGATGGATTCGCTGGAGCGCTTCCCCAAAAGCGTTTCCGACGCGGAGCTGGATCAATTGCGATTAGCGGTGCAGAAGGCGCAGTTGGAAATCGATCTCGCGCGGCGCGAAAAGGTCTCCGCCGAACGCCTCGCGAAGGCCGCGCAGAACGACGTGGCACTCGCCGAACTCAAGGTCGCGCTGCGCGCGGTCTCCTCGCCGCTGGCGGGCATCGTGAACGAGGTCAAACGCCGCCCCGGCGAATGGCTCACGCCCGGCGAGACCGTCGTGCGCGTGGTCAACGTGAGCACGTTGCGGGCCGAGGGCTTTGTCGCGGAGAAGCAGTTCGATCGGGCCCTCCTCGATCGCCCCGTGCGGATTATCGTGAATCTGCCCGAGGGGCGCACGGACGAATTCCCCGGCCGCGTGACGTTTGTCAGCTCCGAAGCGAATCCGGTCAACGGCAGCGTCCGAATCAGCGCCGAAATCGAGAACCGCGACCTCCGTTTGCGGCCAGGACAGTCAGGCACGCTTCTGATCGGCGAAGCTGCGACATCGCCGGCCGAGGGACCATGAGCGGCGTCGCGCCACCGCCGCCCGAAGCCGCCGCCGAGCGTCCCGTGCGCTTCCGTGCGCGGGCCGACGTGATCGCGCTCCCCACTTACTTTCGCGGGCAACGTCGCTGGCATCTCAAAGACCCGGTAACGTTGAGCCACTTTCAATTGAAGGACGAAGAGTACTTCGTGTGGGGCCTGCTCAACGGAGAACGCAGCCCCAACGAAATCCTCGCGCTTTGCGCAGCGCGTTTCGCTCCGCGACGTTTGACGCTCGCGCACTTTCAAGAATTCCTGGCGCTCCTTCATCGCGAAGGGCTCGTGCTTGGAGACGCTCTTGCACAGGGAGAAGCACTCCTCGAGCGCGGCCGTACCAGGCGGCGCGACGCCCGGCGGTCGCAATGGCTGAATCCCCTCGCGATACGTTTTCGCGGCGTGAACCCGGATCGGTTTCTGGATGGGCTGCAGCAGCGATTGCGATGGCTGTTCACTCCTGCGGCGGGATTCGCGCTTCTGGCGGCGATCGTGACGGCGGTGACGCTTCTCGTGCCGCGTTGGGAACGATTCGTCGCGCAGTTGCCGAGCGCCGCCGATTTTTTTCGCGGCGACAACTTGCTGTGGTTCGCGCTGGCGTTGGCGGTGGTGAAGATCACGCACGAACTCGCGCACGGCGTCGCTTGCAAACGTTTCGGCGCGGAATGCACCGAGCTCGGCGTCATGTTGTTGGTGTTTACGCCGTGCCTGTATTGCAACGTGACCGACGCCTGGATGTTACCGAACAAATGGCGGCGCATGTTGATCGGCGCGGCCGGCATCCTGGCGGAGCTCGCGCTCTGCAGCCTGGCGGTCGTCGTCTGGCGGTTGACCGAGCCGGGACTTTGGAACGCGCTCGCCATGCGCGTAATTCTCGTATGCTCCGTCAGCACGCTGTTGCTCAATGGCAACCCGCTCTTGCGCTACGACGGCTATTACATCCTCTCCGATTGGCTGGAGATCCCGAATTTGCAGGCCCGCGCCGCAGAGGCGTTGAGGCGGTTGTCGAGTCGCCT